>NZ_JAVRPS010000279.1:0-13530 GCF_032162105.1 Mycobacterium sp. | reverse complement strand
ACGGCGCCGAGGACGCCAACTCCAAGATGGCGCTCGCGTCGCTGCTGGAGACGATATGGGCCGACGAGTTCGTCGATGAACGCGACGCCAGGTACATCAACGACCGCGTGCACGCCAACATCCAGCGGGACGGCACCTTCTCGGTGGTGCCCCAGATGAAGGGTGGTGTCACCTCGTCCTGGCAGCTGCGCCGAATCGCCGACGTTGCCGACAAGTACGCCATCCCGATGATCAAGCTGACCGGCGGGCAGCGCATCGATCTGCTCGGGGTGCGCAAGGAGGACCTCCCCGCGGTGTGGGGCGACCTCGACATGCCGTCGGGCTATGCCTACGGCAAGAGCTTCCGCACCGTGAAAACCTGTGTGGGCAGCGACTTCTGCCGCTACGGTGTGGGCGACTCGACTGCCCTTGGCATCGCCATCGAAGAGCGCTATCAGGGCCTGTCCAGCCCGGCGAAGATGAAGCTCGCGGTCACCGGGTGCCCCCGCAACTGCGCCGAGGCACTGTGCAAGGACCTCGGCGTCGTCGCGGTTGACGGCGGACGCTGGGAGATCTACGTCGGCGGTGCCGCAGGCGCCCACATCCGCAAGGGGGATCTGCTGGCCACCGTCGACAGCACCGATGAGGTGATGACGCTGACCGGGCGGTTCCTGCAGTACTACCGCGAGGACGCCAACTGGCTCGAACGCACCTACAAGTGGGTGCCCCGCGTCGGCATCGAGAAGATCCGGGCAATCTTGATAGATGAGGCCGACGACGCCTTCCTCGGACAACTCGATGCGAACATGGCCAAGTCCGTTGCCGCCTATCGGGATCCGTGGCAGGACGGCAGAGAGCCCGTCACCGAGGGTCAGTTCCGGACGTCGCTGCCGCTGCTACCGCTCCCCCAGGTGCCGGTCCGATGAATGACATCGACGTCGGCCCGCTCGACGAGATCCCGCCAGGCGAGGGCAGGACGTATGCGGTGGCCGGCGAGCAGGTCGCCGTTTTCCGGCTGCGGGACGGCTCCCTGCGGGCCATCGACGCGGTGTGCCCGCACCGTGGCGGGCCACTGGCCGACGGGCTCATCGACGAGCAGGTGGTGGTCTGCCCGCTGCACGGACACACGTTCGACACGAGCACGGGGTGCGAGGTCGGCGGCGGCATGGCCGTGCGCAGCTACCCGGTGTCGGCGGTCGACGGAGCGATCCGGTTGAACCTGGACGCAGACGTCAGTCCTCGTCCGGCTTGACCGCCAACACCGGCTTCGGGCACTCCAGCAGAACCTGCTGAGACACGCTGCCCAGCAGGAGCTTTCCCACCGGATTGCGGTGCTTGATCCCGATCACCAGCAGCACGGCCTCGGGCCGGTCCATCGCGGACAGCAACTCCTCGGCGGCGTCGACGCCGACCGGCTGCGCGAACTCGTAGGGGACGCCGCAGGTGGCCAGTCGGGCCTCGACGTCGCGCACCTGAGCCGGCTGCGCGAAGGCCGGGTCCGAATACGCCTCGCCCGTCGTGGAGTTGATCACGACCAGGTGGGTGTCGCGCAGCCTGGCCTCGGCGATGCCGTGATCCAGCGCCGCCTGACCGAACCGGTCCGCGGTGTAACCGACGACAATCATGCCTGAGCCTTCTCTCTCTGGTCCTTGTCGTCCTCGACGATTAGCAGGGTCTCCTCGTCGCGGTGCATCAACTTGAGCACCAGCGGGACGATCAGCAGCACTGCCATCAGCACATAGGTGACGATCGCCACCGGCTCGGTGAACAGGCTGCCCCAGTCGCCGCCGCCGAGTTGCAGGCTCTGCCGTAGTTGCCGTTCGATCCGCGGCCCCAGGATGACGCCGATGATCAACGGCAGCACCGGAAGTCCGAACCGGCGCATCATCAGGCCGAGCAGGCCGAACACCAACAGCAGCGCCAGGTCCAACGGCTGGATGTTCACCGCGAACGCCCCGAGGGTGGCGAAGAACAGGATGCCTGCGTACAGGTACGGGCGCGGGGTGCGCAGCAGCTTGGCCCACAGCGGAGCCAGCGGCAGGTTGAGAACCAGCAGCAGGAAGTTACCGATGAACAAGCTCGCGATCAGCGTCCAGATCAGCAGCGGTTCCTTGTCGAACAGTGTTGGGCCGGGCTGGATTCCGTAGGACACGAACGCGGTGAGCATCACTGCGGCAGTCGCGTTGGTGGGTAGTCCCAGCGACAGCATCGGCACCAGCGTTCCCGCCGCCGAGGCGTTGTTGGCGGCCTCCGGGCCTGCCACGCCCTCGATGGCGCCCTTGCCGAACTCCTCGGGGTGCTTGGACAGTTTCTTCTCGGTGATGTAGCTCAGGAACGTGGGCAGTTCGGCACCGCCTGCGGGCAGCGCTCCGAACGGGAAGCCGTACGCGGTGCCGCGCAGCCAGGGCTTCCACGATCGCCGCCAGTCCTCCTTGCCCATCCACGGTCGGCCGACCAGGATGACCTGTGCCGGGCGCCGCCGCAGATGCGCAGCCACCCACAGCGCCTCGCCAACGGCGAAGATCGCAACGGCGATCACCACGATGTCGATGCCGTCGGACAGCTGCGGGATGCCGAACGTGGCGCGCGGTTGGCCGGTGAGGAAGTCGATGCCCACGATGCCGATCGCGAGACCGAGCACCAGCGAGATGGCGCCGCGCAACTTCGACGAGCCCAGCACGGCGGTGACCGCCACCAGCGCGAACAGCATGATCGCCAGATAGGAAGGGGCGCCGAGCGTGACGGCGAACCGTGACACCGCAGGGGCGAACAGCACCAACAGCGCCGTGCCGATGGTGCCTGCGACGAAGGAGCCGATCGCCGCGGTGGCCAGCGCCTGCGCGGCGCGGCCTGCCTTGGCCATCTTGTTGCCCTCGATCGCGGTGATCACCGACGACGACTCCCCCGGCGTGTTCAACAGGATCGACGTGGTGGACCCGCCGTACATGCCGCCGTAGAAGATGCCTGCGAACATGATGAACGCCGCGCTCGGGCTGACGTTGTAGGTAATCGGCAGCAGCAGCGCCACCGTCATGGCGGGTCCGATGCCGGGCAGCACGCCCACCGCGGTTCCCAGCAGCACGCCGATCACGGCGTACAACAGGTTCATCGGGGTGGCGGCCTGCTCGAAGCCCTGGATCAGCCAGTCGATGTTCTCCATCACAGAATCCCGTCCAAGATGCCTGCGGGCAGCGGAATTCCGAGCCCGGAGTAGAACGCATAGAAGCTGGCAAGCGACAGCGCCAGTCCGATCACGAAGTTGCGGACGTAGTGTTTGCTACCGAGAATCGTTGCGGCACCGCCGAAGAAGACCGTGCCCATGATCACCCAACCCAACGGGTTCACCAGCAATATCATCGCGACGAACAGCGCCACCAGGAGTCCCACGGTGCGCCAGTCCCCAGGTGACTCCGGATCGATGTCCTCGCCGGCATCCGCCTCGCCCCTGGATCCGCGCGGGATGGCGATGGCGAGGGCTACGGCCAACACCACGGCGGCGATCCCGACGACCATCGGAAAGAGTCTCGGCCCAACGGGATCCACCTTGGCGAAACCGGCTTCCAGGGTGAGTGCGTTGTAGATCAGGAATGCGCCGACCACAGCGAGCACGACGCACACCAGGTACTGCGCCTTGTCGATCGGTTTGGCGACCTCGTTCTCCTGTGGCCCACCGCTCTCCTGTGGCTCTCTCGTGGTGGTCATACCAGCCCCAGCTCGGTCAGGGTCGACGAAACCCGGTTGTCCTGGTCCTTGAGAAACTGTTCGAACGGTGCACCCGTGATGAACGCGTCGGTCCAGCCGTTCTTCACCAGCGCGTCCTTCCATTGCTGCGTGCCATGCAATTCCTCCAGCACTTTCACCATCGCCTGCTTGGCGTCATCGGAAATCCCCGGTGGCGCAAGGACTCCGCGCCAGTTCGCAAACGTGACGTCGATACCGGACTCCTTCAGGGTGGGCGCGTCGATGCCCGGGACCCGTTCGTTGCTGGACACCGCGAGCACGCGGAGTTGCCCGGCTTCGATCTGGTCGATGAGTTCACCCGGACTCGACGTGCCTGCCGTGATCTTCTTGCCGAGGAGTGCGGTCAGCAGGTCGCCACCGCCGTCATAGGTGACGAAGTTGACCGACTTCGGGTCGACGCCGACGGCTTTGGCCAGTTCCATCGGGAACAGGTGGTCGGGCCCGCCGGGAGACGAACCTCCACCGATCGTCACCTTGCTCGGATCCGCCTTCCACGCCGCGACGAAATCGCCGATCGTCTTGAACGGCGAATCGGCTGGGACGAAGACGGCACCCGGGTCCTCGATCAGCTTCGCCAGCGCCGTCGCGTCGGACGCCTTGATGTTCGACCCGTTGGTGTAGGTGGCGCCGACGACGCCGAGCCCCATCGTCATCATGAGGTCGCCGTTGCCCTTTTCGTTCATCAGTCGGGCCATCGCGACGGTGCCGCCGGCGCCGATCACGTTGAACACCTCGACACGGCCCGTGATGTCCTGGTCCTCCATGATCTTCACGGCCGTGCGCGCGGTGAGGTCATAGCCGCCGCCGGGACTGTTGGGCACCATCATCCTGAGCCGGTGCAGACCGGACGGATCTTCGCCGCGCGTCACGCCGCAGGCGGTCACGGTGGCGGTGACCAACAAGATGGCCAACAGGACGGCCGTCAGCACCGCCCCCGGCGCCGTCGCCCAACGTGGAAGTCTCGACACCATCGTCTCCATTCGCCGCTGTGTGATGCTCGTCAATACTGTTCCCATAGGTGACTCAGGTCACTCTTACGGACGCAAAGGAAGTTCTGGTCTTTGAGTACACGAGGACGTTCCCGGTTCTCCGCCGCGCGGATCTCCGCCCGCAGCCTGGCTGGCCAATTCCTGGTCTTCCAGCTGCTGGTGGTGTTCGTGGTGCTGGGTGCTGTCGCCGCGGTCTCCGTCACCCAGTCCAACCAGGAGTTCCGGGAGGTGCGCGGCCAACGGATGATCGCCGTCGCCGAGAACCTCTCGTCCACGCCGATCGTCCGCGAGCGCTACGCCGATCCGTTCGCCGCCCAGGTGCTGGCGCCCGACGTGGACCGCGCGGTCTCGCTGTCGGGTGCAGGCCTGGTCGAGATCCTCGCCCCGGACGGCCTGGTCCGGGTGTCGTCGGAGCCGGACCGCGTTGGCGCACGGGCCGACTTCGGTCGCAGCCGGGTGACTGAGGGCCGGGCGTGGTCCGGCGACCTCGACGTGGACGGCGCGCACTCACTCGTCGGACAGGTGCCGATCCTGTCCACCGACGGCGCGGTGCTCGCCGTCGTCTCGGTCAGCGAGCCCTATCCGTCGACGTGGCAACTGCTAAGCGGCGCAGGCGAACGCCTGCTGGTGTATCTCGGACTCGGCGCCGCACTCGGCGTGCTGGCGTCGTGGCTGCTCTCGCGGCGCATCAAACGGCACACCAGGGGCCTCGAGGTGGCCGAGATCGCCGGGCTGGCCGATCACCGGGAAGCGTTGCTGCACAGCATCCGTGAGGGCGTGGTGGCGGTGAACACCGACGGCGTCATCACACTGCTCAACGACAGCGCCCAGGAACTGCTCGGGGTGACCGACGGCGCCGTCGGCCGTCGGGTCGACTCGGTCGGGCTCGACCCCGCCGTCGAGCAGTTCCTGGCATCCGGCGAAGATAGCCGCGACGTCGTGATCGTCACCCGCACAAGGGTTCTCGCGCTGAATCGGCGGGCAGCCAGCACCGGTGGCCAGCGCATCGGTACTGTCACCACGATGCGGGACAGCACCGAACTGGCCTCGATGCAGGGACAGCTGTCGTCGCACAAGAGCGTCACCGACACCTTGCGCGCGCAGACCCACGAGTTCGCCAACCAATTGCACACCATCTCGGGTCTGGTCCAACTCGGCGAGTACGACGCGGTGCGCGACCTGGTCGGGACGCTGACCCGCCGCCGCGCCGAGATCAGCGACGCGGTGACCCGGCACGTCGCCGACCCCGCGGTCGCCGCGCTGCTGATCGCCAAGACGTCGCTGGCCGCCGAGAGCGGCGTCGCGCTGGTTCTCGACGAGCAGAGCCACCTCGCCGCGCTCGACCCCGCACTGGCCACCGACGTGATCACGGTGCTCGGCAACCTCATCGACAACGCGGTGCACGTGTCGGAGGGAACGGAGCGCAAGGTCGTCACCGTCGCGGTCGACGACGCAGGCGCACTGAGGATCTCGGTCGCCGACTCCGGGCCGGGAGTGCCCGAGCACCTGCGCGAGACGATCTTCGCCCGTGGTGTCACGTCCAAGCCCGACGTCCCCGGCGGCCGCGGAATCGGGCTCGCCCTGGTCCGGCTGGTCAGCGCGCAACTGGGCGGGGCGGTCGAGGTGTCGGACGGACCGCACGGCGGCGCCGTCTTCGAGGTGCGGCTGCCGCTGACCGGCGCCACCGCGAGCACTGGAGGTTCGAGCGATGCGTGACGTGCTGGTGGTCGACGACGACTTCATGGTCGCCGACATCCATCGCCGGTTCGTGGATGGGGTCGACGGCTTCCGCGCCGCCGGCGTCGCGCGCACCGGTACCGAGGCCCTGGAGCAGGCCGCCTCAGCACGCTTCGACCTGATCTTGCTCGACGTGTACCTGCCCGACATGACGGGACTGGAAGTGTTGCAGCGCTTGCGTTCCCGCGGTGACCGCGTCGGGGTGATCATGATCACCGCCGCCCGGGAGCTCGACACCGTGTCCGGCGCCCTTGACGGCGGCGCGGCCGACTACCTGATCAAGCCGTTCGAGTTCGACCAGTTCAAGGCGAAACTCGAGGCGTTCGCCGCACGGGACGACGCACTGCGGTCCGCGGCGGGCGTCGACCAGTCGCTGATCGATTCGCTGTTCGGCGGCGCGGCACCCGCGCGCGGCGGCGACACATTGCCCAAGGGCCTTGGCGCTGAGACGGGCGGACTGGTGCTGGATGCGGTCCGGTCTTCGGGCGAGGTGTCCGCCGCCGAATGCGCTGAGCTGGTGGGGATCTCGCGCGTCAGTGCCCGCCGCTACCTAGAGCACTATCTGAGCGCCGGTGCACTCCAGTTGCGTCTGCAGTACGGCGCAGGCCGGCCCGAGCGGCGCTACCGCGAGTCGAAGTGACCCCTGTCACCACACGCCCCTGATCCGGTCGCGGTAGGACCGCCCGTCCGGGTCGTAGATCATCCGATACGCGGGCTCGGCCCACAGGCGGGTGAACGTGCCCAACTTCGCGGAGCGGTGTGGGCGCAGCCGGCCGGGTGGCCGAGCTCCGTTGCGGCCATTCGCGTGCCACTCGTCGAGCACCGTCGCCGTCGAAACGACCGCCTCGACCGCCGTGGCGGGATCGATCAGACCGTCGTCCTCGCTGCCGTCCGCGGCGCGGTCCAGATGCTCGCGCAACATCCGCAGCCGAAGATCGCGCGCGAACACCCGCGCCCCGTCGCCGCGGCCGGCGGGGTCACTCGGCTCCCGATCGTCGCGGGTGTCATCCAATACGGCGCAGGACAATTCGCTGTCGTGTGTCCACGACCGTCGGTTGAAGTTGTCACTGCCGACGCACGCCCACACGTCGTCGATGACGCACACCTTCGCGTGCACGTACACCGGTGTGCCCAGGTGATTCTCGACGTCGAAGACGTGCACTCGCTCCGGTCCGGCCCGCTGGCAAGCCTCGATGGCCTTGCTGCGACCGATCTGGTTGGGCGGCAGCGACAACCGGCCGTCGACGTCCGGGTAGCGCGGCACGACGGCAACCAGGTGCAGTTCGGGGTTGTCACGCAGAGCGGCGGCGAAAAGGTCGGCCACCTGCTTGGACCACAGGTACTGGTCCTCGAGGTAGATCAGCCGCTTCGCGCGCTTGATCGCCTTCGTGTAGCCCTTCGCGATGCTGCGCTCGCCGTGCGGTGCGAAGGCGTACTCGAAGTGGGCGTCGGGATACGTGCGCAGCGGCTGCACCGCATGCGGTCCGCGGACCGGCGGAACGGGCGGCTGGTCCGGCAACGGGCCCGGCTCGAGGTCGGCGCCGCGCAGTTTATCGCTCAGCCAGGCGATCGGCGACAACATGTCGAGTGGGGCGGGGTCGCACCAGCGCTCGCGGAAGGCGGTATCCAGTGCATCGACGATCGGCCCCTGCAGGCACAGCTGGACGTCGTGCCACGGCGGGTGCTCGCCGTACTGCGGCGACATCAGCACCGCCTGTGGGTCACCGAGGTGTTTGTCGTCGTCGCGGCGCGAGTGGCACAGATCGATCCCACCGGCGAATGCAACGTCGCGCGCGGGTTCCGCGGGATGCCGGATCACCACCAGTTTCTGGTGGTGCGAACCGCCGAACCGGACCCGCTGATCGAGCAGCACCTCACCACCGGCCCGCTCGATGGCCTCCCCGAGGTGCCGGTTCTCCTCCTCGCTGTACTGCAGTTTGTCCAGGTGAGACCGCCACATCAGTCCCTTGACGACGACGCCCCGCTCGGCGGCCGTGCAGAACAGGTCCGCGAGGGTCGGGCCGTCGTCGCGCACCAACTGGTCCGGATCGCCACGCCAGTCGGTGAAGAACACGTAGTCACTCGGGCCGCAGGCCTCGACCTCCGTGGCCAGCCGGTCGAAGTAGGTCCTCCCGTGCACCAGCGGTTCGACCAGACTGCCCTCGCACCACGCGGGAAGGTCGGTGTGGGGGTTACCGCGTTCGGCTGCGGTGAGGAACCAGTCGGTCCGATCCACCACGCCACCCCCTCGCCGCAACCACAGCCCAGGACGTCGACACCACCACGTCGCCGGCTCTGGCCCAGCGCTTCACGGCGCCACGACCACGAGCGCGACGACCAGCGAGAACGCGAGCACGGCCGGATGATTCATTCTCCTCCCAGGATGCCAGTCAAAGCGACGGCCGGGGACACCGGCTTCTGTCAAGATCGGGCGTGACCTTCCCCCTGCGCTCGTGCGCCGTGCTCTGCGTGCTCGTTCTACTGACCGCCTGCGCGCCCGCCGTCGCCCCGCCCGCACCCACGCCGTCAACCGACACCGCGAAGGCCGACGCGGTGATGCGCATCGTCTCCGACGTGATGAAGCAGTCGCATCTGAAGGCCGTCATCGTGCGGGTCACGGAGGACGGCAGGGAGGTCGTCACCCGGGCGGTCGGTGAGTCCATGACCGGCGTGCCCGCGTCCCCGAACATGCACTTCCGCAACGGCGCCGTCGCGATCTCCTATGTCTCGACGCTTCTGCTGAAGCTCGTCGACGAGAAGAAGATCAGCCTCGACGACAAGCTCTCGAAGTGGCTGCCCGACGTACCGAACTCCGACCGCGTCACACTGCGCCAACTGGCCCAAATGACGTCCGGGTACGTCGATTACGTCATCGGCAACACTGAGTTCGAAAAGGCGTTGTACGAGAACCCCTTCCGGCAATGGGAGCCCGACCAATTGCTCGGCTTCGCGACGTCGCGTCCGTTGCTCTACGAACCAGGAACCAACTGGAACTACGCCCACACCAACTACGTCCTGCTCGGCAAGGCGCTGGAGGCGGCCACCGGAGAGGCCATGCCGAAGCTGCTGGAGGAACAGGTGCTGCGGCCGCTCGGGCTGACCAACACCGCCAACTCGTTCACCCCGGAGATTCCGGCACCCGTGCTGCACGCGTTCACCAGTGAACGCCGTGCGGCACTCAAGATACCCAGTGGCACACCGTTTTACGAAGAGTCGACGTACTGGAATCCGTCGTGGACCATCACGCACGGTGCCATCCAGACGACCAACATCTACGACATGGAGGCCTCCGCGGCAGGCATCGGGTCCGGCAAGCTGTTGTCCAAGGAGTCCTACGACACGATGGTGTCCACCGACCTCCGGGGCAAGACCCATGCCCTGCCCGGCTGCACCACGTGCGGGGAGTTGAACGACATCTACACCTACGGGATGGGGATCGTGATCTCCGGCGACTGGCTGCTGCAGAACCCGCTGTTCGCGGGTGAAGCCGGAGTCGAGGCATACCTGCCGTCGAAGAAGATCGCCATCGCCATCGCCGTCACCTACCAACCCGAGGCATTCGACGACCAGGGCAACTACAGCAACGCGGGCGATACGCTGTTCCGCAGGATCGGCACCGCGCTCGCCCCCGACCAGGCACCGCCCGTTCCACCCAAGTGACACGAGTGCGGAACAATGGGTCACCGTGGCTCCCACCGTGCTCTTCATCGTCAACGACCCCGTCGCACCACCAGCCATGCTCGGCGACGTGTTCTCCGAACTCGGATACGACACCGACACGTTCGCCGTCGTCGAGCAGGAGCGAGTCCTCGACCCGGCGTGCGCCGTGCAGTTCCCCGATCCACTGAACTACGACGTCGTCGTGCCCCTCGGCGCCCGGTGGGCCGTCTACGACGAACGATTGCGGGAGACGTGGGTGGCGGACGAGATGGCGCTGGTACGGGCCGCGGACGACGCCGGGGTCGGGGTGCTCGGCGTGTGTTTCGGCGGGCAGTTGGTCGCCCAGGCGTTCGGCGGGGCCGTACGGCGATCGGCCGACCCCGAGATCGGCTGGCACCAGGTCAGCACCGATGCGCCCGACCTGGTTCCCGGCGGTCCGTGGTTCCAGTGGCACTTCGACCGCTTCGACGTGCCGCCGGGGGCGGTCGAACTCGCCCGCAACGGCCGTGCGGCACAGGCTTTCGTGATCGGCCACAGCATGGGGCTTCAGTTCCATCCCGAGCTCGACGGCCCGCTGCTGGAGGCGTGGCTGGCCAACGACGGGGCCGAGGCGATCGCAATGGGTCTCCAGCCCGACGAATTGCGTTCCGCGACAGCCCAATTACATGACGACGCCGCCCGTCGACTCCGCGCCCTGGTACGCGGCTTCACCGACCGGGTGGTCCGTCAGCCGTGCCCGAGCTGATGCCTCAGCGCATCCTCGAGGAGCGGCTGCCGGAACCGATGGCCGAGGACCTGCAGCTTGACCGGCACCACCCGCTGGTCGGCGTGACGTCGAGGTCCAAGCGACGGAACGCCCAACACCGCGGGGCGGCGCAGCACGTGCGCCAGCGTCCTGGTGTACTCGCCGTTGTGCACCGGGGTCGGTGCCACCGCGTTGACGGGCCCGGATAGCCGCTCGTCGTAGATGGCCCGGTAGTACACGTCGATGAGGTCGTCGAGACCGATCCACGACAGCCACCGTCGCCCGCGTCCTAACGAGAACAGCGGCCGCAACGTGCCACCGCGCGCGGCCTGCACGATCCCGGTGCGCACCAGTACGACACGGAGCCCCGCCCCGGCGGCGGGCGCGGTCGCGGCCTCCCAGTCGGCGACGACGTCGGCCAGGAACCCGTCGCCCCGGGCGCTGTCCTCGTCCAGCAGCGCGGCGCCGCGGTCGAACCCGTAGTAGCCGATGGCCGACGCGCTGACGAATACCCGCGGACCGTCGGCGCTGCGGGCCGCCGCTTCGGCCAGCAGACGCGTCGGCTCGACGAGGCTGTCCCACTTGCCCGCTGCCGCGGCGGGCAGATGCACGACGGCGTCCACGCCGTCCAGCAGGCGCGGCGCGGGCTGCGCCGGATCCCACTGGCGTTCACCGCCGTCGCGCGGCGCGCGCCGAACCAACCGGATCACGCGATGACCGCCGGTGCTCAGCAGCGCCGCGAGCGCCGACCCGACCAGGCCCGAGGAGCCCGTGACGGCCACCACGAGTGAACCGGCGCCCGCCTCGGCAGCATCGCGGTGGGCGGCGAGGTCGTCGGCCAGTTGGCGGTGCCGATAGACGAACGCCGAGCGCAGCGCCGCGGCAGGCACGGGCGCCTCCACCCTGTCGTGCACCCGGGTGCGTGCCGATCCCCCGTCGGACACGTCCTCGAAGTCGTGGGTGTGCCGCCACCTGGCCACCAGACGGGGCGCCAGGGAGCGCAGCCCGTCCGAGGACAGCACGTCCACGAAGCGGCGCGGCGGGTCGTAACCGGCCGGATCGTGCTGCGCCACCCAGCGCAGCCCACCGGGGAGGCCGAGAATCGCCTGCCCGTCGGCCAGCGACGTCGTCTCGGCCACCACCGTCATCGGCTGCCACGGCGGAACCAGCCGCCTCATCGCGCCAGGGCGGGTGTGCCACGCGAAGACGTCGTCCAGCGGGTGGTCCACCGCGCTCTCGAACTCGATGCCCATGTCCACCCCATCGTCGCAGATCCTGGCCGACGCCGATTTTGCGATGGCGTGGTGGACGCGGCGCCCACCGGTTTAGGCTGCGGGCATCCCGATCACATCCTCGAAGCGGACGTTCCGGGACCGCCGCGAGGCCGGCCGCGTCCTGGCAGGTCTCTTGACGGCCCACCGCGGGCGACCCGACGTCGTGGTCCTCGGTCTGGCCCGCGGCGGAGTTCCGGTCGGGTGGGAGATCGCCGCCGCCCTGCAGGCACCGCTCGACGTGTTCCTGGTCCGCAAGCTCGGCGTCCCGAACTGGCCGGAGCTGGCGATGGGCGCGATCGCCAGCGGCGGCGGCCTCGTCGTCAACGACCACCTGATCCGCAGTCTGGGCGTCACCTCCGAACAACTCGACGCCGCGATCGCCAGCGAGACCGCTGAACTGCGCCGGCGCGAGGCGGCCTACCGGGGCGGCGAACGCGTCGTCGACCTGGGTGGCAAGGAGGTGATCCTTGTCGACGACGGCATCGCCACCGGGGCGAGTATGTTCGCCGCGCTGCAGGCGGTCCGCGCTTCCGGCCCCGCTCGGCTGGTCGTGGCGGTGCCGGTGGGGCCGCGGTCGGCCTACCGACGGCTACGGGAGGAAACCGACGAGGTGGTGTTCGCGGTGATGCCCGACCGGTTTGAGGCGGTCGGACAGGTGTTCGCCGACTTTCATCAGATCACCGACGACGAGGTGCGGGCGGCGCTGGCCACGCCGACTATGCCAAGTGGTGCGTGAAAACCGTTGCGGCGCGGCCGTTCCGCTCCAACCGCGCTCGCTAGTCCGCCTTGGTGCGCGTGGTCTCGTCGTCCTGGTGCTCGGCGGCGACGGCCTCCGTAGTGGTCTCCGTGTCGGCCTCCGTAGAGGCCTCCGGCTCCTCGGTGATCTCCGCGAGCTGCGAGGTCGGCTCGTCCGGGTAGTCCTCCGCGGGCTCGGACTGCGCGAAGACGGTCGTCTCGTCGTCCGAATCGGCCGCATCGGCCGCATCGTCGTCATCGGCACCCCGGGACCGTTCCCGCAGTGCGTCGACGATGAGCAGCAACACCCCGATGACGCTGGCGCCGATGCACACCCACGCGATCAGCTCGTTGCTGGTGACGACGGCGGTAACGAGGGCGGCCAGGCCGATGACGGCGAGGACGAGCGCAATGATCAGCATCAATTAACCGGTCAGTTGTTTCCCCGGTTGAACTGGTTGAATCCGCCGCCGTCGTTGTTGGCGGTCGAATCAACCGGCGCCGCGGAGCCACGCTGGCCGAGTTCCTCGAGCTGCGACTCCAGGTAGGTCTTGAGACGGGTGCGGTATTCACGCTCGAACGTCCGGAGCTGTTCGAGCCGGCTCTCCAGCACGGTGCGCTGCTGGTTGATGGTGCCCATGATCTCGGAGTGCTTGCGCTCGGCGTCGGC
>NZ_JAVRPS010000278.1:0-7210 GCF_032162105.1 Mycobacterium sp. | reverse complement strand
CGATCCGGGCCGCAGCGCAGCGGTGACGTCGGCGCTGAACTCCGTGAACCCGCCTTCGTGGAAGGCGACCTGCTTGTCGTTCACCCAGACGGTCGCGATCTGGTCGACCGCGCCGAAGTGCAACAGCACGTGCCGCCCGCGCCAGGCGCTCGGCAGTTTGAAGACCTTGCGGTACCACATTTGGTCGTCGTGGCGTTGGATGCCCGACAGTGCCGACTCCGTGGGGTACGGGACCAGGATGTGCTCGCCATACGCGGCCGCGGGGGGTGGTGCGGTCAAGGCGTTCTGTGCGGATCGGCCCGTGTAACTCCACACACCGTTGAGGTTCAGCCACTGGCTGCGCGCCATCTGCGGGCGCGGGTAGTCGGGCAGCGCGTTGTCTGGCCCCACCAGATGAGTCCACGGCGTCGACAGCGGCGGCACCTTGGGATGCCAGATCACTACCGCGTTGGCCGGCGCGTTACCCGTCATGATGACAGCCAACAGCGCGAGTCCCACGACCGCGAAACCCCGGATACACACGGGATTCAATCCCACCAAGCGCCAAAGACCACGATCGACGTGAGAACGTCCGGGTCGTTCGCGTCGGTTGGGTGATCCTTCCGGTTGGATTTCCCGGCGATGCGGTGGCTGGAAGCCAGCGGGCACGGCTATTCCCCCAAGGTGTGAAACACGGACAAGACCGATGTGCAGTGCGTGCCCCAACCCGACCCGCGCACCGTTTCTGTGCAGCAAACGCATCGACCCAGTCGGCGACGAAGAAATCAAGTGATTCCCTACGAAGTGCCCCGAATAGCTCGGGAGGATGCGGTTGCCGACGGCAAATGTAGCCTAGTGTCAATCAAGATCGCTACTCATGCCGAAATCTCCTTCGCGCAGTAACTTTCGTCGCGCATGTGACAGCGGAAATTGTCAAGCCGCCACGCCGGAAGCTATGCGAAAGCTATGGGTATCGAGTCGGCTCTGCAGGACCGCCGGCGCAGTTCCAGGCGTGCGCGCGGGCGATGCTTCCGTTCGGAGCAAATAAGTTGCCCTCGCGATTACTGGCGGTCAGGGCAACCTTTGGTGGTGCCGGCCGCGTCGCCGACGACTTCTCTCGGCCGCTGAGGTTGCTGCAAATTGTCGATTTCGGTTCGTGGCACCATCGGCTGCGCCACGATAACGCGATGACGTCGAAGCGACGAATTGCGTGTCTGATCAACGTCAGCGGATGCGTGTGAGCACCCTGGAACCCACCCCCGAACAGTTCGCGGCATTGGCCGCGCGCCCGGCCGACGCCCCGGTCGTCATGGTCAACCTGTTGACCTTCAAGGTGGACGGCGGTCGAGACAGCTACCTGCGGTATGCGCAAGAGGTCATCCCGCACGTGCAACGGGTGGGCGCGATCGTGCGCTACGCCGGGACGGCGCCGACGGTGGTCATCGGCGACGGCGAGCGACCGGGTTGGGACGCCATCCTCATCGTCGAGTACCCGTCGCCCCAGGCCTTCATCGACATGGTGACGGACCCCGAGTACCTCGAGGTGCACGAGCATCGCGCCGCCGCGCTCGAACACGGCGACCTCATCGCCACGTCGACGTGGACTATGGCCGAATAACCGGCACCGGGAATTGCAGGGCTGGCGGCGACGTCGATATGGACATGTTCCTGATCACCGGTGCGGGTGGCGGAGTCGGTAGCGTGAGCCGCTCAGTCGTCGAGGAGTTGCGCGAGCAGGGCCACCCCGTGCGCGCGATGGTGCGCCGCGACGACGACCGTGCCGACCGGTTGCGCGACCTCGGTGCCGAGGTCGTCGTCGGCGATCTGACCTCCCCACTCGACGTCGCCAACGCCATGCGCGGCGTCACCCGGATGTTCTTCAACATGAGCGTGTCAGCCGAATACCTGGATGCAGCGGCCGTGGTGGCCGCGGTGGGGAAGGAACTCGGCGGCCTCGAAGTGCTCGTGAACATGTCGCAGATGACGGTCTCGCAGATGACGCTGACCAGCACCGAGGAGTCACACCACCAGCGCCTGCACTGGCTCGCCGAGCGCATCCTGACCTGGTCGGGCCTGCCGGTCGTGCACGTTCGACCGACGGTATTCCTCGACAACCCGCTGTTCACAGTGCTCGGCGCCCGATCGGTGCGCGAACGTGGGGTGCTGGCGCTGCCGTTCGGCGATGGACACACCTCACCGATCGCGGCCGCCGACGTCGCCCACGTCGTCGCCACCATATTGCGCGAACCGGAAGACCGGATCGGTCACGTCTACGAGTTGACGGGGCCGCGCGTGCTGGACATCGCGGGGCTGGCCGAAGAGTACGGGCGGGCGTTGGGTCGGGCGATCTCCGTCGAGGATCTGCCGTCTGACGGCTTGCAGGCGAGATTGATCGACTTCGGGCTTCCCGATCATGTGGCGCAACATATTTCGACGATGGCGCAGTTGCATCGCGAGGACCGGTACAACCGCGCCACGGGCGACGTGGAGCGTGTCACGGGACGTCCCGCCCAAACCGTCGAGCAGTGGGTATCGGCCCATCTGGACCTGTTCTCGTAATCGACGCGGGCTTTGCCGGTTGCGTCCACTATTGGGATCCCTGTGAACGGATCACGAAACCTAATCTGCGCCAGCGCTGAACGCTGCCATTCGCTTACCAAGTTCCTGTCAATGTCCTTGGGCTGACCTTCGGATTGAGGTCGCTGCAGGGTTAATAGACGTCGATGCGCCGGCAGGGCGTTCTGAACAATTGACGATTGGTGGATCAACATGACCCGAACTCTTGGCTCAGTCAACCGCGGCAAGGGGCCGGCCGCACTACTGGGCCTGAGCGCTCTGGTTGCAATGGGAGTCATCGGCGCAGTAACGGGTGCCACTAGTGACGGTCAGACGGCTGTCGTGTCCGTCGGGTCGATGTCGACCGGTGAGACGACGACGCTGACGTTCTCGGGGACTGTTGTGCCCGTCAAGAACGTGCCGCCCGTGAAGGCCGCGCCCTATAAGGGCTGAGGCTCCCGCATCGATCGGATGTAGGTCGACGAACTTGGGCGACTAGCGGAAAACTGCTCCGTGTTCTACTGACGAAATGGATCGCAGCGCATTCGACCGCCTCTTCGACATGACCGGCCGTACCGTCATCGTGACCGGTGGCACCCGCGGCATTGGACTGGCCTTGGCCGAGGGTTTCGTGCTGGCCGGTGCGAACGTCGTAGTTGCCAGCCGCAAGGCCGATGCCTGCGAGGAGGCCGCCAAACACCTGCGCGACCTCGGCGGACAGGCGATCGGCGTGCCTGCGCACACGGGCAGCGTCGACGACCTCGACCTCGTCGTGGAGCGCACCGTCGCCGAGTTCGGCGGCATCGACGTGGTGGTGAACAACGCCGCCAACGCGCTGACCCAACCGCTGGGGGAGATGACCGTAGAGGCATGGGCCAAGTCATTCGAGGTGAATCTGCGCGGCCCGGTGTTCCTGGTGCAGAAGGCGTTGCCGCATCTGAAGGCAAGCCCCGCGGCCGCGGTGCTGAACATGGCGTCGGTCGGCGCGTTCTTGTTCTCGGCGTATACGTCGATGTACTCGGCCGCAAAGGCGGCGATGCTGTCCTTCACCCGGTCGATGGCCGCCGATTACGCCCCCTTCGGCATCCGGGTGAACGCGTTGGCGCCGGGGCCGGTCGACACCGACATGATGCGAAACAACCCGCCCGAGGCGATTGCCGGGATGGTCGGTTCGACGCTGATGAAGCGCCTCGCCACACCCGACGAGATGGTCGCGCCGGCACTGCTGTTGTGTTCGGGCGCAGGCAGTTACATCACCGGTCAGGTCGCCATCGTCGACGGCGGCGGGACGCCGCGCTAACTCTTGCGGGTGGCGAATGCTGCCTTCGCCGCGCCGATCTCGCCGCTGGTCGACGCCAGGATCTGGCTGCGGTTCTCCACCTGCAGCGCCGCCTCCAGGCTCGGCGCATCGAGGTTTGCCCACAGCACCTGTTTGGTGGACTCGACCCCGAACTTGCCGTACCCGCACAGGGTTTCGGCAATTTCCAGCGCGTCATCGACCACCGAGCCGCTCGATAGTCGCGACACCAGGCCCAGGCGCAACGCTTCGTCGGCAGCAACGGTGCGCGCGGTGAGGATCAGATCGAACGCCTGCCCGGCACCGAGCACGCGCGGCAGCGTGTAGCTGACGCCGATGTCGCAGCCACCGATGCCCAACTTGATGAACTGGGTGCAAAACCGCGCCGATTCCGACGCGATGCGGATGTCAGAGGCCAGCGCCAGGGCGAAACCGCCGCCGTAGGCCGGGCCGTTGACGGCGGCGATCACCGGCTGGCGCAGGTGGATCAAGCGTGTGGTGAGGTTCGCGATGCGCTCCTGCCACCGCATGCTCGACCGGGGAAATTCCAACCCGCGGTTGGCCTCCTCGGGAAACGGATCCGTCAGATCCAGGCCCGAGCAGAACCCGCGGCCTGCACCCGTCAGCACCACGACGCGGCACTCGTCGTCCCCATCGATCGCTTCGAGCGTGGCGTGCAGTTCCTCGACCAGTCCGTAGTTGAGCGCGTTCAGCTTGTCGGGCCGGTTGAGCGTGACGAGGGCGACGTCCGGACGCGGCCGGGTCACTTCGAGGTGCGGCATGCGCCTCACCTTATTGCCCGCGAATCAACTGCTACTGCGCCATCCGCTGATCCCGACGGCGATCATCCGCAGCTGCTTCACGGCGGTGTGTTTGATCTCCTCGAGGGCGGTCGCATCACCGGCATCCTCGATGGCCTCGGCGATCGAGATCATCGAGTTGACGAACAGGCTGGCGAGGATGTTGAGGTCCTCGGCACTCCAGGTGTTCAGCCCGGGGAAGCGGGCCAGGTCGATCGCCAGCTCCGAGGTGATCAAGCGGATCTCGGTGCGGATGGCGTACCGCAGCACCGTCACGCCGCTGTTGCGTTCCCGGCCGATGAACCGCCAGTGCTCCCGGCGCTCGCTGACCCCTGCTACGAGCATGTCGACGGTGGACCCGATGACGCGGTTGGGATCGAGCTTGCTTGCGCGGGCGCTGCGCAGCATGTCCCGCAGCGCGCGGAACGACTCGTCGATGAGCACCAATCCGAGCGCTTCCATCGTCTCGAAGTGCCGGTAGAACGCCGCAGGCACGATGCCGGCCTCGCGGGTGACCTCTCGCAGGCTCAGCGCGCTGAAGCTGCGCTCGTCGAGGAGCCGTAGCGCTGCCGCGATGATGGCCCGCCGCGTCGTTTCCTTGCGTTCCTCGCGGGACCGCGTGTCTCGCGAGGAACGGGAGGACGACGAGCGGCCCGGTCGGGACGTTCGTGAACTAGGCGTACGACTGTTCACTCTGTGAAACCTACCACAACCTGGTCCGATTGATTGACGGATTGGCTGGACGTAGCGCACGGTGTACACATGTTCACCCAAATTTCGAAGCCGAGCTTGCGGGAAAGGGTGCTGCGGTCGCCGCTGGTCGACCTGCTCACCGGCCCGCACGGCGTCGACCGTTACACCGAACTGGTGGAGCCGACCTGGACCCTTGGCGATACCCGTGCCAAGGTCGTCGCGGTCCGGCGACAAACCCCCCGCAGCGTCACCCTGACGCTGGAGCCCAACGCGGCCTTCGAGGCCGGACCCGCCCTGCGGGCCGGCCAGCACGTCACCCTCTCCGTCGAGGTCGACGGGCGCAGACAGACCCGCTGCTACTCACCGGCCAACGCCGAGAACGACCCGTTCATCGAGCTGACCATCGGCGTGCACGACGACGGCGTCGTCTCCCAGCACCTGTACCGCAACGCCCGCCCCGGCATGGTCGTCGGACTCGCCGGCGTCGGCGGGGAGTTCGTCCTGCCGGTCGATCGGCCGCGGCGCATCCTCTTCGTGTCCGGCGGCAGCGGCATCACGCCGGTGCTATCGATGCTGCGCACGCTGACCGCTGAGGGCCACACCGGCGAGGTCGCCTTCGTCCACTACGCCCGCAACGCCACCGAGGCGTGCTACCGCGACGAGTTGGCAACGCTGCCCGGCGTGCGCGTGTTGCACGGCTACACCCGCAGCTCCGACCCCGCCGATCTCGTCGGACGGTTCGGACCCGAGCACCTCGCCGCGGCCATGGACGCACCCGACGCGGTGTTCGTCTGCGGCCCGCCCGCGCTGGTGGAGGCGGTCCAACAGCACTGCCCGAACGTCCGCTTGGAGAGCTTCGTCCCGCCAGTGTTCACCGTGCCGAGCGAGGCGTCGGGTAGCCGGGTGGCATTCGCCGACTCCGGCGTCGACGTCACCGACGACGGGCGCTCCCTGCTCGAGCAGGCCGAGGCGGCCGGACTGTCGCCCGAAAGCGGATGCCGCATGGGCATCTGCCACACCTGTACCCGCCGCAAGACCAGCGGTGCGGTCAAGAATCTGATCACCGGCGCCGTGTCGACGGCCGACGAGGAGGACGTGCAGATCTGCGTCACCGCCCCCGTCGGTGACGTCGAACTGGCGCTCTAGGAAAGGAGTTCGTCATGACTGGATCTCTAATTGCTCCTCGCGAGCGCACCATGCTCGAGAACACCGTCGAAGAGACCATCGCCGACGAGGACTCTGCCAAGGCTCAAGGGGCCGTGACCAAGATCGTCACCGGCCAGACGGTCACCATGACGCCCGAGCAGGCCGAGGAGTTCGGCGCCGCGCTCGACGCGATCAAGGAACGCGTGATCGCCGACCTCGGCGAGCGCGACGCCACCTACATCCGGCGGGTCATCAAGGCCCAGCGGGCACTCGAAGTCGGTGGCCGGGCCACGCTGTTCGCCGGCATCCTGCCGCCCGCGTGGATCGCCGGAACCACGATGCTGGCGTTGTCGAAGATCCTGGACAACATGGAGATCGGCCACAACGTCATGCACGGCCAGTACGACTGGATGGGCGATCCGGCGCTGACCAGCCGCAACTTCGAGTGGGACTCGGCGTGCCCGAGCGATCAGTGGCGGCACTCGCACAATTACATGCACCACACCTACACCAACATCGTCGACATGGACCGTGACATCGGCTACGGCATCCTGCGGATGAGCGAGGACCAGCGCTGGTCGCCCTACTACCTGGGCAATCCGGTGTATGCCTTCCTCCTGATGGTGTTCTTCCAGTACGGCGTGGCCCTGCACGAGTTGGAGACCGAACGCATCCGCTCGGGTGAGATCACCTTGGCCGACAAGCGCGAGATCCTGCAGGGCATCTGGAAGAAGGTGCG
>NZ_JAVRPS010000277.1:0-2877 GCF_032162105.1 Mycobacterium sp. | reverse complement strand
CGAATTCCACGATGGTGATTGGACGTGTCGCCCGCACCAACGAGTACAGCAGTCGGCCGGCCTCCGGTGTCACGGGGATGTAGAAGTCGCTCATCGCGTCGGCGCGTTCCTGCGCGGTCCTCGCCGTAGACATGTCGGGGCGGATCGCGCGCAACTGTGACATCTGTTCGCGCGACTCGGTATACATCCGTTCAAGCGTTTCGGCGACTCGAGGATCTTGCAGCGTGGTGGCCATGGCGTTTCTCCTATGTCAAGCCGCTGCCGGTTGGCAAGGCTGAGTTCTGTTTTGGTGGTCGGTGTGGAGGTGGCCGAAGACCACTCGTGATAGTCGTCGTTTCAAGCAACGCAGGGCTTCGGGGTTGGAATCGCCTGCGGAAAGACGGTGGCGGTAGTAGGTCTGCCCGAGTCCGTCGAGGCGGATCTGGGTGATCGCTATCCGGTGTAAGGCGGCGTTGAGTTGGCGGTTGCCCGAACGCGTCATGCGCACCCGGCCGGCGGTATTGCCCGACCACACCGGAACGGGTGCGACACCGGCGTGGCGGGCGAACGCGGCCTCGCTTTTGAATCGGGTCACCCCGGCGGCTTCCCCGACGAGCTTGGCCGCGGTCAACTCCCCGCACCCGGGCATGGCCAGGAGCATCGGGGCGACCTGGCGGACACGCGCAGAAATCCGTTTGGCCAACGCATTGATCACTTCGGTGAGCCGGGTGATGTCGGCCAGCTCGTCACGCGCCAACTCTGCGACCAGGCCGTCGACGGTGTCCAGCCAGTCGCCGAGGATGCGGCGATGTTTGGCCAGATCCAACGAGCGAGGTCGAGGGGCGCGTTCGGGATCGAGTTCATGAACCCGCCACAACAGCCGATTGATCGTTGCAGTCCGTTGCGCGACAAGGACTTCGCGGCGATCCACCAACAACTTCAACTCCCGCGACACCTCATCATGGGAGGCGATTGGCAGATCGGGCTCACGCAGAAACCCGCGCGCAACGGCCAAGGCGTCGATGGGATCGGACTTACCCCGTGTGCGCGCCGACCTGCGTGCCATCGCCATCAACTTCGGTGGCACCCGCACCACCTGCTGGCCGGCCGTGAGCAGATCGCGCTCCAACCGGGCCGACAGATGCCGGCAATCCTCGATCGCCCACACCACCTGGCCACCAAAGCGTTCCCGGGCCCACATCACCGCTTCGGCATGCCCCGCGCTCACCGCTTTAACGGTCTTCTCAGCGATCTTGCGCCCCACCTCGTCGACGGCGACAAAGGTGTGCGTCTGCTTGTGCACATCGGCTCCAACAACAACCATGGAGGTTGCCTCCTTCACTGTGAGGTGACGGTTGGGCCGGTCGGCGGACACATCTCAGTGGGGGCGATGCCACGCTCCTATCAAGTCACGCCGGCCGGTCCTTCACACCTGGCGCCGACAAAACGCATGCACGCCAACCCGAAGGCGGCAACGAGCCTAAGAGCCAGACACCAGATGATCAGGATCCAACCACCGCAACACGCGGCAACCTCACCCTGACACTGACGCCGAGCCTAGCCACGCGGCCGTCCGAATTGGTCTCCACCATGTTTGACGAGCACTGATAGCGGTGGGAGGATGGACCGGCAAGCACCTCGGTAGGTGAGGCGTCTGCACGGATACAGGCCACTGACCCCGAACGTCGAGAGACGCCCCGGGTCAGGACAGCTCTTCCCGGCCTAAGGGTTGAGCCCAAGTGGCTTCCGGATGTAACACCGGATACGCCGTGCAGTGCCGAAGCTCCGACGATGGGGGTGCGTCGCCGTCAGGCGCCAACCCCCCGTCATGCGTGCACTTGTGGTGACACCCCCGTGTGTCCTGGCCGTGAGGAGGTGAGGGCGATATGAGTCCGAGCGATAGTCCGCATCCATATTGGAAATCCATTTCGTCCCGATCCGGTAGCGGCCTCTCCGCCGTCGCCTGAGCCTCCCCGAAGTCGGTTCTGGTTGTGCCGAACTGCAATTGGCGGTGGCTGGACTCGCCCACAGCGATGGATCGGGCTTTCCCTGAGGAGACGATCATGCGTCCCAACCCCGAGCGTCAGATTCATCGAGCCTGCGGCGACGTCCGTGCGGCACTGTTCAGTGCATTGGAGCTCCTCGCGGACGGCAGCATTCCCTCGACCGCCGGCGACGACGCGTTCAAGGTGCTCAGCGACTTGGGTAGGTTGCAGCGCCATCTCGCCGATGCGCTGCAAGCCACCAACCTGCTCGACCAGATGGTCGGCGTTCCGGTGGAGGAGCGTCAGCCGTGGTCGTACTACCGGAGCCGGATTGCCCAGAAAGCGAGACTGGTCAGCGCCGTCGACGATGACCGCGGCCTAACCGGCCAGGCCACCGCGTCCTGACCAGGATCACGAAACCTGAGGCAGGAGAACGATCTTGCCGTGCGTGTGTCGTTGCTCGAGTTCGGCGAACGCGTCGACGACCCGATCGAGCGGGTAGGTCGCGGCGACGTCGAAGTCGAGCGCGCCGGAAGTGATCAGATCGGCGATCTCGGTTAGCACCGCCGGTGTTGACGCCTCAGCGCTGCCTTCGCTTTTCGCGCCGACCTCGGCGGCCTTCTCGAAGGAGATGATGGTATTGATCCGTTCGGGTGACACGCCGAGGTCGACCGCGAGCTGCACATAGTCCGGTCCGAACAGGTCGATGAAGGCATCGATGCCGTCCGGTGCGGCCTGCTGCAGTCGTTGTGCCAACCCGTCGCCGTATTCGACCGGCTCGACGCCGTGCGCGCGGAGCCACTCCGCATTGCCCGACGACGCGATACCCAACACCCGTACGTCGCGCAGTGCCAACAGCTGCACCACCAGGCTGCCAACGCCTCCGGCCGCGGCGGACACCGCGACGGTCTCA
>NZ_JAVRPS010000276.1:0-15383 GCF_032162105.1 Mycobacterium sp. | reverse complement strand
GTCTAGCGTGGGCGCCACTGCCACGATGGTCGCGGCGTATCCGGCGGCTGCGACCAACGCCGCCGAGCCGGTGACCAACGACCCGTGTCGCGACGCGTCGGCGGCTGTAAGTTTACGGGTGCCCCGGGTCGGCGAGGAAGGCGGCGAACCACTCCGGTCGCGGAACCTCAACGCTGTCGGTCGGGCCGGGGGCGTCCGCCATAGCCGTCTTTCATCGATAATAGAGACTATCCACGAATCCTGCCGGAAGATCCTCACAGACAACATAATTCGCAGTAGATCGTGCCGTGACTGGCCGTCGGCAGCGTCGACCGCGGTGTCGAGCAACTGTGCGCACAGGGTTCCAAGCGCTAACCCGACATTGCTGCTAATCCCAAACTGGACCCTCCTGCTACGAAAGCGATTTGTGCACTACCGTGCGGTTGTAGGAACCGCCACGAATATGAGAAAAACTCGTCCGCCATTTTGGTGAGAATTTTGCAAACGCCCTGGTAGAGGCATCGCCGTCCGCCACGGAGTTTGACAGCCTACACCTGCCGTTGCCGGCGTTCAGGCCCTGCGACATCATCGGTCAAGGCAAGCGTGACGACGCCCGTCTACGCCTCGTCACCGGCGCTGCCACCGAGCTTGTCCTTTGGAAGACTTGGACACTCAGCCGCCAGGGCCATCAGCTGGCTCGGCAGGGCCACGAGCTGGCGCGGCAGGGCCAGGAACTCGCTCGACAGAGCAAGCAAGCTGATCTGCTCAGCGAATTCAATCGGCGCTACACACAGGTGTTGGAGATGCAATTTCAGCCTGAACATCAGGATGACCCGACGCTCTACTATGACCGTCTTTGGAACCTACAGTTCGATCAATACCAGTCGTGGTGTCAGGAACTTCTGCCGGAGGAAACATTCGCCTACTGGATGGACAACCGATACAGCGATTGGCTGGCTGATAGGCAAGTCAAACCCATGGCGGCCGTGGCTGACGAGCCAATCACGTACCGGGCCGGATTCCACGATATCGTCGCGAAATGGAACCACTCGCCCTTTCACGAGTTCATTGATGATCTCCACGAGCTCGGCACCGCCGCCGCCATTGAGGCGGATAAGAAGCGACGGGGTCGGGGCTGATTGCGCAACCAGCACACCGGCAGTGCGGCCAGCCCGTGGGACAGCGAATGAAAACCCGCTCCCGTTAGACCTGCCGGTTGGCCCAGCCGTCGTCGTTGTGGGCTAGCAGGTGCAGTTCACGCTCCCATGCGTGGTCGCGGGATCGGTCCAGCCCCCTGCGGATGAGGAAGGCGGCCAGTGCGGCGCAGGCGACGATGGCGATCCAGACCGTGCCTGCAGCGACGGCCACGCTCAACCCGGCGTCATCCGCCGTCATCGGTGCAGCGACCACCTTGCCGGTGCCGTCTAGCCAGATCGTCAGTGACTCGCCCGCTTTGGCCATCGAAGGGCTGGTGATCTGTTCGGTACGCATGTGTGTTCCGTCGCGCCACTGCGCCCGTACTGAAGCAGGACCGTCGGCAGCAGGGCCTTCGGGATCCGTCGGCATGCGTCTGCTGCCCTCAACCACCAGGGCTTGTACGGCGTGGCGATCGTGTGCCTGCTCATCGGCGGTGTGCGCAGCCGACTCGTAGACCAGGTTTCCTGCCTGCGCCGCGGCGGGGATGGCAATGAGTGCGCTCATGAGCGCGGCCAGGACGGCGAGTGCTTCCAGTCGATCGGTGATGCGAATCAGCGGGTTGACCCCGAGAGCGTGCACATACCACCGAACACGTTCAGCAAACGATGTGACGCGCGTTACTCTCGATTGATCCGGGTATTCTCCATTTCTCGCAAACACCTTTCCCATGGTGACACCGGCCGCGCTGGGTCGCCAATTTTGACCAGCCAAAGGGATGGATATCACAGCCCGCCGGAATTGTTGGCAGACGAGCTTTCGGATGTGCAGGAGCGGCGTTCCGGCAGCATCTAGCTCGATTTTTACGGTGTAGCACATGTGCTACCTTGGAGAGGTGGAATTCGTTGGTCTGCGCGAGCTGCGTCAGAACGCGTCGGATCTGGTTCGCCGCGTTGAGGAGGGTGAGGAGATCACCATCACGGTGGCCGGCCGACCAGGGGCGCGATTGGTTCCCGCAATTCCGCGGGCGTGGAGGCAGTGGGGCGACGTCGCCGACGCCTTCATGGGGCCTGCGGATCCCGACTGGAACGACGATCGGCAGACGATCGACCACGAGGTGCGCGACCCATGGATGAGACAGTGAGGGCCATTCTCGACACCAGCGTTGTGATCGCCACAGACGTGGAGCCGCTCGATGGGCAGCTGGCCATCAGCGCTATCACGCTGGCGGAACTGCACTTTGGCGTCTTGGTCGCACAGCGCACATCGGTACGCGCTGAACGCCTACGCCGTCTGCTCGCGCTGCAGCGCACCTTTGATGCGCTACCGCTCGACGAGGCCGTCGCGGCGAGTTACGGCCAGGTCGCGGCGGCTGTCGTCGACGCGGGACGAAACCCGCGCGCGCGATCGACGGACCTGCTCATCGCGGCGACCGCGCACGCCCATTCTGCCCGGCTCTACACGCGCAACCGCGATGATTTCGATGGCCTCGCCGACTTGGTGGAAGTCGTCGCAGTGTGAACAGCGCCGCGCCTCGGTCTCCTCCGGGCGTCTACGGCCCGCCTAGAGGCCGCCGCACTCCGATGGACCGATGACGACGTTCCAGGGAGGGCAATTCGGCGGCCGAGGGGGCAGCGGAGGGGGCGGATTGGTCGGCGGCGGGGGCGGGGTATCCGCCCAAATCCAGCTTTCGCGTGGATTGCCCTGCAGGTCTGCCAGCTGCACATTGCCTTGCCCGAACGGGACGAAGTAGTAGGTGTGGCACCTACCCATGTCCCAACCCAAGCCGCTGAACGGCAACGCTTGCCCTGGACACCAGGTATATCCGCCTGGCACCACGGGCGGCGACTCTGCCAGTGCGGCACCTGCACCCATTCCCATGCCGGTCAGTCCTAGGGCGCCGGCCACCGCGACCGTCGTCGCGAATCGCGGGATTCTGCTCATGGTCGCTCTCCTTTCACGAGGCGCCGCCAAGTCGGCATTGTCATTCAGTACAGACGGTGGGGCGGGCTACCGATCCCAATATCTGAGGCGCACACTTTCGCGTCTGCGATGAGTTAGGCCCGCAGGCCAGGTCCAATCACTGTCCGTCGACGACCCAGGAGGAACGCGTGGCCCAGCTGCTCAGAGTCCAGAATTTCAACGTCTCGCGGGACGGTTTCGGCGCGGGTGAGAACCAGAGCCTCGACCGCCCGTTCGGTCACGCCGACCCGGGAACGATGTTTGCGTGGGCAGGCGCCACGGCGAGTTGGCCCATGCGCACCGATCCCGGCGGAAGTCGTGGCCTCGACGACTACCTCACCCGGGACTACCCTCGCAACATCGGGGCCGAGATCATGGGCCGCAACAAGTTTGGTCCGGAACGCGGCCCGTGGCGCGACCACGAATGGCAGGGCTGGTGGGGCGACGAGCCGCCATTCCACACTCCAGTGTTCGTCATGACCCACCACGACCGCCCGTCATTCACCCTGTCGGACACCACGTTCCACTTCGTCAACGCCGACCCGGCCACAGTCCTCGAGCGGGCCAGGGAGGCCGCACAGGGCAAGGACGTCCGGCTTGGTGGCGGGGCGACCACCATCCGGCAGTTCCTCGACGCCGACCTCGTCGACACCCTCCATGTCGCGGTCTCCCAAATGGACCTCGGGGCGGGGTCACGCCTCTGGGAGTCGCCCGAGGAGCTGCACGACCGGTTCCACGTCGACGTCGTGCCCAGCCCAAGCGGCGTGACGCACCACCTGTTCTGGCGGCGATGACGCCACGTGTTCTGCCCGGTCGGACAGATGGCCGTATCTGGTACCGCTAGAGAAAGGACGGTCTCCTCGTCGGACTATTCGTCAGCCAACCGTTGCGCAGAGGTTCGAGGTCGCCGTGCGCTGGGGGACGATGAGGACCGGGGTGGTGGTGTGTGCGACGACCGCGGCCGCCACGCTGCCCTGCAGATGTCCCAACAGCCCGTTGCGGCGGTGCGGTCCGAGCACGATCAAGCTTGCGTCGTGTTCGTCAGCGGTCGCAACGATGCCCCTCCAGGTCGGCGCCGCCTCAACGGCCTTGCTCCACGCCCGAAATCCGGCCGCGACGGCCAGTGCCGCTCCGTCGGCCGCCGTCCGTTCGGCGGCTCGCCGTACCTCGGTGGCCTGGTCGGCGTCGAAGTGCCCATTGTCGGATGGCGTGAATCCCACGTCGACGGGCTGCCAGACACACACGACGAGCGCGTCGCGTCCGGGCGCCAGCTGCGTCGCGGCCCGTTCGATGGCGAAGGCGGCGAGTTCGGATCCGTCGTAGGCGAACACCACCGGGCCGGAGGACATCGGAGCCCCACGCTGCACGGGCGCCGTGACGGCAGGAGCGTGCTCGGCCGCAGGAGTCAGGGGCAGCAGGCCCTTCCGGACGCGCGCCAGCAGTGGTGGCGAGTACCAGGCCGGGGATTCGCCGTCGAGGAACCGGTCCAGGTCGGGCCGTTGCGGTCGGGCGCCGCTGAGCGCGTAGACCGCGACCCCGAACACGGCGCCGCCGATCGCCAGCCCGAACCCCATCCACAGCGCAATGCCGGTGCCCACGACGAGATCAGGGGACACCGTCGCTGCGAAGTGGGCGAAGACCGGTGCGACCAGGAACGCCGCCACCGCCCGCAGGAGTTCGATGATCGCGAAGACGCGCTGCAGGCTGTTGGACTGCAATGAGAAGCCCGCGACGAACAGCGCGGGTGCGACGGTGGCGCCGAGCGCAAGCCCCGTCAGTGCCGAGCCGAGCAGAGCAAGCGGCTGGTTGGCGGGTAAGGCGAACCGGAACACCAGGATCCCGGCCGCCAGCAGCGCCATGCCGACGAGTGGAAGGTAGTGCATGGCACGTCTGGAGATGACCGCTCCGAACACGACCGCCATCACGATGGCGCCGCCGAGTTCAGGCAGGTACAGCAGCCCGACGTGGACCGGGCTGTAGGTCTGCAGGAACACGTTGGCCGTCAGCGCGGTCGCCGCCACCGACGCGGCCGCGGCGAACAGCGCGACGCCGACGCCTGCGACCGGAATCGAACTCGTCAGCATCGTTCGAACCGTGAGAAGCGGACGGCGAGCGCGGAATTGGTAGACGATCAACACCACGATCAAGGCCAGTCCGCCGAGCATCGGCACGGTCACCGCCGCATCCGCGAATCCGTGGCTGGTCAGTTGTGCGGCGCCGACGAAGGCCGCCGTGCACCCGACGGCCGCCAGTGCGATCGCAGGCAGGTCACGTGGCGCATCGAGGTCGGCGGGCGGGGCGTCGTCGAACGTCAGCGCGGCCAGGATCAGAGCCAGCAACGCGATCGCGGCGACGATCCAGAACAGCGGTCGCCACGCGTGTGACTCCGCTTGCACGCCACCGATGAACGGGCCGAGGGCGACCGCCCCGAACACGCACATGTTCATGATCACGGCCGTGTTGCGGAGCTTGTCTCTGGGGAATCCGATCGTGAGTGGAGGCGCGGCGGCGATCAACAACATGCTGGTCGCCAATCCCTGCAGCACGTGTCCGCAGATGAACGTGCCCGAGTTCGGTGCAGCCGCTGCGAGCACCGAACCCAGCACCAGCACCACCGCGTATCCAAGCAGCATCCTGCGCTGCGGCAGGTGTTGCGCGAACTGGACCGCCAGCACCGTGCCCACGGCGTACGCCGCGTTCCCCAGACCCGAACTCAGGCTCATCTCCTGAGCGGTCATGTGCAACTGCTCCGAGATGATCGGCACCAATGGGTCGATCGCCGCGGACAGCGCCAGGTACGGGATCAATGCAAGTGTGACCATGGCGGCGACCGCCGGATATCGCCCGGCGAGTGGGCCTTGGCGCATCAGCCTTGCTCGAAACTGTGAATTAGCTGGGAACGCCGCTTGGCATTCGGCCGGCTGGTCAACGGGATCGGGGCAGGCACGTGGTGCTGCAACTCCTTCTGAACGGGGTTTGTTTCCGCACAGGCGATCGAAACGGCCTTCTGGGCCAGGGGCGCTCGCGAATCACGAACGCCCAGTGAGGTGTTCGCGCACTCGTGATCCCGGTAACAGTTTCGTTTGCCGGTGCTACAACTCCATGCTATCGGTGATCAATCAAAGAAGTCGGTCAACTGCCGGTCAGGCCTTGGTAAGCGCGGCGAAGGCAGCACGGCGTGGTCTGAATTAGCTACGCAGATTGCGTCGTGCCCAGATGTCCGGAGTTGCGGGCGAGGTGATCAGTTGGAGCAGAGGCCCGCGGACCTCTCTTCGGCCACAATCTGCTCGACCGGTTCGCCGAGATGCGCTGCGAACCCCGGGGTGGGTTTCATGACCCAGTTGCCGTTCTCGAAGAGCATGATCCGAGATTGGTCGGTGCCTCCGACCTGCATGCGCACGATCGCCGAATCCCCAACGTCCAGGCGCACGCCGGCGACCCGGATCTTCTGGCCGGTCCTCTTGCAGGTTTCGTAGAAGGTCACGAAGTCTTCTCGTGTGATCCCGTCGCGGACCTCCCGTGACATCCGCTCCCAGACACCGGCGAAATCGCCCGACGAGAAGCGATCGGCGTTCGCCTGTGCCGCGGCAACGGCGGCGGAGAGTGTCTCCGGCACGTCTGAGCTCGCTTGTCCGATGGAGTCGGACTGGCCATCGGCGGTACCACAAGAGGTGCATGCGGCCGCCAACAGCACCGCTGATAGGACGGGGACGAATGATCTCATCGCCGAAGAGTAAGGCCCAACGGCGTCGCATGTTAGCCCAAGAGCACATGCTCGGGGCTGCCGGGCGAGGCGAGCGCGGGGTTTGCGCAATAGAACGCCCCTTGAAGGGAGCACGTTCTCGCGGCACATTGACAGACTGTCGAATTTCTAGCAAATCAAGTTTTGTTACTGTCGCGACGAATGCCCATGAGTCAAGAACTTCATGCCAAACGCATATAAGTAGCGGATACAACGCTCAGATGAGATCCGTATTCATTTCGTATTGAATGGAAATAGATGGCTTGTCGGAATTGCCCGACAACGCGAAGACCGCGAAGCCACTTGCCAAGTGTCTTCGCGGCCTCGAGGCAGCTGCGCGCAGCTGAGTGGCGGCTACCCGCTGCTCAGCCTTCAATTACCGAAGAAGGGTGCCGGCGACGAGAACTCGCCGTAGCTGCGCGCCTTCGACACATGAGGCGGTGTGACCTGGATCGATACGTGACCGGGTGTTTGATGGGTCGTGGTGGTACCCCCACCATCGATGCTGGTGACCGGGATTGCGGCCGACGCACTCGGTGCGGCAGCTATGGCCGCGGCGGCGGCTCCGGTCGCGATCGCCGTCGCGATGTAACGTAGCTTCATGTCATTCCCCTTGCGTGATTGTTTTATTTGATGGATGTGTCACCAGTGATCGACTCATGCGCTTTCAGAAAGGCCGATCTGTTGGTTACAAATTCCAATCTAGCGGCGTTTCAACCGATGCCCAGATCTTCATGTGAAACGCAAATGTGAAGCCCGGTATATTCGGCGATAGCAAACCCGATCAGCGCGGGCAGGTCGATTCGATGGGGGTGCCGGCGAACAGGTCGTGGACTGGAGTACCGAGGGCGCACATCTCGGCGATGGCTTCGGTGGACCACTCGGTGCTCACCAGCATGTCGGCGACGCCTGGCCCGTCGCGGACGCAGTACGGCTAATGCTTCTCCACATGAATTAGAATCACTAATGTGGCACTGGATGGCCAGCAGCTGGCTGCCTTCGCGGCGGTGATCGAACTGGGCAGCTTCGACGCTGCTGCCGAGCGGCTGCACGTCACCCCGTCGGCGATCAGCCAGCGCATCAAGGTACTCGAGCAGCGGACCGGACAGGTGCTGGTCGTGCGCGGCAAGCCGTGTGCCGCGACGGCAGCCGGTGTCCCATTGCTTCGCCTGGCGGCACAGACGGCGCTGCTGGAGTCGGAGGCGTTGGCCGAGGTCGGCGGTGGCACGGCACAGGTGACCCGCATCGTGGTCGCGGTAAATGCCGATTCGATGTCGACGTGGTTCACTGCGGTCTTCGGACGACTACCGGACGTGCTGTTCGACATCCGGATCGAGGACCAGGACCACTCGGCGCGACTACTGCGGGAGGGCATCGCGATGGGCGCGGTGACCACCGAGCGGACACCGGTGCCGGGATGTCGGGTCCACGGGTTGGGTGTGATGCGGTACGTGCCGGTGAGCGGCCCGACCCTTGCCGAACACTTTCTGCCCGATGGCTTCACCGCTGACGCGGTGGCGACGGCACCGTCGCTGGCCTGGAACCGCGACGACGCGTTGCAAGACATGTTGGTCCGCAAAGCCTTTCGCCGCGCGATCCCCAGATCCGTCCACTACGTGCCGACCGCCGAGGGCTTCGGTGCGGCGGTGAGGGCCGGGCTGGGGTGGGGCATGTACCCGGAACAGTCGGCGGCACCGGCACTGGCCGACGGCTCGTTCGTCCGGATCTCCGAGGCGTACCTCGACGTGCCGCTGTTCTGGCAGTGCTGGAAGTTGGACAGCCCGATCGTCGAGACCGTCACGAAGGTCGTGCGTTCAGCTGCTGCGGACCTTCGTCGCCAACGACGGTAGTCGCTGCCGCCCGAAAAGCGGTCGATTCCTGCCAACCGCCGATCAGTTTCTGCCAATGGAATTAACCCCATGAGCAGTGCGTTTAACCCTCTAGATCGGCCAAAGAGGTTAGCAAACCGGCCGAATACAGGAAGGCATCGAGATGAAGAAGTTCGGATTTGCCACATTGATCGCCAGCGGTCTGACCGCAGCGGTGCTGGGTTTCGCAGGACCCGCCCAGGCCGACATGGCGACCACCCCCACGTTGCCCCATTACTCCGTCGACAACCACGACGATGTCAACACCACGAACGGCTTCGTGGACGGGGCGTTCTGATACGAATCACCCTTCTGGCCGTGGCGCACCATACCGGTGCGCCATGGCCTTTTTTGTGTCCCGATTGACCGAGCGCAAGATGGGGGCGACTGACGGAGAGCGGAGACGGATTGCATGTCGGATCGCACACGGCTGAACTGGGGTCTGATCGGCGCCAGCGATATCGCCCAGACTGGCATGATTCCCGCGTTGCGGCGGATGAACCACGGCATCCTCGGCCTGGCAAGCAGCAACGCCAACCACGCGGCCGACTACGCAACCCGCAACGAAATACCGTCGCAAAACGGTGATTACAGTGTCGACGGGCTGCTCGCCAACCCCAGTATCGATGCCGTTTACATCTCCAGCACCAACGAGCAGCACTTGGCTCATGCCGAGGCGGCCGCCGCTGCCGGCAAACACGTGCTGTGCGAGAAGCCGTTGTCGGTCGATCTCGACAGCGCTCGGCAGATCACCGCCGCGTGTGCCGCGCACGGGGTCGTTCTCGGCGTCAACCACCACCTGCCCGCCGCCGGCACGCACCGCGCGGTGCGGCAGCTGGTGCGCGACGGGGCCATCGGGCGCGTGCTCTCGGTGAACGTGCGGCACACCTCGCTGCTACCCGAACGGCTGCGCGGCTGGAGGCTCAGTGATCGTCCCGGGGCCGGTGTGGTCATGGATCTGTCGTGCCACGACGCGTCGGTGGTCAATCCGCTGCTGGGCACCAGGGCCTTGGAAACCATCGCCATCACCGTGCGACAAGGACGATGGGAGACCTCCACCGAGGACGCGGCGGCCTCGGTGATCCGATACGAGGACGACGTCCTCGTCCGATTCCACGACGCGTTCACGACGCCGCACACTCCCACCTACCTCGAGGTACACGGTGACGAGGGCAGCATCGTCGCACCCGAGGTGATGACTCCGGAACCGATCGGCACGGTGCTGCTGCGCACCGCACTAGGCGAGATCGAGGTCGACGTGCCCGACCGCAGGCACACCTACGACATCACGCTCGAACACTTCGCCCGCGCCGTCGTCGGCGACGGCCGCCCGGTCGTCGACGGCCACGACGCGGTGAACGCTCTGGCGGTGTGCCAATCGATCCTCGAATCCGCGCGCACCGGCGCCCGTGTCCCCGTGGACTTCCAGAACGCCGCACCCGTCCGATGAGCGTGGTCGCAGACAGCGGATGTGGTGTCCGTCACAGTGCGGCGCCCTCTTGTTTGGTCGGGCGCGCCAGCGGGTAAAAAATGGCGTCGTCTGCGGAGCGGGCATTGACGCCCAACGCCGGGTCGGGAATCAAAAAGGGCGGTGGAGTCGAGATGAGCGTGATCAGTCGTTTGTTCGGTGCTGCGGTGGTGACAGCCTCGGTGCTCTTGGGCCCGGCGATCGGCATGCCCTCCGCGTCCGCCGCTCCCTGCCCCGACGTCGAGGTGGTATTCGCGCGCGGCACGTTCGAGCCACCGGGGGTCGGCGATACCGGGCAGTCCTTCGTCGATGCGCTGCGCGCCCAGCTCGGCGACAAATCGATCGACGTGTATCCGGTGAACTATCCGGCGTCCCTCGATTTCTCGACTGCCGCCGCGGGTGTGATCGATGCGAGCAACAAGATCCGCGATATGGCGGCAAGTTGCCCGAAGACCAAGATGGTGCTCGGCGGGTACTCCCAAGGGGCGGCCGTGATGGCCTACACCACCGAAGACTCGATACCCCCCGGCTACACCCTGCCGGCAGGCATCACCGGCCCAATGGCGCCCGACGTGGCCAACCATGTCGCTGCGGTGGCCCTCTTCGGCAAACCATCGAGCGGGTTCTTGCAGCAGATCTACACCGGAGCGCCGCCGATCGCGGTCGGCCACCTCTATACGGGTAAGACCACCGACATCTGCATTCCCACAGACCCGATCTGCGCGCCGGGCGGCACCGACAACGGCGCGCATACCCAATACGCGGTAAACGGGCTGACCGGCCAGGCCGCCGACTACGCTGCGCGTCGCCTCACCTCGAGCGGGGCGACCACCTAGGGAGGTCGGTCCTCACTGCGCAACTCGCGCGCATGAGAATCGCAGCTACGCGTAGGAGAATGAGCGCAGAGCGCGGGCAGTGAGGAGTCGTCGTTTTCGCGTGGTGGGGTCGAACGGTATACCGCTACCGATCCATCGTGATCGGAGTGATGGTGGCGCTGTGCGTGGGTGGCGGCGCGTACGGGCTGACTCTGGGCCCGCATCTCACGCAGAGCGGCTTCTACGACGACAACAGCGAGTCGGCGCAAGCCTCGCGCCTCGCTGACCAGGCGTACGGTCGCGACACCTCAGGCCACATCGTGGCGATCTACACCGCCCCGGACGGCAAGACGGTGGACGACGCAGACTTCAAGCGGAAGATCCTCGAGAACCTCGCCCAAGTCGAGAACGACCACCCGAACCAGATCCTCCGGTCGGTCGGCTACTTCAAGAACCCGGGCCTGCTGCGCAGCATGGCCGACGCGTCAAAGAAGCACGCGTTCATGTCGATTCAGCTCAAGGGCAACGACGACGACACCATCCTCAACAACTACAAGACGGTCCAGGACGACTTCGCCGTCCCGGGCGTCGACGTGAAGCTGGCCGGCTTGCAGCCGTTGGCCAATGAGCTGATGGGGACCATCGCCGAAGACCAGCTGCGCGCCGAGGTGCTGGCCGTGCCGCTGGTGGCGGTGGTGCTCTTCTTCGTGTTCGGCGGGGTGGTCGCGGCATGCCTGCCTGCAATGGTCGGCGCGCTGTCCATCGCAGGCTCACTGGGGATCATGCGGTTGGTCGCGATATCCGGCCCGGTGCACTACTTCGCGCAGCCGGTGGTGACGCTGATCGGTCTTGGCATCGCAATCGACTACGGGCTGTTCGTGGTCAGCCGCTTCCGTGAGGAGATCGCCGAGGGCTATGACACCGAAACCGCGGTACGCCGCGCGGTGACCACGGCCGGGCGAACCGTGGTGTTCTCGGCGGTGCTGATCGTGGCGTCGGCGGCCGGCCTGCTGCTGTTCCCGCAGGGCTTCCTCAAATCACTCACCTACGCCATGATCGCCTCGGTGATGTTGTCGGCGATCCTGTCGATCACCGTGCTGCCCGCCTGCCTCGGGCTCCTGGGCCACCACGTCGACGACCTGGGTGTGTACTCATTCCTGCGGGTTCCGTTCTTCCGCAACTGGAAACCCACCAACTGGTGGCTGCACTGGCTGGGCGCACACGTGCAGAAGAACCAGACCCGCGAAGAGGTCGAGAATGGCTTCTGGGGCAAGCTGGTCAACCGAGTGATGAAGCGGCCCATCGTATTTGCCGCCCCGATCGTCATCGTCATGATTTGGCTGATCGTCCCGCTGGGCAACATGTCCCTGGGTGGCATCAGCGAAAAGTACCTGCCGCCAACGAACTCGGTGCGCCAGGCACAGCAGGAATTCGACCGGATCTTCCCCAGGTTCCGCACCGAGCCGCTGACGCTGGTGGTCCACCGCACCGACGGCCGGCCGGTCACCGACAGCCAGGTCGCGCAGGTCCGCAGCGAGGCGATGACCATTCCCGGCTTCATCGATCCGGACAACAAGCCGGCCAACATGTGGAAGGAGCGGCCCTACCTCGACGGCGCATCGCGGGATCCATCGGTCCGGGTGATCCAAAACGGCCTGGTGAACCGCAACGATGCCGCCACGAAGCTCGAAGAGCTGCGGTCGATCTCCCCGCCGCGCGGCCTGACCGTGTGGGTGGGCGGGACACCCGCGCTCGAACAGGACAGCATCCACAGCATCTTTGCCAAGCTGCCGCTGATGACCATCATCTTGATCGGCACGACCACGCTGCTGATGTTCTTGGCGTTCGGATCACTGGTGCTGCCGATCAAGGCCGCGATCATGAGCGCCTTGACGCTGGGTTCGACGCTGGGCGTGTTGACGTGGATATTCGTCGACGGCCATTTCGCCAGTTGGCTGAACTTCACGCCGACCCCGCTGACCGCTCCGGTGATCGGCCTCGTCATCGCGGTGATCTACGGCCTGTCGACCGACTACGAGGTCTTCCTGGTGTCCCGGATGGTCGAGGCACGCGACTCCGGCACGTCGACCGCGGACGCCATCCGCATCGGCACCGCGACCACCGGCCGCCTCATCACCGCGGCGGCGCTGGTCCTCGTCGTGGTGGCGGGCGCGTTCGTCTTCTCCGACCTGGTGATGATGAAGTACCTGGCGTTCGGCCTGGTCACCGCGCTCCTGCTGGACGCTACGGTGGTCCGGATGTTCCTGGTGCCTGCGGTGATGAAGCTGCTCGGCGACGAGTGCTGGTGGGCGCCAAGGTCGTTGAAACGGCTGCACTCGCGGATCGGGCTCGGCGAGATCGGTCTGCCGGACGAGCACGAGCGGCCTGCGGAGCCGGCGACGGAACCGGAGTCGGAGGACGCTCTCGTCGGTGCCGGCGGCCCGGTGACGCAGTGGCCGCCGCGTGACCCCACCGGTCCGACCGGTGACGGTTCCGCGCAGCGCGTGAACGCGGCACGCCGGGTGAGCGCGCCGTCGCTTGCGACGACCACGCCGATGCCGATCACCCGCACCGCTCCTGCCGACGAACCGACGGTCGCGCCGACCTCGAGGGTCAAAGACCCGGTGACCAACGGCAACGGTGAGGTGACGGCGGTGACACAGCGCGCGATTCCCGCTCGGCTACAACCAGATCCGGACGTCGGCTGACGAGCGGTCAGATCTTGATCGCCGGTATCAGCCTGTCGAGGTTCCAGAGCCGGTCGCGTCGGGCGGACATACACGAGATCGCCAGCGCCACTGCCCATATGCCTAACAGCACGATGATCGCCTGCCATAGCCGGCCGTCGATGCCGCCTAGGATGAGCTGCCGGAGTCCGTTGACGCCGAACGTCATCGGATCGAAGCGGTGCAGTGTCCGGAAGGGCTGCGACGTGGTTTCCACGGGGTACATGCCGCCGGCGCTGACCAGCTGCACCATGAGCAACGCCATGATCAGCACGCGGCCCACCGCCGGTCCGACGAGTGCGTTGATCGCTTGCGTCGCTGCGACGAACGTCGACCTGTGGCCGGCGCTCAGCGACGGCCGCGGCGGGCTTCGGGCCGAATTCACCCCAGACAAGCTCCACCTCAACGGCCTCGGCTACGCGGAGTGGGTGGACACGCTTTCGCCAATCACTCGCCAGGCGTTGCAGTGAAGGTCGGGTAGCCACCGCACACGGTTCAGATCACCCCGATGGTGTCTCGATGAGGCGCCGATGCAACTCCGTTGTTAGCAAATGGATTTGGCGAGTCAGCTCGGTATTGGTCTTCAGTTCCAATTCTTGAGTCTCGAAGTCATGGTCCGCCTTGGCCTGCTGGAACGCCGACTGCCGGTTCTGGCCGATCATCACGAACGTCGAAAGGAAGATCGCTTCGAGCGACACGACAAGGGTCAACATGGGCCACGGGCTCTTCTCCAGGAACAGCATCCAGACGGCGAATAGCGCCGCATGAAGCCAGACGAAGTTCATCGACCCCGCGAACGTGGTAATTCGATCGGCCAGACGCAGCTGAAAATCCCGACCTCGTCTCTCGGCCTCTTCCAGCACGACGGGATGGTGGGCCGACTTGCCGCTCAGGAGCCGGCGCGGGATCAACTGTGGGATGCGCCGCGCAGGAGCGGCGCTGTGGTCGGTCGTCATGATCGTTCCTTTCGCGGCCTCTTGCAAGCACCGGTCAAGCGCACTCTAACCGAGGGGTAGCCGAGCGGACGGTGTCCTCCAGCACACCGTCGACACCACGGAATTGTTCTGCACCACAACCACGCCGAATGTGCCGGCGAACGACCCGACAGGCACGGAATTCGGTTGGAGCGCGGCGCAGAGTGCTCGTTGGTACCGAGTAGCGCGGGGCGGCTGTCACCCGGGTGTGGCGCGCGACAGCGTCTGCTCGCCGACGTTGTCGGCAGCCACAATGACGGCGAAAGGTCCGCGCTGCACGATTCAGGAGTTGTCCCATCGCACCCGAGGAGTCCCAATGACAGACATTGACCTGAACGCGCAGTTCGACAAGATCGCAGACAAGGCGAAGGGCGCGTCCGACAAGCTGAAGGCTGCGGGCCAAAGCACCAGAGCTCGGCTGGAGGCCGATGCCGCCAACGCTCGCGATCGTGCGAGCGCGTCGGCGGATCGACTCAACGACAAGGCAGTTGACGCCAAGGACAAGGCCTCGTCGCAGTGGCAGGAGATGCACGCGAAGTGGCAGGCGCATGTTGCGAAGGTGAAGGCAAACGTCAGCGACAAGGAGGACCGTCTCGACGCGGACCTCGCCGCCGACGATGCCGACCTCGCCGAGGACTACGCATTGTCCGCAATCGACTTCGCGCAGGCCACCATTGATGAAGCAGAGTCGGCGGTATGGGATGCCATCTATTCA
>NZ_JAVRPS010000275.1:0-8274 GCF_032162105.1 Mycobacterium sp. | reverse complement strand
AGAGCATGCAGGGCGGTGGCGACAGTGCCCGCTACGTCGCGGTGGCCCTCGGCCTGCTCGACATCCCCGGGCTGGCCGTCAACCGTCAGTGCGCGTCCAGCCTCTCGGCCATCGCCGTAGGCGCCGGACAGATCGCGTCCGGCATGAGCCGCGCCATCCTGGCGGGCGGCATGGAGTCGCTGTCCACCGGACCGATCATGCAGAAGCGCAAGCCCTTCACCTCGGGCAAGTCGCCCGAGGACTACGAGCAGTGGTTCCCCGAGTCGCACCCGCCGACCGCGGAAGCGCCTGCAATGGACATGTCCATAACCGTCGCGCACAACTGCAACGTCCAGTACGGCATCACCCGCGAGGACCAGGACGAGTGGGCACTGCGCAGCCATCAACGCGCGATCAAGGCCATCGACGCCGGATCGTTCACCGACGAGATCATCCCGATCCAGGTCCCCCAGGCCGACGGCAGCACGATCACCTTCGCCGAGGACGAGCATCCGCGGCGAGGCAGTTCGATGGAGTCGCTGGGCGGACTGAAGGTGTTGCATCCCGAGATCGAGGGCTTCTCGGTGACCGCGGGAAACTCGTCGGGCATCAACGACGCCGCGGCGGTCGTCGCACTGGCGTCGCCTGACACCCAGCAGAACGTACTGGCCAACGTGCTGTCGTGGACGCAGGTCGGACTGGGCCCGACCCGCACCGGCAGCGGACCGATCAAGGCCATCCCCAAGGCGCTCGAGCTGGCCGGCCGCAAACTCGAGGACGTCGCGCTGTTCGAGATCAACGAGGCGTTCGCCGCCCAGGCCGTGGCGTGTGCCCGCGAACTCGGACTCGACGAGGAGATCGTCAACGTCTATGGCTCGGGCATCAGCCTCGGCCACCCGATCGCCGCGACCGGTGCCCGGATGGTCACCTCGGCGATCTACGAGCTGCGCAGGCGAGGTGGCGGCATCGGCGTGCTGTCCATGTGCGCGGGCGGCGGCATGGGTGCCGCGATGGTCATCGAGGTGGTCTGAGATGACTGCACTGATCACCGAGGGACTGTTCCGGGTCGACGGCGACCGCGCGGTGCTGTTCGCGTCGCGCAGGCGTTCGTCGGGCGCAATCAAGTTCCCGGCCGAGCGACCCGAGCTCTTCGACGGCGACCCGGAGATTCAGGAGGACATCGAGGCGATCGAGTTGTCCACGGAGGGAACGCTTTACACCTACACAACGCAGGAGTTCGCGCCACCCCTGCCGTACAAGGGCAACCGGGATCCGAAGGTGTTCAAGCCGTACGTGGTGGGCTTCGTCGAGCTGGCCGAAGGCGTGCTGGTGGAGACCCTGATCGTCGAGGCGACCCCAGCCGAACTGCGCATCGGCCAGCCTCTGGTGTCGACCACCTTCACGCTGGAGACTGCCGACGGAGCTTCGCTACTTACGTTTGCGTTCCGGCCTGCAGAAGCGAGCTAAGGTCCGAAGTCAGACCCGCGCCATCGCGACGATCATCTCGGCGACCACCGCGATCATCTCGTCGCGGTCGACGGCGACCGTCTGCCGGTGCACCGTGTACCAGGCCCGGTCGAGCAACCCCATCACCGCAACGCCGATGACGTCCGGTGAGTGCGCGCCGTCCCCCGCGATGGCCTGACCCAACTTCCACGACGCACGGGACACCATGCGGTTGCGCGACATCCGAAACGCGTCATCGTCGGGGGCCGACTGCGCCGAGGCCAACACGAACGCCCCGTGCTGGTCCATGTAATCGAAGTAGTGGCCCACCCAGGCCCGGACGTCGGCAGGCCCGAACGGTTCATCGGCCTCCGCCCACTCGCCGATCACGGCGAGGGCGTCGTGGTAGGCCGTCTCGCCGAGGACGTTGAAGATCTCCCTCTTGTCCTTGAAGTACGTGTAGAAGCCGGCCCGCGAGATGCCGCAGGCCTCGGTGATCGCGTTGATCGGCATACCCGCGAAGCCCCGCTCCAGGAACAGCCGGCGGCTGGCGTCCAGGATCGCGGCGCGTGTCCGCTCACCGCGGCTGGCGTCCAGTTGCACTCCGGCCGGAGCACCCGAGGTCACCGTCATGCGGCGACTGTATATGACAGTACTGTCAAGTGCAATCGCCACAGCTCATTGCGATTTCTGTACCTATATCGCTACCCACTTGACACAATCGTCAGATTGCGCCAAGCTCGTCTTCAAGCCCAAGTTGAGTTAGGGAGAGGCACACCGATGACCCAGTTCACCGACGCACCGATCTTCGATGCCGATCAGCACATGTACGAGACTCCCGACGCGCTGCTGAAGTACCTGCCCGACCAGTACGAGAAGGCCGTGCAGTTCGTCCAGATCGGCAGGCACACGCGGATCGCGATCCTGAACAAGATCACCGACTACATGCCGAACCCGACGTTCGAACGAGTCGCCGCTCCCGGCGCGCACGAGAAGTTCTACTCCGGCCAGAATCCCGAGGGACTGACGATGAGGGAGATGTCGGGCCGTGGCATCGACACCCCGCCTGGCGCGCGCAACCCCGAAGATCGCATCGCCGAACTCAACGGACAAGGCGTCGATGCCTGCCTGAACTACCCCACCCTGGCCAACCTGGTCGAGCACTCCTCGGCCGAGGATCCGGAGCTGACCGCTGCCATCATCCACTCGCTGAACCAGTGGATGCTCGAGCACTGGGGCTTCAGCCACGCCAACCGGGTCTTCAGCACGCCCGTGATCAACCTGGGCATCGTCGACGAGGGCCGCCGAGAGCTCGAATACATCTTGAACAACGGCGCCAAGGTCGCGCTGATCAAACCGGCCCCGGTGTACGGCTACAAGGGTTGGCGCTCCCCCGCGCTGCCGGAATTCGACCCGTTCTGGCGCGACGTCGAGGACGCGGGCCTACCGATCGTGCTGCATGCCAGCCAGCCGCCGCTGCAGGAGTACATCGAGAAGTGGGAGCCACCGACGACGAGTAGCGCGTTCGAGATGTCGGCGTTCAAGTGGACGGCGTTGGGCCACCGGGAGATCGCCGACATGCTGACCAGCCTGATCTGCCACGGCACCCTCACCCGGTTCCCGAAGCTGCGCATCGCCAGCGTCGAGAACGGAAGTGCTTGGATCAGGCCACTGTTCGACGATCTTGCGTCGACGTACGGCAAGATGCCGCAGAACTTCCCCGAGCATCCGCACGACGTGTTCCGCCGCAACATCTGGGTCAGCCCGTTCTGGGAGGGCTCGGTGGCCGACGTCGTGCAGACCGTCGGATGGGACAAGGTGATGTTCGGGTCCGACTGGCCGCATCCCGAGGGCCTCGCAACCCCGACGGGCTACTGGAAGTACGCCGAGGGCATGGACGTGCGCCGCACTTATGACTTCATGGGTGACAACGCCCGCCGGTTCATGGGACTGCCGCTGGCCAATCCCGACCCAGGGGCCGTTAAGCCGCCGGTGCTGGAAGCCGCTAACGCATAAGCGGATCCACAACCAACGACCGGGTTGGACAAAGTGCTACCATGTAGCACATGGCTACAATCGGCGTGCGCGAGCTGCGACAGAACGCCAGCTACTACCTGGCCAAGGTCGCTGCCGGCGAGGCGATTGAGATCACCGACCGTGGGCGACCAGTGGCCCGGCTGGTTCCGATCACCGCCGACCCGTGGCAGGATCTGATCAACTCCGGCGAAGTCGTGCCGGCGCTGGGGAGAGTCAACATTCGGGACATGGAGCCGACCGACTACGGTGTTGATGCATCCGCCGAACTTGAGCGGCTTCGCGCGCAGGAACGGTAGTCCATGAGGCTGTACCTGGATACCTCAGCCCTGGTGAAAATGGTTGTTGCCGAGCCGCAATCGGTGGCACTGCGTGACTACTTACGTGATTACAGCGCAGATTCCCTGTTCACCGCCGCGCTATCCAGAACCGAACTCGTGCGGGCGGTCGCCAGCGCCGGACCCGCGGCCGTCACGGCGGCGCGCATGCTGTTGGACGAGCTGGAGATGGTGACGTTGAGCAGGGCGGTTTTGGACGATGCCGCAAGCCTGCCTCCGCGGCAGCTTCGCAGCCTCGACGCCATTCATCTGACGGCAGCGTTGCGGGCCGAGAGTTCGCTACGGGCCGTGGTGACTTATGACGCGCGAATGTCCTCCGCCGCTAGCGGTTTGGGTCTCAGTACCGCCGCACCGGCATAGCTACACGGCGCGAGCCCCGGGCTCGTTGCGCACCGTAGATGGGGTCAGCCCGTTCTGGGAGGGCTCGGTGGCCGACGTGGTGCAGACCGTCGGACGGGACGAGGTGATGTTCGGCTCGGACTGGTCCATCCCGAGGGCCTGGCCGAGCCAACGGGTTACTGGAGGTACGCCGAGGGCATGGACGTGCGCCGCACCTACGACTTCATGGGCGACAACGCCCGCCCCTGCCGTTGGCCAACTCTGACCCGGCTGCCGTCCGGCCGCCTGCAATGGCCAACGCCTGACTCAACAGTTCGCATCGCTCGGTATTCGGCCCGGCGGTGTGAAGGGTTGAGCATGGGTGATGAGCGCCCATGGCAGACTCTCGCGAACTACCAAGACCTCGCGAATTACAAAGTGCCGCGCATGATCATGGTGCTCGACGAACTACCCCACAGCAGCGCCAGCAAGATCGTCCGTCACGAACTTCAGGAGCTCGTCGAGCCCAACGAAGGCACTCCGTAAGGCTCGTTCCGTCGGTGACGTACGACCGCACTGTTCGGCGATTTCATTGCGTCTGCCCTGACACCGTGGTCACCTCTGCCAACCCGAACCGCTCTTTGGCCCCGGTCATTTAATTAGTTCGCCTATTTAGTGTGTGCTGAATCACGTCGCCGTCGGTGGCGACAACGCAACTCTGGGTATAACCTCACCCCATAACTAAACTTAGTTCACTTAACTTGATGAGGAGGGGTCACGATGCACGTCACCATTGATGAGACGAAATGTTGCGCGGCCGGCCAGTGCGTTCTGATCGCACCGGAAGTCTTTGACCAGCGAGAAGACGACGGAATCGTGATACTTCTCGATGCCGATCCGCCGGAGGGCCAGTACGAGGCCACGCGTCAAGCGGCGGCGGTATGCCCGGCGGCAGCGATCGCGGTGCAGGAGTGACCCCCCCGGCGGGCGTGGTGGTCGTTGGCGCCTCAGCGGCCGGCCTATCGGTTGCTGAAACGTTGCGTCGCGACGGCTTCACCAGACCGATCACGCTCATCGGCGAGGAGAGCCAGCTGCCCTACGATCGGCCGCCGCTGTCCAAGGAGGTTCTGGCCGGCACGTAATCGGAGGACAAACTTGAGCTGCGGGACGCCGAAAGGATCGCCGCGCTGGATCTCGATCTACGCCTTGGCGTTCGGGCCGAGGCGGTGGACACCGCGACCCAAGCGGTCGCACTCTCCGATGGATCGCAGGTCGGCTACCAGGACCTGGTGATCGCCACCGGAGTGCGTCCGCGACGCCTGCCCGGCACCGACGACATCGCCGGTGTGCACGTGTTGCGCACCCTCGACGACGCCCGGCGACTGCGTTCGGAATTGGCCGGACATCTGCAACTGGTGATCGTCGGTGCCGGATTCCTGGGCGCCGAAGTAGCCTCGGTCGCTTGCGCGGCGGGGACACGAGTCACCCTGGTGTCCGACGTCGAAGCTCCGCTGTCCGACGTGCTGGGAAATGAACTAGGCCAACTCCTCGTCGGAGTGCACGTCGAGCACGGCGTCCGGGTTCTCACTGGCGTCAAGGTGGTCGGCATCGCGACCGAGGACGGCCGGGCCACCGGCGTCCAGTTGGCCGACGGCACAACGCTGGTCGCCGACCTCGTACTGGTCTCGATCGGCTCGATCCCCAACACCGAATGGCTTGCCGGAAGCGGCATCCCGATCGGCAACGGAGTGCTCTGTGACCAATACTGCCGGGCGGCACCCGCCGTGTGGGCTGCGGGCGACGTTGCGTCGTGGCAGCACGTTGGGATCGGTGAACGCATCCGAGTCGAACACCGAACCAACGCTGCCGAACAGGGTACGGCCGTCGCGCGCAACATCCTCGCGGGATCCAGTCCGGCCCCGTTCGTCCCGGTGCCCTACATCTGGTCGGACCAGTACGACCTGAAGATCCAGATCCACGGTCTGCCGCGCGGCGCTGACTCGTTCACCGTCACCGACGGCAGCATCGACGAGCGCAAGCTCGTCGCGATCTACGGCAAGGGCGGCCGCGCGCGTGCCGCCGTCGGCATCAACATGATCCGCCCGCTGCGTGCCGCCCGATCGCTGGTCGCAGAGAACGCCGAACTGGCGTCGATCCTCAACGAGGGAGTAGTTGCATGACCGCCCAAACAGAAACCACCACAGTCGAATCCCACCGAACGGTGCCGCGAGCCGGCGTCATCGGGCTGGGGATGATCGGGGGCGGTGTTGCGGTCAGCCTGGCCCGCAACGGCCGGACCCCGATGGTGTACGACATCCGCCCCGATGCGGCAGACGGATTGCCCGGTGTGCCCGCGCCCGCCGCGTCGCCGGCTCAGGTGGCCCGCAGCAGCGACGTGGTCTTGCTCGCCGTGGTCGACGCAGATCAGGCTCGCGAGGTCCTGTGCGGTGACGACGGTGTGCTCGCCGCCGCCCAACCGGGATCAATCGTTGTGCTGTTGTGCACCGTTGCCGTTCCAGTGGTACACGAACTCGCGCAGAAGTGTGCGGAAAAGGATGTGGCACTGTTGGATTGCGGCGTCACGCAAGCAGTGCCCAACGGCCTCGTCGCCATGCTCGGCGGTGACGACGCCACCGTCACCGCCGCCATGCCGGTGCTAACGGGCTTCGCCAAGGACGTGGTGCACTGCGGGCCGCTAGGCGCCGGAATGGCGACCAAGATCGCCCGCAACATCATCACCTACGGCACCTGGCGCGCCGTCCACGAGGCAGCCACGCTGGTTGCATCCGCCGGCGTCGATCCGGCGACGCTGATCACCGTCGTCGAGGATGCGGACCCTGGCGGCACCACGTTGTTTTCCTGGCTGCGCAACCAACTCTCGGCCGAAGTGGTCACGCGCGAGATGGTGCCGCAGATTCGACGGCTGATGGACAAGGACCTCGCCGCCGCGCAGGAACTGGCGGCACGAAGCGACGTACTCATCCCCCTGGTCGATGCCGCCCGCGCCAACGGCGCGGAGACCTTGGCCATCCCAGAGAAGGACCGCTGATGAGTGAAACCACCGAACTCGGCCTGAAGACCATGGACGCGGTCTACGGACCGGGATTCTCGGCAACCATGCCCGAAGTGTCGAATCCCATGCTGGAAGACACGATTGACCACCTCTTCGGCGAGATATGGAGTCGGCCAGGTCTTTCGATCCGCGACCGCCGGCTACTAGTCATCGGAGCCACCGCCGCATTGGGCCGTGCCGACCTGATCGAGATCCAGGCACGGGGAGCGCTGCAGAACGATGAGCTGTCACCCGGCGAGCTCCGGGAGGCTGTACTGCAATTGCACTACTACGTCGGCTGGGGCAACGGCACCCAGGTCAACCAGGGCGTCGAGGCCGCCATCAGCGAACGTCAAGCCAAGTCCAATCCAGAAGCCAAGGAGCACAACCGATGACGACCACCATTCGCGATATGCCGATCGAGCGGGAGCGACTTCTCGACCCGCCGTTGGCCTATGACCAGTTGCGGGAGGAGCAACCCATCACTCGTGTTCGGTTCCCCAGTGGCCGTATCGGCTGGCTGGTCACCCGGTTCGAGGAGGGCAGTCTCGTGTTCTCCGACCCACGACTGAGTTCGCAGCGGCCACGTCACGACGTCGCAGAAGAACACGGTGTCGATCCCAACGACAACGAATCCGCCGAGGCATTGCCCCCGACGTTCAACTCCATGGACGCCCCCGACCACGGCGCGTACCGGCGACTACTGTCGGGCAAGTTCACGCCCAAGTCCGTGCAGGCCAATCTCCAGCCGTACATCGACACCATCGTCACCGAACATCTGGACGCCATCGAGACCCTGGGTGCCAACGGTGAACCGGTCGACCTGATTCAGCACTTGGCCCTGCCGATCCCTTGCCTGGTGATCTGCGAGCTGCTGGGCGTTCCCTACGAAGATCGGGACAAGTTCCATCACGCCACCGAGGTGATGATGGACACCAGTAAGCGCCGCGCCGAGCGCGACACGGGTGCGCACTGGCTCATGGAGTACATCACCAAGCTGGTCGCCGAGAAGCGCGCCGACCCCACGTCCGAGGGGCTGCTCGCGGAGCTGATCCGCAAGAGCGCAGAGGACGGATCCATCCTGTCCGACGAAGACCTCATCGGCAT
>NZ_JAVRPS010000274.1:0-23684 GCF_032162105.1 Mycobacterium sp. | reverse complement strand
GGGGCTGGGATTGGTAGGTGTGGTTTCGGATTGGTGATCAGGCATCGGCGGGCAGGACCCTGCCGCGGACAGTGGACCGTGGCGGGCACTCCACCGGCCAGGCCTGACCGCCACCGTTGCCACGATGGCGGGCACGGCAGTTCCGGCCCACCGGCCGCACGCGATGCGCACCGGTTCACCGGAGAACACCTGCCCGCCGCGGCCAAGACCGTTCGGGCCGCAACCGAGCAGAACTCACTGCTGCTCACTCACCAGGAACGGTCAGAGCCACCACCGTTCCAGCACGCGAGCCAGACCGTCGTCGGTGTTGGGCGCGGTGACCTCGTCGGCGGCCTCCATCGCCTCCGGATGGGCGTTGCCCATCGCCACCCCGAGCCCCGCCCACCGCAGCATCGGCACGTCGTTGGGCATGTCACCGAACGCCACGACGTCCTCGGCGGTGATGTCCAGCGGGCGGGCCACCTCCTCGACGCCGGTCGCCTTGCTGATCCCGAGCGGCACCACCTCGATGAGCCCGTTGTTGGTGGAGTAGGTCAGGTCGCCTTCGATGCCGATGTGCTTGGCCAGCGCCGCGGCCATGTCCGCGCTGCGGGCGCCCGCCTTGCGGATGAGCAATTTGACCGCGGGCGCACTGAGCAGGTCCTCGACGGACACCTCGGTGTTGTCCGGATTGAGCCACGCGTGCTCGTATCCAGGCGAACTGACGAACTGCGGTGTCACCGCGTCGTGCGCGCTGCGGCCCACGCGTTCCACGGCCAGTCCGGCGCCGGGGATCACCCTAGTGGCCATCTCGGCCAGCACGGCGAGCTGTTCTGGCGACAGCGTCCGGGCGGACAAGATCCGGTCCGTCGCCGAGTCGTAGATCACCGCGCCGTTCGCGCACACCGCCATCGGAGCCAGGCCGAGCGCGTCGACGACCGGCGCGATCCACCGCGGCGGCCTGCCCGTCGCGAGCACGAACTGCGCGCCGGCGTCGACGGCGGCCCGTACTACGGCCCTGGTGCGCGAGGTGACCCGTTCGTCGCCGTCGAGCAGCGTGCCGTCGACGTCGGTGGCGATCATTGCAGGCAGCATCAGTGCTTCTCCGCCTGCCTGCGGGCCCGCTCCGCGAGCTCGGTCTCGTCGAGCACCCTGGCCTCCTCCATCGTGGGAGCGCTGCCACCGAGCCGGTGCGGCACCCAATACTCGCCGTCGGGGTGCGGATAGTCCGCCTGTACCCGGTGCAGCAGGGCGGTCATCTCCTCGCGCAGTTCGGCCATCACCGCATCGATGGTGCCCGATGGCACGTACGGCGGGTCCACCGCCACGGTGATCGGAATCTTGTTGCGGCCAATGTGCTTCGGATGATCCTTCGTCCAGATGCGCTGGGCACCCCAGACGACGAGCGGGATGATCGGGGCCCCGGCCTCGAGCGCCATCCGCGCCGCCCCGGTCTTGAACCCCTTCAACTCGAAGCTGCGGCTGATCGTCGCCTCGGGGTACACGCCGACGAGTTCGCCTTCGCGCAACCGGTCGACGGCCACCGAGTAGGCGTCGGCACCGGCGCCACGGTCCACGGGGATGGTCCGGGAGTGCCTGATCAGAAAGTCGACGATCTTCACTTCCTGCATCTCGGCCTTGATCATGAACCGCAGGCGCCGCTTGCGGTACATCGCGGCCAGCCCCGCAGGGAGGAAGTCGATGTAGCTGGTGTGATTGATCGCCACGACCGCACCGCCGGCGGAAGGAATGTTCTGCAGACCGTGGTAGGTGATCTGCGTCCCAGTCACCCGTACCGCCGTCCTACCCGCGATCTCGAGACTGCGGAAGACCGGTTCCATGCCAGCCCTACTCCGGCAGATCGTCCGGCGCGGATCGTTGGGCGCGGCGGGCGACCTTCGCCTGAGCTTTTTGGTTGGCCTCTTCGAGGTCCATCCTGTTGGCCTCCGCCAGCGTCGGCGCGCCGCCGCCGAGCCGGTGCGGAACCCAGAACTCGCCGGGCGGGTGGGCACCGTAGGCATCCTGCGCCCGCTCGAGCAGGTGCTGCATGCGGGAGTGGAGCAGCGCGGTCAACTCGGCGGCGGGCAACGTCGGGTAGATCGGCTCGCCGACGGTGATCGAGATCGGCACCTTCGGACGCCACATCGTGCGCGGGTGGCCCTTGGTCCAGATCCGCTGGGCACCCCAGACGACGTGCGGGACGATCGGCACGTCGGCGCCGATGGCCATCCGGGCCGCCCCCGACTTGAACTCCTTGATCTCGAAGCTGCGGCTGATCGTCGCCTCCGGGTACACGCCGACCAGCTCGCCCCCCTTGAGCCGCTGGCAGGCCTCGGCGAACGAGGAGGCGCCGTTGTCGCGGTCCACCGGGATGTGGCGCAGGCTGCGCATGATGGGCCCGCTGACCTTGGAGTCGAACACTTCCTTCTTCGCCATGAACCGCACCTTGCGCCCGCGGTGCTGCTGGTAGGCGGGCAGCCCGGCGAAGGTGAAGTCGAAGTAGCTGGTGTGGTTGATGGCAATCACAGCACCGCCGGTGACGGGCAGGTTCTCCACACCGACGACGGTGAACTTCAGTCCCTGCAGCCACCACACGAGGCGGGCGGCTTGAATGACAGTCCCGTATACCGGCTCCACGACCTCAGCCTAATGCGGTTGCCTCGGCGATCTCATGGAAAGGTCGGTTGGGTGACCTTTCCAACTGAAGCAGTAACCGTGCCGAACATCGTCGTCGACTTGGCGGGAGCCCGCGAGGTGAGCGCGGTCTGGCTCAACGAGCTCGGTGGTGCGACGTTCTCGCTGGCGGGCGAGGAGTTCGTGAAGGTGTACCCCGATTCCCACGCCGCACGGCTGGTCTCCGAGGAGCAGCGAATGCGGTGGGCGATCGACTACCACCCGGTGCCGCGGGTGCTGTCGTCCGGCCCGGGCTGGCTGCATACCGCGGCGATACCGGGGCGTTCGGCAGTCGATCCACATTGGGTTGCACGTCCGCGCACCGCCACTCGCGCGATCGGGGAAGGGCTCCGCCGCCTGCACGACGCTCTGCCGGTCGACGCTTGCCCGTTCGGCACACCGTCCTGGGTGCATGCCGACGCACCGCCCGCGGATCTGCTGGTGGTCTGCCACGGCGACGCATGCCCGCCCAACACCCTCATCGGCGACGACGCCGTTTGGACCGGGCACGTCGATCTCAGTGACCTCGGGGTGGCCGACCGGTGGGCGGATCTGGCGGTGGCCGCAATGTCGCTGGAATCGGACTTCGAGCCGGGACTCGAAGCCGAGCTCCTCGACGCGTACGGCATCGATGCCGACGACGAGCGGATGGCCTACTACCGCGCGCGCTGGGAGGAATAGCCCGGGCCGTCCCGCTAAGCTCGACACGATCGCACGCATCGCAGGGAAGGCCATCAGTGCAGGTCACAAGCGTCGGACACGCAGGGTTCCGAATCGATACCGCCGCCGGGAGCATCCTGTGCGACCCGTGGGTCAACCCTGCCTACTTCGCGTCGTGGTTCCCGTTCCCCGACAACAGCGAGCTGGACTGGGATGCGCTGGGGGATGTCGACTACCTGTACGTCTCGCACCTGCACAAGGACCACTTCGACCCGGTCAACCTTCGTGCGCACGTCAACGAGGACGCGGTGGTGCTGCTGCCCGACTACCCGGTGCCGGACCTACGCACCGAGTTGGAGAAGCTGGGATTCCACCGGTTCTTCGAGACCACGGACTCGGTGAGACACCGCGTCAGCGGACCCAAGGGTGATCTCGACGTGATGATCATCGCGTTGCGCGCGCCGGCCGACGGTCCGATCGGCGACTCCGGGCTGGTGGTGTCCGATGGCGAGACCGTCGCCTTCAACATGAACGACGCGCGCCCCGTCGACCTTGAAGTCTTGGAGTCCGAATTCGGCCACGTCGACGTGCACATGCTGCAGTACTCCGGCGCCATCTGGTATCCGATGGTCTACGACATGCCGGCGCGGGCCAAGGAGGCGTTCGGCACCCAGAAGCGTCAGCGCCAGATGGACCGCAGCAGGCAGTACATCGCGCAGGTGGACGCGACCTGGGTGGTGCCGTCCGCGGGGCCGCCCTGCTTCCTGGATGCCGAACTGCGCGACCTCAACGACGATCACGGCGACCCCGCGAACATCTTCCCCGATCAGGTGGTGTTCCTGGACCAGATGCGCCGCGCCGGCCACGACCGCGGCCTGCTGCTGATCCCGGGGTCGACGGCGGAATTCTCGGGCTCGCAACTGAATTCGCTGACCCACCCGGTTCCCAACCCGGAGTCGATCTTCACCACCGACAAGGCCGCCTACATCGAGGGCTACGCCCGGCGGATGGCACCCGTGCTGGCCGCGGAGAAGGCGCGCTGGGCTCCGGCTTCCGGGGAATCGCTGCTCGAACCGCTGCGGGCCAGGTTCGAGCCGATCATGAGCCAGACCGACCAGATCTGCGACGGCATCGGTTATCCGGTCGAACTGCGGCTGGGGGCTGAAACAGTCGTGCTCGACTTCCCGAAACGTGCGGTGCGCGAACCGGTCCCGCACGAGAAGTTCCGCTACGGCTTCGAGATCGCACCCGAGTTGGTGCGTACCGTGCTGCGCGACGACGAGCCGGACTGGGTGAACACCATCTTCCTGTCCACCCGGTTCCGCGCCTGGCGGGTCGGCGGCTACAACGAGTACCTGTACACCTTCTTCAAGTGCCTGACCGACGAGCGGATCGTCTACGCCGACGGCTGGTTCGCCGAGACGCACGACGACTCTGCGTCGATCACGTTGGACGGCTGGGAGATTCAGCGCCGGTGTCCGCACCTGAAGGCCGACCTGTCGAAGTTCGGCGTGGTGGAGGGCTCGACGTTGACGTGCAACCTGCACGGCTGGTCGTGGAACCTGACCAACGGCCGCTGCCTGACGTCACGGGGGCACGAGTTGAGGGCTTCGAAGAAATGACCCGAAGACGATCGCGAGTGAGGATCGCAGCGAGGCACGAGCGAGTACCGGAGCGAGCGGGAGTCGAGACATGACCCGAAGACGATCGCGAGTGAGGATCGCAGCGAGGCACGAGCGAGGACCGGAGCGAGCGGGAGTCGAGACATGACCCGGCCCGGCCCGCAGTACGACGACGGCCTCATCCAACTGGACCGGCAGGCCATTACGTTGCGCCGCTACCACTTTCCGTCCGGCACGTCGAAGGTCATCCCGCTGCGGTCCATTCGCGGTTACAAGACGGAGTCGCTGGGCCTGGTGATCAACCGCTTCCGCATCTGGGGCAGCGCGGACCTGCGGCGCTGGCTTCCGCTCGACGTGTGGCGCCCGATCAAGTCGACGCTCGTGACGCTTGACGTACCCGGCACCCGGCCGAGCCCGGCGTTCACCCCGTTGCGTGCGAGTGAGTTCATCGCGACCCTGGACGCGGTGCTCGCCGACCGATGATCCGGCGCGTCTTGGTCACCGGTAGTTCCGGCCATCTAGGCGAAGCGCTCGTCCGGACCCTCCGCGACCGGGGCACCGACGTCGTCGGTGTGGACGTGCGGCCGTCGGAGTGGACCGACGTCGCCGGGTCGATCGCAGACGGCGAACTGACCCGGACGATCCTCGACGGTGTCGACGCCGTGCTGCACACCGCGACACTGCACAAGCCGCAGGTCGCCTTCCTTCCGGCCCAGGCGTTCGTGGACGTCAACGTCACGGGCACCCTCACCCTCCTGGAATCGGCGGTCAACGCCGGCGTGCGGTCGTTCGTGATGACGTCGTCGACCACCGTCTTCGGCGACGCCCTGATCCCGGCACCCGGCGCACCCGCGGCGTGGATCGATGAATCCGTCGTGCCCGTCGCCAAGAACATCTACGGCTCCACCAAGGCAGCGGCCGAGGACCTGTGCCGACTGGCCAGCCGCAACCAGGGTCTGCCGTGCGTCGTCCTGCGAACGTCGCGCTTCTTCCCAGAGGCGGACGACTCGCCCGATCCTGCCGACGGACGCAGCGACGACAACGTCAAGGCCGACGAGTACGCATTTCGTCGGGTTGCCCTCGAAGACGTCGTCGACGCCCACCTCCTGGCGGCCGAGCACGCGGCGGATGTCGGGTTCAGGCGCTACGTCGTCTCCGCCACGACCCCGTTCACTTCGGCCGACCTGCCGCAGTTGCGCACGGACGCGGCAGAAGTGTTCGCCCGACGAGCGCCCGCGACGGCCGCAGAATGGCAGCGGCGGGGCTGGCAGTTTCCGGCCCGAGTCGACCGCGTGTACGTCAATCGACTGTCCCGCGACGAGCTCGGGTGGGCGCCACGATTCGATCTCGACGCGATATCAGCGCTCGTCGCGTCGACGGGCGGAGTCAGGACCCCGCTGGCGCGGGTGGTCGGGTCGAAGGAGTACCCCGGAAGTACGTATCACCGGAGCGAGTTCCGACCGACCTCGTCCGAGGTCTAACCCGAAACCGTCTGCCGCAGTTCGGAGAACGCGTCCGATGCGGTGTCGTACACCCGGACGATCGCCTGGTCACCGGGTTGCAGGTACGTCGACTCCCCGAGCGGGGTGTAGCGCGTCGCGCCGATCCCGATCAGGACGTGCTCCGGATGCCCGCTGGCGACCATGAGTGCCCCCACGTCCTCCAACGGCGTTTCGGGTGAGCCCTTCTGATTGGCCAGGCGCTCGGTGATCCAGTCGAGCAGGACCTCACCGTAGTACGAGTAGCCGAGCAGTGGACTGTCGACGCCGTACTCGTGCTCCTCGCCCGCGGCGGTATGCAGATGGCAGACCAACCGCAGCGTCGACGTCGGTCCGTCCGGAGTCAGGTCGCCGACGTCGAAGAACTGCGCCGCAACGCCTTTGGAGGCGGGGCCCCAGTTCTTCTTGTGACTGATCTTCGGTGCGTTGGGCCGTCGGATCGAGCAGTCGTTGAACGCGCCAAGCGCGAAGGGTTGCAGCGTCACGACCGTGTCGCCCTGCCAGACCACCCTGCATGCGAGTCCGACCTCGGGTTCGATCTGCAGGTTCAGCGGGCTGTCGCTTTCCGGCAGCTTGATGGCATCGTGCGACAGCGGGAACTCCCCGAGGAAGCCGTCGTAACCCGGTGCGTACCAAGGGAAGATGCCCTTGGGTGCTGAGCCTTCCGAGGTTACGTTGACGAAGTCCGCGGCCTCGCCTGCCTGCTCGAGATGGCCCGCGAAATTGCCTGCGACACCGAATCCGAACCAGGTCCGCAGGTCATCGAAGCCGAGTTCCAGCATGGAGAGTTCTGTCTTACTCATGATTCGCTCGCAAGCTCGCTCATGGTTCCAGCACCGACCTTCCGACGTAGGGCACCAGCGCGTCCGGCACCCGCACGCTCCCGTCGGGTTGCTGGTGGTTCTCCAGGATGGCGACCAGCCATCGGGTGGTGGCCAACGTGCCGTTGAGTGTCGCCGCCACCTGCGGCTTGCCGTTCTCGTCGCGGTAGCGGGTGGACAATCGCCGCGCCTGGAACGTGGTGCAGTTCGACGTGGACGTCAGCTCCCGGTAGGTGCCCTGCGTCGGCACCCACGCCTCGCAGTCGAACTTGCGCGCTGCCGAGGATCCGAGATCACCTGCCGCGGTGTCGATCACGCGATAGGGCACCTCGATGAGCGCCAGCATCTCGCGCTGCCAGCCGAGCAGTCGCTGGTGCTCGGCCTCGGCTTCCTCGGGCATGCAGTAGACGAAGGCCTCGACCTTGTCGAATTGGTGCACCCTGATGATGCCGCGGGTGTCCTTGCCGTAGCTGCCCGCTTCGCGGCGGAAGCACGTCGACCAGCCCGCATAGCGTCGCGGACCGCCGGACAGATCGAGGATCTCGTCGGCGTGATAGCCGGCCAGCGGAACCTCCGACGTGCCGACGAGGTACATGTCGTCGGCCTCGAGCCGGTAGACCTCGTCGGCGTGCGCTCCAAGGAAGCCGGTGCCCGCCATGACCTCCGGGCGCACCAGCACGGGCGGGATGACGAGGGTCAGGCCGTTCTCGGTGGCAAGCCGGACCGCCAGCTGCATCACGCCGAGCTGGAGCAGGGCGCCGAACCCGGTGAGGAAGTAGAAGCGCGACCCCGACACCTTGGCGCCGCGCTCCATGTCGATCAGCCCAAGGGACTCGCCGAGTTCCAAGTGGTCCCTGGGGTTTTCGAGCGCGGGCGGCTCGCCGACCGTATCGATCACGACGAAGTCGTCCTCGCCGCCTGCGGGCACGCCGTCCAAGATGACGTTGGACAGCGCCATGTGCGCCGCGGTGAACGCGGCCTCGGCGGCGGCCTGTTCGGCTTCGGTGGCCTTGACCTGCTCGGCCAACTCCTTGGCCCGCGCCAGCAGGGCGGGCCGTTCCCCGGCGGACGCCGCACCGACGCGCTTGCTGGCCACCTTCTGTTCGGCGCGCAGGTTGTCCGCGGCTGAGATCACCGCGCGCCGCTTGGCGTCGGCGTCCAACAACGCATCGACGAGGGCCGGATCCTCGCCGCGCGCCCGTTGCGACGCGCGCACCCGGTCCGGGTCGTCACGCAGCAGCTTGAGGTCGATCACGGCGCAACCTTACTTTCGGCCGGTCGCCGCGAACATGTCGAGGTAGCCCGTCTGGCCGAACGCCTGCGCGGTGGCCACGGCGGTCGGGTTGCCCGCATGCGGATCGGCGCCTGCGTCGGCGAGCAGGCGAACCACGTCGTCCTCACCCTTGAAGACCGCACCGGCCAGAGGCGTCTGGCCACGGTCGTTGGGCCGGTCGACGTCTGCGCCGCGGGCGGTCAGCAACCGGACCACGTCGGGGTGGCCATGATAGGAGGCCAGCATCACCAGCGTGTCACCCGCCGAGTTCGTCAAATTGACGGGCACGCCGGCGTCCAGGTAGGCCGCGAGGGTCTCTGCGTCCCCGTTGCGGGCCATGTCGAACAGCCGTCCGGCCAGGTCGGCCACCTCGGGGCCGGGGTCGGGCGGTTCGACGTTCACCCGTCCAAATCTAGGCGCCATCGATGCTTCAGTACCGGCCGCGGGGCACAACCACATAACATTACAACTGCAACTCTTGTCACAGGACTCGACGCGCCTGTCACAATGGACCCGATGTTGGATGCACCCGATCGCGAGGATCTGCTCGCCAACGAGTCTGATCGACGATCAGGCTCGACGCATTGGTGGCAAAGCCTGCAGGCCAACTCGACGCGACGCGGCCTGCTGCTCACGGCCCTGGGCGGCCTGCTCATCGCCGGCCTCATCACGGCGCTGCCCGCGGGCGAGGACGGCAAGAGCCCGATCGGTCTGATCGGCGGCACTTCGCTCGGCGCCCGCGGCAGCGACACGTTCGACCACGCCAAGAGCGGTGACTGCCTGAACTGGCCGGAGCGCACCCCGGACGCGGCACAGATCGTCGACTGCAAGGACGAACACCGCTTCGAGGTCTCCGAGGCCATCGACATGCGGACGTTCCCCGGCAGCGAGTACGGACCCGACGCGGCGCCCCCGTCGCCCGCGCGCATCCAGCAGATCAGCTCGGAGCAGTGCCAGGCCTCCGCACGCCAGTACCTCGGCGCCAAGTACGACCCGAACGGCAAGTTCAACGTCAGCCTGCTGTGGTCCGGTGACAAGGCGTGGCGCCAGTCCGGTGAACGCCGGATGCTGTGCGGCCTGCAGTTGCCCGGCCCGAACAATCAGCAATTGGCATTCCGGGGCAAGATCGCCAACGTCGACCAGTCGAAGGTGTGGTCGGCAGGAACGTGTCTCGGCATCGACCCGGCGACCAACCAACCGACGGACATCCCTGTCGACTGCGGCGCGCCGCATGCCATGGAGGTCACCGGCGCGGTGAACCTTGCGGAGAAGTTCCCCGGCGAGCTGCCCGCGGAGGCCGATCAGGACGCGTTCGTCAAGGATGCGTGCACCCGGATGACCGATGCGTACCTGGCACCGATCCAGCTGCGCAGCACCACGCTCACGCTGATCTACAGCACGATCTCGCTGCCGAGCTGGTCGGCGGGCAGCCACCAGGTGTCGTGCAGCATCGGCGCCACATTGGGCAACGGTGGCTGGTCGACGCTGCTGAACAGCGCCAAGGGGCCGCTGGCCATCAACGGGCAGTCGCCGGTGCCGCCACCGGACATCCCCGGCGAGCGGCTGAACTTGCCGCCGATCCCGATGCCGCCGCCGGTCGACACGTCCAGCCAGGTGTCGTCGCAGATCGACCTCAGCGACCAGGGCCAGAGCAGCCAGAGCAGCCCGACCAACCAGGGGAACGCGCACCTGCCTGGTCAGTCGACGGCGACCAGCGACACCGCAGACACCGGAACAAGCCCGACCTCGGCGGCGCCCCCGCCGCAGGGCAACACCTTCCTCAACGGTCCGCCGCCACCGCCGGCGGGACCGCCGCTGGACGGACCACCGCTTGACGGGCCGCCTCCCCCACCGGGTGACGTGCCGCCTCCCCCCGCTGGCGGGCCGCCACCCGGACCCGGACCCGCGCCGGGCCCGGTAGATCCCGCGGCCCCGCCCCCCGCTCCGATACTGCTGCCCCCGGGGGCCTAACGGCGATGGCCGTGCGGATGAGCCCGCAACGGTTCGACGAGCTGGTATCCGATGCGCTGGACCAGATTCCCCCCGAACTGACCGCGGCGATCGACAACGTCGTGGTTCTCGTCGAGGGCCGGCATCCCGACGAGCCCGACCTCCTGGGCCTCTACGAGGGGATCGCGCTGACCGAACGCGACTCGTCGTACGGCGGGTCCCTGCCCGACGCCATCACGATCTACCGCGATGCACTGTTGGACATCTGCGACACCGAGGACGACGTGGTCGAGGAGGTCACGGTGACGGTCGTCCACGAGATTGCTCACCACTTCGGCATCGACGACGACCGGCTGCACGAACTGGGGTGGGCTTGACTGCGCGCGCCGGTGTGGATTCGTCGCCACCTGGTGCTATGAACGGGACATGAGTTCGTGGTGCCGGGACTGCCGAGACGGTCTGCAGCACTGTCACGGCGCACTCGTCCACCACGCCCGATTCGGGCCGGAGTGCACCGAAGCGGACTGCGCGAGCCCGGAAGTCGGGCACACGTTCAGCCTCGACTGCGTCGCAATCGGATGTACGTGTGCGCGCGGCGGCGCGGTGCCGGCCGGGTTGGCCGTCTGACCGCAGGTCAGCCCATCGGATCGGCGCCCTGCAGCGCGTCTTCGACCGGGTGCACGTCGGTCTCCGGATAGAACGGCGGCACCAGCGTGCCCCATTGCACGCAGCTCCACCGGTCGTCGGTGATCGGGCTGAGCACGACGCATTCGGCGTTGGCCAGATGGTGTTCGAGTGCGAAGCTGCCGTCCACACCGGCCAACAGGGCTGATACCAGGCGGATGACGGCACCGTGGCTCACCACCACGATGTCGCCGGGCCAGGCGTGGTCGTCGAGGTGGCGCAGGCGTAATTGCGTCACCACCGGGAGGTACCGGTCGAGCACCTGGTGACCGGTCTCGCCGCCGGGTAGCGGCTCGTCCAGGTGGCCCTCGTGCCAGCGCTGGTAGACGGCGTTGAACCGCTCGATCGCGGGCTCGTCGTTGCGGTCCTCGAGCTCGCCGACCTGTACTTCGTGGATGCCATCGAGGCGGTGTGGCTCCAGCGAGAGGTGCTCGCCGATGTCGGCCGCGGTCTCGGTCGCGCGCAACGCATGGGAGTGCGCCACCATTGCCACCGGATGGTGCCAGTTCGCGGCGAACTCACGGGCCTGCTGATGGCCGAGATCGGTCAGAGCGGCGCCCGGCGGCCGGGTGTCGAGGCGGCGCTCCACGTTTGCGTGCGACTGGCCGTGCCGCACCAGCACCAGGCGGCCCGTCATCGCCCCTCCCGGAGGGAGGTCAGCCACCGCGCCGCGTCATCCATCGGGGGAGGTACGGCCCCCGCTGCGGCACCCGTCGGCCACGAACCCAGATATCGCACGGCCTTACAACGTCGGTGCAGTGCTTTGAGTGCCTGGGACACCGGATCGTCGTCGATGTGCCCGACGCAGTCCAGGAAGAACACGTAGGTACCCAACTCGGTTCTGGTCGGCCGGGATTCGATGCGAGTGAGGTCGATGTCGCGGATGGCGAACTCGGTCATCGCCGACACCAGTGCACCGGGGACGTTGTCGAGACGCAGCACCACCGAGGTGCGATCGGCACCGGTGCGGCCCGGCGGCGGTCCTGGCGGTCCCGCCAGCACGAACCGGGTGCGCGCGTTCGGTTCGTCCACGACGCCGTCGGCGAGCGCCGTCAGGCCATACCGCATCGTGGCCAGTTCGGTGGTTACGGCAGCATCGGCGCGGCCCTCTGCCACGTCGACGGCTGCTGCGGCGTTGGAGTCAGCCGCCTGGAACTTGGCCTCTGGCATGTACTTCGCCATCCACCGCGCTACCTGGGCCCGCGCCACCGGGTACGCGGCAATCGACACAGGCTCGGTGACGCCTGCTCGCGCTGCGATGGTGAACGCGATGTCGAGCGTGAACTCGGCGTAGATCTGCAGCGGGTCACCGGTGGACAGGCTGTCCAGCGTCGGGAGCACCGAACCCTCGATCGAGTTCTCGATCGGCACGCAGGCGTAGTCGGCGTCGCCGGCGCGAACCATTTCCAGCGCCGCTGAGGGGCTGCCGGTTGCGAACGGTTCGAACTCGGTCAAGGGCACCATTCTCTCGGCGACCATCTGCAACAACGCCGCTTCGGTGAAGGTCCCCTGAGGTCCGAGGTAGGCGACGCGTGGCACCCGGCAAGCCTATCGGCTCGGAGCGTGGCGTCCCCTGAAGTCGACCCCGAATCGATTGGGAAAGCCTTGCGTCGATCCGGACGTTCTAGTTAAGTTAGGCTTACCTCATTAATTGGAAGGCGATCGAATGACCGTACTGGCACCGAGCACGGCCGAGCGAATCCGCAGTGCGTGCGCCCGCGGCGGCGGCGCGATGCTGGCGGTGGAGGGCGTCGAACCGGCCGCCACGCCGGTACACCATCTGCTCGAGGACGGCTCGTTCGCCATCACGGTGCCGGCCAACGGCTTGCTGGCGGCCATGGTCGCCGGGGGTGGATAGGTGACGATCCTGCCCCTGGCACGTCCGGGGTTCAGGCGGTTTTGGAGATGACGGACTACGCCCCGCTGCCGCTGCGCGAACCGGTGCGGTCACTGGTGTGGATTGGCGGTCGCCTGCACCACATCCCCGCGGGCGACGTGTCAGGGCTGCTCGACCTGATCGCCACCGAGAGCCCCAATCCGGCTCTGCTGCAAGTTAACACCGGTGCCGCGGAAGCCGCGGGCGGTGACACGCCGCATGTGTTGATGCGCATGGAGGTCGACTCGGTGGTTGTCGCCGACTCGACGGGAGGCGAGTCGGTCGGGCTGAGCACGCTGCTCGACGCCCAACCCGATCCGTTCTGCGCACTGGAGTCGTGCTGGTTGCAGCATCTCGAGTCGGCGCACCGCGAGGTGGTTGACCGGCTGGCCAACCGGTTGCCTTCACCGCTGCGCCGTGGTCGCGTCCGCCCGCTGGGGCTGGACCGCTACGGAGTCCAACTGCGGGTGGAGAACGACGACGGCGACCACGACGTGCGGCTGCCGTTCGCCAAGCCGGTCGACGACGTCACGGGCCTGAGTCAGGCGATCCGGGTTCTGATGGGATGCCCGTTCCTCAACGGATTGCGCGCGCGGCGAATCTAACCCTCCCACTACCGTTGCTCCGGTGACCGAGTCGCCGGAAGAACCGACCGCGCCGCGACGGCGGGTGATTCGGATCGAGATCGCGGTCGTACTGGCGGTGACCTTCGGGCTATCCGCCTACACCGCGCTCGTCAGCCTCGTCGAGGCGGTACTGCTCGGTCTCTCCGGGCAGACGGTCGCCCTCAACCGCAAGCTCTCCCCAATCGACCTCATCAATCTGGCGCTGAATCTGGCGTCGGTCTTCCAGCTCGTCGCGTGGGGACTGCTGGGCCTGTACCTGTTGTGGCGCAGCGGTTTAGGACCTAGCCGGATCGGGCTCGGGCGTTTCCGCTGGCGCCCCGACCTACTCGGAGGGCTCGGCCTGGCGGCCTTGATCGGCATCCCCGGCCTCGGCCTCTACCTCGCGGGCCGGGCACTGGGCATCGGGGTGGCGGTGGTGCCGTCCGAGCTTGGCGACACGTGGTGGCGCATCCCCGTGCTCCTCGCAGTGGCGTTCGCCAACGGTTGGGCCGAGGAGGTCATCGTCGTTGCGTTCCTCATGACCCGGTTACGACAGCTCGGCATGTCACCGGTCAAGGTGCTGGTGATCTCCAGCCTGCTGCGTGCGGCCTACCACCTTTACCAGGGCTTCGGCGCCGGGCTGGGGAACCTGGCGATGGGCCTGGTGTTCGGCTACGTGTGGCAGCGCACGGGCCGGCTCTGGCCGCTTGTCGTCGCGCACGGCCTGATCGACGCCGTGGCGTTCGTCGGGTACGCGCTTGCCGCGGGTCACCTCGGCTGGTTGCGATGACGCGGCGCCGTCAGCCCGTAGATTCTTGGCTGTGAACGACAACCGGCCGCCCGCACCGGGGCCGGACCCACGACGGCCGGTCCCGCCGCGGGAACCCCCGCAGGCGATCCGCCGCGACCCGCGCTACCACCAGCCTCCCCCGCCGCGGCAGTCGTCACCTCCGCCTGCCATGCCACCACCGGTCCGGCGGCCACCACCGCCGCCACCCCAGCGCCGGCCGCCGCCGGTCAACCGGCCGCCCCCACCGCACCCGCCACCACCACCGCGGCCGGCCGCCGCGCGCAAGCCACGCCGCAAGCGCCGCTGGGGGCGGATCCTGGTGCTCTACCCGCTCGCCATCCTGCTGATCGTCGCGGCGGCGGTGGTCGGCACCGGATTCTGGCTCGACGGGCACCTGCACCGCATGCCTGCGCTGACCGACTACGCCGAACGGCCCGCGGCGGGTCGCGGCACGACGTGGCTGCTCGTCGGCTCGGACAGCCGCCAGAATCTGACCCCGGAACAACAGGCCGAACTCGCCACCGGCGGCGACATCGGCGACGGCCGCACCGACACGATCCTGCTGATCCACGTGCCCGGCTTCGGATCGGGCACCCCGACCACGATGGTGTCCATTCCGCGTGACTCCTACGTGGAGATCCCCGGGCACGGCGAGGACAAGATCAACGCCGCCTTCGTGATCGGCGGCGCGGCGCTGCTGGCGCAGACGGTCGAACTGGCGACGGGCATGCGGCTGGACCACTACGCCGAGGTCGGGTTCGACGGCTTCGCCCAGATGGTCGACGCCGTCGGCGGTGTCACGATGTGCCCGCCCGAACCGATCAGCGACCCGCTGGCGGGCATCGACCTGCCCGCCGGCTGCCAGGAACTCGACGGCAGGACCGCGCTGGGCTACGTCCGGACCCGCGCCACGCCGCGGGCCGACCTCGACCGGATGAGCAACCAACGCCAGTTCATGTCGGCGTTGATACACCGCGCCGCGAGCCCGGTGGTCCTGGCGAATCCCCTGCGTTGGTACCCGATGACGCACGCCGCCTCCGGATCGGTGACCGTCGACGACGGTGCGCACGTCTGGGATCTGGTCCGGCTCGCGTGGTCGCTGCACGGCACGGTCACGACGACAACGGTGCCGATCGGCGAGTTCACCGGCAGCGACGCGGGTTCGGTCGTGGTGTGGGAACACGACACCGCGAGCCGGTTGTTCACCGCGTTGGCGTCCGACGAAGCCGTCCCACCCGACGTGCTCGAAGCCGGCCAATCGTAGCCAAGCCTTGCCTTCAGCAAACTTCATCGTGCGGCTCTTGCGGGGATCACAGCACTTAGGTCAACCTTGCCTGAATTAGGCATACCTTTGATGACAGTGCCATCTGACCTGCACTATCGTTGCCGCCATGACTGACGCAACGACACTCGACACCAAATTTCACCATCTGATTCAGGCCCAGATCCGCACCGAGTTCACCGCTGCGCAGCAATACATCGCGATCGCCGTCCACTTCGACGCCGCCGACCTGCCGCAACTGGCCAAGCACTTCTACGCGCAGGCCGTAGAAGAGCGCAACCACGCGATGATGCTGGTGCAGTACCTCATCGATCGCGACGTCGAGGTGGAGATCCCCGGCACCGATCCGGTGCGCAACACGTTCGCCTCACCGACCGACGCGCTGCGCCTGGCCCTCGATCAGGAGCGGACGGTGACCGAGCAGATCACCCGGCTCGCCGCCGTCGCCCGCGACGAGGGCGACTACCTCGGCGAGCAGTTCATGCAGTGGTTCCTCAAGGAGCAGGTCGAGGAGGTCGCGCTGATCAGCACCCTGGTCCGCGTGAGCGAACGGGCGGGCGCCGATCTGTTCCACCTCGAGGACTTCGTGGCCCGCGAAGTCGGCGCGGCCGCGGCCGATGCCACGGCTCCGAAGGCGGCAGGCGGAAGTCTCTAACCGTCCGGTTGGTCGCGGCCCGCTCCGGTGAGCCCGTTCTGCAACCAGCCCTTGGTACGTCCCGGATGGTTGGTGGCGACCCATGCGACGCCAACGTCGCGGCAGTACCGAACGTCCTCGTAGTGGTCGACGGTCCAGCAGTACAGGGCGCGGCCGTGGGCGGCGGCCCGGTCGACGAGTTCCGGGTGCTCGCGCAGCGTCGCGATCGAAGGACCCACCGCGGTGGCGCCGACCGTGGTGGCAGCGCTGCCGCCCAGATACCGCGACGTCTCACCGAGTAACACCGTCGGCAGCATCGGGGCCGCCCGTCGGATGCGCCATACCGCGGCCGCGGAGAACGACATCACCACCGCGCGGGACAGATCCGCCGACGCAGGCGCCGCGATGCCGTACCGGTGCAGCAAGGCCAGCACCTTGCTCTCCACCAGCGCGCCGTAGCGCACCGGGTGCTTGGTCTCGATGAAGATCTTCACCGGCCGGTTCCAGTCGAGCACCAGTGCGACGAGGCGGTCGAGGGTGAGCAGCCCGATATCGCCCTGGCTGCCGTCCGCCCGCCAACTCGCATGCCAGGCGCCATAATCCAGCTCACGCAACTGCGCCAGCGTCATCTCGCTGACCAGTCCCGTGCCGTTCGACGTGCGGTCCACCCGGCGGTCGTGCACGCACACCAGATGGCCGTCGCGAGTCAGCCTGACGTCGCACTCCACGCCGTCCGCGCCTTCCCGCAGCGCGAGGTCGTACGCGGCGACGGTGTGCTCCGGCCGGTCAGCCGACGCTCCGCGATGCGCAACCACGAACGGGTGGCCGCCGAGCGTGCCGTCCCCCGAGTTCATGAGGCTATGCTGCCGGTTCCCGCTGTTCGCTTTCAACTGCAACCGGTACGTCAGTGTGCTCGGCGTCGATCGGCTCGGGCTCGTCGCGCACCGGTGGCGCCTCGTCGGGAACGATCACCCAACGCTTGACCGGCCGGTCGACCGCGACTCTCTCGAAGCCGAGCAACACCCGGTGGGCGAGCAGCAGTGCGGCAAGGGCGACCAGGTAGGCCACGATGGTCGTCACGGTGTTGTCGGCGATGCCCTGAGCGTCGCGGGTGAAGCTGGTCGCGATCGAGAACACCGACACCAGCGTGCTGAAGACCCAGACGCACCACCAGGTGACGATGGTGGCGCGCAGGCGGGTCAGGCGGCCCTCGGCGTCAGCCAACTCGATGAGGTAGACCGGCGCCCAGAACAGGTTGACCACCGGCACCAGACAACCGAGCCGCATCTCCCGTGCCGAGCGCGGATCCGTGGTGTCGCGGTGTGCGAACGCCCGTGCCCGCCGCCCGATCAGCCAGTTCGTCAGAACCACCACGCTCGCCACGATCGCGAACAGCGCCAGCACGCTGGCTGCGACGCCGAACCAGGTCGCAAGGCCGGCCACCCACGGGTTCAACAACGTGGAGCGGTTGATCAGAAGCAGCGCGTACCGGGCGATGTGCACCACGGCGGCGAAGCCCAGAAGGACCATGGTGACCAGCAGGGTGCCGCGCACCATCGCGACCGACGGGCCGGAGCGCACTTCTGCGGTCTGCGACGTGGCCGGGTCGTACCGGGCGTCGAAATGATCCGTCAGACCCCAGGGCGGGGTCACCGCGTAGCGGGGCGTGGGCCCAAGGGGGCGGCGGCCGCGGCGGGGCGGCGGCGCGGCGCCCGGCCGGACCGCGATCCAGCGGTAGCCCTGAGGCAGGCGCGGGGGCGTGCGCGGACCCGATTGCAGCGCCGGCGTGGTGGGCCGCGCTCCCCACTGCTGATCGGGTGCGTCCGCCGTCGGCGCCAGCAGAGCGCCCTGGCAGCGTGGACACCAGTCGCGCCTGCGGTCGCGGACGTTCCACCGCGTTGCGCACCGCGAACAGACCTGAATCACGCGACCAGCCTACGGCCCTCAGACTGTGCCCACGCTGCCGTCGTCGGTGACGACGGCACGCCCGGCCCCGGCCCACGCGAGCATGCCGCCGTTGACGTTGATGGGCTCGTATCCGTTGCGGGCCAGATACTGCGCCACCCGCAGCGACCGGCCTCCGGCGTGACACACCACGTACAGCGTTGCATCGGCGTCGATCTCATCGATGCGGGCAGGCACGTCGCCCATCGGAATGTGCTGGGCGCCCGCCGCGTGGCCGCGCTGCCACTCGTCGTCCTCACGGACGTCGAGAAGCACCACCGCCTGGTCGAATGTCACGGGAACGTCGGCGACTTCGGCCGCGCCGACCTCGACGTCAGACATCGGAAGATCCCTTCACGCGCACCATGTGGACCATGCTGGCACGCCGGCCTCGGCGACGCACTCGAGTCGCTGCAGCAATTTGGCGGCTATGCACAGTTTCCACAGATTCATCCACAGGCTCCCAACGGTGCAAATGCGCTCTGAACCGCCGATTCTGTGAACCGACTGTCATTGCCTGGGGATAAACCTGGCGGTCTGCGCAGCATCGATCAACAGGAGACGGGCGCCAGAGCGAACAGGATTGGCGATCTAACCATTCCGTTTTCCGGCCGAGCCCGCGCCTCCGCTCGGTGTGGTTTCGCGGTCTGTATGCGCCGTCTGTACCCCCGCTGTGTGCCGGCTAAACGTCCCATCTAGCGCCGCCGCGGCCCGATTTTCGCGTGGCCGCAGCAAGGGCTATGATCGGCGTCACTACTGATCGCTGTGACAGATCTCACTGGAGGCAACCTTGATCGTGCAGGTCAGGAGTTCGTGATGGCAGCACACCCACTGGGCCCAGGGTCGGCCATCCCGCCCTCGGAGTGGAACTCCTCTGCGCACGTGTACGCGCGCGGGCAGTTGATCGCCTGCGTGCGCGCCGGCGTGATCGCCCTCATCCTGCTTGGCGTGCTCGCGCTGATCGTGTTGCTCTGACTCAAAGCGACGTTCCCACTTAAACGAAGACGGCCGGCTCGGAGCGTGCAGCTCCGGGCCGGCCGTCGTCGTATCGCTGTTGTCAGGCGGGCGGGTAGACGCCCATCCCCTTGGCCTTCTCGGTCTGCCAGAAGATGTCGCTGATCTCGTCGATCGTCTTCAGCAGCTTCTCGGCGACGGCGACGTCGGTCGACTTCTTGACCTCACCCGCACCGTGGACGCCGTCCCAGAACAGCTGGTGCAGATTCGGGAACTGCTCGAAATGGTCCTTGGCGAAGAAGTCGGCCCACAACACCATCAGGTGATGCTTGACCTCTTCGGCGCGCTGCTCCTTGATCAGGATGGCGCGGGTCTTGAAGTGGTCGTCGTCCGAGTCGTTGTACTTCTGGAGCGTCTTCAGGCACGAGAGCGCCTCGATCTTGGCCTGCGCGGGATCGTAGACGCCGCAGTACAGGTCGCAGTGGGCATGGGCAGGGGTGGCGTTCGCAAAGAGTCGATGCAGCATAGGGATAACTTACCCTTTGGGGATGGTCCGCAACCATCGAGCACGACACTGGCCGCTGCGCCGGTTCGCGGTGGTCGAGGACTCGATGCGACCCGTGTTGACCCCGGGCGACGGGCTCCTCGCGCTCCGATGGAGCCGCGCTCGGCGTGACCAATTGCGGGTGTTCCACGACCCGACCCTGCCCACGCGGTGGCTGGTCAAGCGAGTCGGTGACGTGCGCGGCGCCGGTCGCAGCGCGACGTTCGAGGCCCGCTCCGACAATCCCCACGCCCCCGGTGTCGTCGACTCGCGGCAGTTCGGCTGGGTCCCTGCGGCGGGCTCGTACCGCGTGGTCTGGACGGTCCGGCAGGCAAGACCGAAGCCCACTGAGGGCAGTAACGGCTGACTCGTGCGTGCGTGTCCCGCTTGCCCGTTGCGGCCACCTGCCGCATGCTGACTGGATCGACCCACAGCCGTGTCGGGCGCTAGCCGAGTGAGCACCGATCGGAGGCGACATGGATACAGGAGCCGGCGGAGCAGTCGAAGTCGCGCCCTTCCATTCGGGCGGGACCCTGAAGGGGTTCGTGGTCTCGGGCCGATGGCCCGATTCGACGAAGGAATGGGCGCAACTCCTCATGGTCGCGGTCCGGGTGGCGTCGCTGCCCGGATTGCTGGCGACCACAACGATTTTCGGGGTGCGCGAGGAACTACCCGACGAGCCGGCGCCCGGCACGGTCGGACTGGTGCTCGCCGAGGGCACGGTCGTCGGTGAATCCGCCGTCCCGCCAGGCTATTTCGCGCAGCGGATGCCACCCGCACTACTGATGCTGCATCCGCCGTCGGAAACCATGCCATCACTGCCCGAATGCTCGGGAGCCGCATCGGGTTGCGTACTGCTGCCCGGGATCCCGCACCTGGGCTTGGAACATCGCGCGGCCTGGGTCGAGGCGGAGTCCGATGGCACGGTCACCTCGATGGTGAGCCGCGTCGGCGTCGACCTGATCAGTCACCCCGATACCGCCATCTTGGCGATGCTGCTTGCGGCATAAGGGTTTTCGAAGCTCGAGATTCGAAACTCGAAACGACGAATACGGGTGCCCGAACTCGGGCGTGGCGCTGGCGCGCGCGCTCGACGGCCGCTATGGTCGGGTCATCAGCGAAGGGGAGTAGCCCCCAATCGTCGTGTCGACATACTGGCATAAAGCCCGGCCGGCGAACCGCGCCAAGCGGTGGGCGAGACCTTCGACGAAGTGTCCGAATGTGCCGTGAATAACTGGCGCACTGGGCGAAACGTCGAAAGGTTTCGTCATGTTCACCGCCGCACTGGTCAGTCTGGGTGTCGTGTTCCTCGCCGAGCTCGGCGACAAGTCCCAACTGATGACCATGACGTACGCCCTGCGCCATCGTTGGTGGGTCGTGCTTTCCGGGGTGGCCATCGCGTCGTTCCTGGTACACGGACTGTCGGTGACGATCGGCCACTTCGTCGGCCTCACCCTGCCCGCGCGCCCGATCGCGTTCGTCGCCGCCATCGCGTTCCTGCTGTTCGCCGCGTGGACCTGGCGCGACAGCCGCAGCGACGACGACGAGGTGGCGGCGGTTCCGGAACCACGATTCGTGATCTTTGCGGTCATCTCCTCGTTCGTGCTGGCCGAGCTCGGGGACAAGACCATGCTCGCCACCGTCGCGTTGGCCAGCGACCACAACTGGGCAGGCGTGTGGATCGGGGCCACCGCGGGGATGGTGCTCGCCGACGGCGTGGCCATCATCGCGGGCCGGCTCCTGCACCGCAGGCTGCCCGAACGTTTCCTGCACGAGGCGGCCGCGCTCCTGTTCTTGTTGTTCGGGCTCTGGATGCTCTTCGACAGCGCTCTTGGCTGGCCCTCGGTGGCCGTGGCGTCCACCGCCGGGGTAGCCGCCGCGGCGGTCATCACCGCCGCGATCCGGTGGTCCAGGAGCAGGCGGAGCTCCCCGGCTCGGGAATCGTCGCCGGAAACCGCTGCATAGCATCCTGGCTACTACCAGTCGATGGCTTGACCAGGTCCTGCGAGTCTTTCGCCCCGCGTGACGACGTGCGCGAAGTTGGGGCCCGCAGCTACTAATCGCTGACGTCGTTAGTTTTTTGAGCAAATGACGATGTCAGCATGTCCTACCCATATGGGCCGTTGCCGGGAGTGGGCTATGAGCCTGCTGTGACGGAGGTGGGGTGACCTGCGGGTTGGGCAAAACATCGCCAGCGTTATTATTTGCTTGACGATGTCATGAAAGAACCGTGCGATTTTTGCGGAGAACCGCTGCTAGACGGCGTGGCAGCGGATCGAGCGAACGGGTAGGGTCGAGTTTTCGGTGGTTTGCACTTGGCTGTCGGCACATCACTCGCTACGATGATCAGCAAATACACTGCAAAGACGCCCGCACATATCGCTAAGTGGAGGATTAATCGATGAGCATGACCTTCGCCGCCAGGCTGAACCGCCTGTTTGACACCGTCTACCCGCCAGGACGTGGTCCGCATACGTCGGCTGAAGTGATCGCCGCGCTCAAGGCCGAAGGCGTCACCATGTCGGCTCCGTACCTGTCGCAGCTGCGCTCAGGCAACCGGACGAATCCGTCGGTGACCACCATGGCCGCACTTGCCAACTTCTTCAGGATCAAGCCCGCCTACTTCACCGATGACGAGTACTACGAGAAGCTCGACAAGGAATTGACCTGGCTGGCCAACATGCGCGACGAGGGCATCCGCCGTATTGCGGCGCGCACCGTCGGGCTGTCCCCCGAGGCGAAGCAGGATCTGGTTTACAAGGCCGACGAGCTCCGCCGCAGGGAGCATCTCGACGATTAGCCCGGTGCGACGACGTCGCGGCGGCCGGCGAAATCCGATCGAAGTTCGGATCAGGCTGCGGCAACGTCGACGCTGCGGTCCAGTGTTCGATACTGGTCGGCGATCGCGAGGATCCATTCGCGATCCGAGTATGACGATGGCTGACGTAGCCAATTAGGACCGGGAAAACGGGAGTTTGCCGTGTCTCGGTCAGCTCCCCGACCTGCGAGAATCCACCGCGCGATGCGCAGCGCCTGGTCCTCAGGCAACACCGAGAGCGTCGCCGGATCCGAGGAGTCGTCGAGGAAGCTGTCCTCGTCTTCGAGCGTTCGGGTGGCCTCCAGGTACAGCGCGTCGGAGATGAGCGACATCTGCTCGGCGACGCGGAACAGCAGAGGCCCCCGCGGACGCACGCCGATCCCGACATTGGGGTGGCGGGCGTTCAACTCCTCGAGCAGCGGTTGGATGATCCGAAGTTCGCGTCTGGCGCCGAACCAGTCCTCGACACTGGGCAGCAGTGAGCCGCTGGCCACCACCAGCATCGCGCAGCCGAGGAGCGTCGCCGCCGCGCCCACCCCGACGAACCGGGTGTTGCCTGCTGCGCGCAGCAGGAAGAAGGCGCTCGCCAGCACGATGAGCGCGATGCCGATGGTGAACAGGAACAGCGCCCTGCCCCTGCGGGTGCGGTTGGAGTGCCGAGCCCCCGCCCACGCGACCAGCGTCAGCGCAAGCAGCACGTAGAGCAACGGCAGCAGCCACGACAACGACGTGCCCCCCGAACCCAGGTTGCGCCGCAGATACTCCTCGGGTGCCATCTCGGGCTGCTGCGGTGCGATGAAGAAGGCCACCAGAGTCAGCACGGCGATCACCGCCGCCACGACGTACTGAACGATCGCGATGCGCCTGATGGTGGCGGGCCCTCGGCTGGACGAGGCCGACGTAATCATCACGCAACTGCCTGCGGCGCAAGCGATCAACGCGACCTGGCTGAACACCGTGGACACGTTGGGCCACCGCAACAGGGTGTCGATCAGGAGCGTCAGCGGCTGCCAGTTCAGAGCCGCCACCAGCCCTAGGCTGCCCAGCGCGAGAATCATCGCCGCGCTGACCAGAGA
>NZ_JAVRPS010000273.1:0-28253 GCF_032162105.1 Mycobacterium sp. | reverse complement strand
TCGACGGAGTTGGCTTTGGGGCGGGGGCCGACGACATTGCTGTGTCCGACGGCATCCCGCTGTCGCGGAACTTGTTGTGTGACGGCGAGGTTGCCGGTGTGGCCGTGGTGTCCGATTGGACGGACGCGTCGGCTTGGCCGGCGGTGCCGTCGGTCGGCTCGGCTGGATTCGACACGGTGTCGTGGGTCGATGACTGGGCGCCACCCGAGGACGACACCGTCACGCCGGGCGCCACCGCGACGGTCTCCGACGAACCCTTGTCGGCGTCCGTCGTCGTCGGCGACGTCGTCGGCGACGTCGTCGTTCCCAACGACGAAGCGTCGGTCCGGCCGGGCTGCCCGTTCTGTGAAGGTGCCGAATCGGCGGATGGGTCGGTGGCGTCGGTGCCCCCCACGGCGCCCTGACCGTCCGCCGACGGCGAGTCGCTCGTCGTGTCGGGGTTCGCCCACGCGATTCCCGCCGGTGCGGCGATGGCAGACCCCACGCCCAACGCGACTGCGAGGGCTCCAACTCGACCCACGAAATTGCCGTATTTCATCATCCCCACGACCCCCCGGTCAGTACTTGACTGCCCGCGGACGCGATCTGGCTCGCAGGTCAGCTCCTCAAACTGGATTCTGACGTCCTCGTCAGTTTAGCGCACTAAATGCATTGCTGGGTGGTGATCGAGATGTTTGCTCATAGTCATAGTTTGCGGTGTTTATCGGGGTCAACGTCTTTTATAGAAAGTTGCCCTTGGTATCTGATCTTGTTTGCCCGTGTTTGGTTTTTTCGAAACCAGGCGAAACGGGTATCGCGCGCGTCGACGAACCACCAGTACCGGACGCGACGGCGACGTTCCCTTGTTAACTGAACTGCCGCCAAACTGGCGGTGGCGCGACGGTTAACTAGGCTAATCGCGGGAATCACTCCCTCCCGGTACCGAAAGGCTCATGTGTCGGCAATCGACGAGCAACCGTCAATTGCATTGACGTGCGTCCAGGATCCCGTCTCGACGCGTGAGCGCCCGCTGCAGATCGTGCGGTGGGTCGCGATCGCCGCATGGGCCGCTGCGGTGATCTACCGGACGGTGACCGACGGGTTCGCGTTCAACCGCGAGCTGCTGTTGCTCTACATCGCGACGGGTCTGCTGGCCGCCAGCATCGGCCAGGGCCGCCGCATGCTCTACGTCATCCGCGACTGGCTGCCGTTCGCGTTGGTGTTGCTCGCCTACGACGTGAGCCGGGGAGCGGCGACGCTGATCGGCCGGCCGACGCTGTGGCATTGGCAGGCTGACGCGGACCGCTGGCTGTTCTTCGGGACGATGCCGACGGTGTGGTTGCAGGAACGGCTGAAACTGCCACACGCGCCGTGGTGGGAGGTCGCCATCAGCACCGTCTACATGTCGTTCTTCGTCCTGCCGTACGTGGTGGCTGGCGTGCTGTGGCTCCGCGACCGGGACGAGTGGAAGGCGTTCGTCCGGTTGTTCGTCGGACTGTCGTTCGCGACGCTGATCGTCTACGCGCTGCTGCCCGCCGCACCGCCGTGGGCGGCCGCCCGCTGCACGGCCGTCGACGTCGTCGGCGGCCCGTCCGGCCCGGGGTGCATGTTCCGGTCCGCACGGGGCGTGCCCGACGGCGGCCTGCTTGGCGGAATGCAGACCAGTCAGGACGGCGCGAACGCCTGGGTGGAGCGGATCGTCGCGCGCGGCTGGGGCAAGCTGAATCTGCACTCGGCCACGGCGCTGATCGACCAGGGTCAGGCCAGCGTCAACCTGGTCGCGGCCATTCCGTCGTTGCACGCCGGGATGACGGCGGCAGTGGCGGCGTTCCTGTGGCGCCGGGTGCATCGCAGGTGGCGGCCGGTGCTGGTCGCCTACGTGCTGATCATGGCATTCACGCTGGTCTACACCGCCGAGCACTACGTCGTCGACATCGTGCTCGGGTGGGCGTTCGCCGCGGCCGTCATCTGCGCCATCAACCGGTACGACGCGTGGCGGCGGGACCGCACGTTGGTCCCTACCGTGGAGTCATGGCCGCACGACTGACGGCTCTGTTCGCAGCGCTGCTCGTCGCCGGCTGCGCGGCATCCGGTTCGGCGGAGCCGCCGGGATTCGGCGCTGGCTCGACCACGCATTCGCTGAGCGTTGGCGGGCTGGATCGCGAGTACCGGCTGTACGTCCCCGATGGCGTGGCCTCACCGGCACCGCTGGTGGTCATGCTGCATGGCGGCTTCGGCAGTGGGCAGCAGGCCGAAAGATCCTACGGCTGGGATGAATTGGCGGACGGCGCAAAGTTCGTCGTGGCCTATCCGGACGGTGTCGGCCGGGCCTGGAACGTCAACGGCTGCTGCGGCCGACCCGCGCGGCAGAACGTCGACGACGTCGGCTTCATCAGCGCCGTGGTCGGCGACGTCGCCGCCAACCTCGCCATCGATCCGGCCCGTGTCTATGCGACGGGCATCAGCAACGGCGGCATGATGGCCTACACGTTGGCCTGCAACACCGATCTGTTCGCGGCGATCGGACCCGATGCGGCCACCCAACTCGACCCGTGCCCGTCGCCCCGCCCGACGTCGGTCGTGCACGTCCACGGCACCGCGGACCGCAACATCCGCTACGACGGGCAATTGTGTGATGGCGTCGCGGGCATAGACGGTCCGTCGGTGCCGGACGTCAACGCGTTCTGGCGGGGCGTCGACCGATGCGGACCGCCGGCCGTCAGTACCGACGGACCGGTGTCGACGTCGAGCGCTGCGTGCGCCGACGGTCGTGGCGTCACGTTGATCACCATCGACGGTGCCGGGCATCAGTGGCCGGGCGGCCAGCAGGTTCGTGGGGGTGCCGACCCGCCGTCACCGGCGCTGAACGCGACGAGCGTCATCTGGACGTTCTTCGCGAACCACCCAGGTCAGGCGAGGTAGACCTTGCGCAGTGTCTCGGTGACCGACCAGACCGTCCTGGCGCCTGCGGCCAGGCACACCACGTCGCCGGCCCGAATGTGCAGCGTCTCGTCCTCGCCGGCGAATTCGACTGTGGCAGAACCGGACAGCACCACGAAGACCTCGTCGGATTCGACATCGCTCATCACCCCCGGCGTCATCTCCCACACGCCGACGTCGAGGCCGCCGAACTCCGTCAGGGTGTGCACGCCGGTGCGGGGTTGGCCGCTGAGCGCCTGATCTGGAGCGACCGGTTGCGGGTCGAGGTCGAGCGCCGTGGCCCGGACGGAGGTATTCGCTTTCACGCGATCCACCTTGCCCGCGAGCGTGCGCGTTTGCAGCCCGGTATCCGTGTTACGACTCTTGTGCGGCTGTCGGAAAAATGTAACATGGAGGCATGGGAGATACGCACGTCGTCACCAATCAGGTCCCGCCCCTGGAGAACTACAACCCGGCCACGTCTCCGGTGCTCACCGAGGGCCTGATCCGGGAGGGCGGTCAGTGGGGCCTCGACGAGGTCAACGAGTTGGGCGCCCTCGGCGGTGGCGCGCAGGCGCAACGGTGGGGGGAGCTTGCCGATCGCAACCAGCCGATCCTGCGCACCCACGACCGTTACGGCAATCGCATCGACGAGGTCGAGTACGACCCCGCCTACCACGAACTGATGACCGTCGCGGTTGGCCATGGCCTGCACGCCGCGCCATGGGCCGACGACCGCGCAGGCGCCCACGTGGTGCGCGCCGCGAAGACCTCGGTGTGGACACCCGAGGCCGGTCACATCTGTCCGATCTCGATGACCTACGCCGTCGTCCCCGCACTGCGTCACAACCCCGAACTGGCCGCCGTCTACGAGCCGCTGCTGACCAGCCGGTCGTACGACCCCGAGCTGAAGGTGCCGACTACTAAGGCCGGGATCACCGCGGGCATGTCGATGACCGAGAAGCAGGGCGGCTCCGACGTCCGCGCCGGCACCACGGAGGCCACCTCCAACGGCGACGGCAGCTACTCGTTGCGCGGGCACAAGTGGTTCACCTCGGCGCCGATGTGCGACGTCTTCCTGGTGCTCGCCCAGGCGCCCGGCGGATTGAGCTGCTTCTTCCTGCCGCGCGTGCTGCCCGACGGCACCCGCAACCGAATGAACCTGGCGCGCTTGAAGGACAAGCTGGGCAATCACGCCAACGCGTCCAGCGAAGTCGAGTACGACGGAGCCACGGCGTGGCTGGTCGGCGAGGAGGGCCGCGGCGTCGCAACCATCATCGAGATGGTCAACCTCACCCGGCTGGACTGCACGCTCGGCAGTGCAACCAGCATGCGCACCGGCCTGACCCGGGCCATCCACCACGCGCAGCACCGAAAGGCGTTCGGCGCGTATCTGATCGACCAGCCGCTGATGCGCAACGTGCTCGCCGATCTCGCGGTCGAGGCGGAAGCGGCCACCATGCTCGCCATGCGGATGGCCGGTGCCACCGACCACGCGGTGCGCGGCGACGACCGGGAGACGCTGCTGCGCCGGATCGGTCTGGCCGCGGGCAAGTACTGGGTGTGCAAACGGGCCACGCCGCACGCCGCCGAGTCGATGGAGTGCCTTGGCGGCAACGGCTACGTCGAGGAGTCCGGCATGCCCCGGCTGTACCGGGAGGCGCCGTTGATGGGCATCTGGGAGGGTTCCGGCAACGTCAGCGCGCTGGACACGTTGCGCGCCATGGCAACCCGGCCGGAGTGCGTCGACGTGCTGTTCGACGAGCTGTCCCGCACCGGTGGTCAGGACCCGCGGCTGGACTCGCACGTCGTGGCGCTGCGGTCGCAACTCGACGATCTCGAGACCATCCAGTACCGGGCGCGCAAGGTGGCCGAGGACATCTCGCTGGCGCTGCAGGGGTCGCTGCTGGTGCGGCACGGTCACCCCGCGGTCGCCGAGGCGTTCCTGGCCAGCCGGCTCGGCGGGCAGTGGGGTGGTGCGTTCGGAACGCTGCCCACCGGACTGGACCTCGCGCCGATCATCGAGCGCGCGCTGGTCAAGGGATGACTCACGCGATCAGGCCCGTCGACTTCGACGACCTGAAGACCATGACCTACGAGGTCACGGACCGGGTGGCACGAATCACCTTCAACCGCCCCGAGAAGGGCAACGCGATCGTTGCCGACACGCCGCTGGAGTTGTCGGCGCTCGTCGAGCGTGCCGATCTCGATCCGCACGTCCACGTGATCCTGGTATCCGGCAGGGGGCAGGGCTTCTGCGCCGGATTCGACCTCTCCGCATACGCCGAGGGATCCTCGTCCGCGGGTGGTGGCAGCCCGTACCAGGACACGGTGCTCTCCGGCAAGACCCAGGCGGTCAACCATCTGCCCGAACAGCCCTGGGATCCGATGATCGACTATCAGATGATGAGCCGGTTCGTCCGAGGCTTCTCGAGCCTGATGCATTGCGACAAGCCGACGGTCGTCAAGATCCACGGCTACTGCGTCGCGGGCGGCACCGACATCGCCCTGCACGCCGACCAGGTGATCACGGCCTCGGACGCCAAGATCGGCTATCCACCCATGCGGGTGTGGGGTGTGCCCGCCGCAGGGCTGTGGGCGCACCGCCTGGGTGACCAGCGCGCGAAACGCCTTCTGTTCACGGGGGATTGCATCAGCGGGACCCAGGCCGCGGAATGGGGCCTGGCGATCGAGGCACCGGAACCGGCCGACCTGGACGAGCGCACCGAACGACTCGTCGAGCGCATTGCGGCCATGCCGGTCAATCAGCTGATCATGGCCAAGTTGGCGCTCAACACGGCGTTGCTGAACCAGGGCATTGCGACCAGCCGGATGGTGAGCACCGTCTTCGACGGCGTCGCCAGGCACACCCCAGAAGGACACGCGTTCGTCGCCGAGGCGCGCGAGCACGGCTTCCGAGACGCGGTGAAGAGCCGCGACGAACCCTACGGCGACGCGGGCCGCAAGACCTCCGGAGTGTAGCCGGATGCCCAGGGCGCTCTCCCGTCTGACGGCGAGGTCGGTGGTGCTGAGCGTGCTGCTCGGGGCGCACCCGGCCTGGGCGTCGGTGAGCGAACTGGTCACGCTGACAGCCGATTTCGACATCAGGGAACCGACACTGCGGGTGGCGCTGACCCGGATGGTCGGCGCGGGAGACCTGGTCCGGTCAGCCGACGGTTACCGGCTCTCCGAGCGGCTGTTGGCCAGGCAACGGCGTCAGGACGACGCGCTGGACCCCAGGCTGCGGCGGTGGGACGGCACGTGGACCACATTGGTGATCACCAGCGTAGGCATCGATGCACGCACCCGTGCGTCGCTGCGTACCACGTTGCACGACAAGCGATTCGCCGAATTACGTGAGGGCGTGTGGATGCGGCCGGCAAACCTCGAGTTGGAGCTGACCGACTCCCTGCGCGGTCGGGTGCGGGTGTTGCAGGCCCGCGACGGCGACCCGACCGGTCTCACCGCGCGGCTCTGGGACCTGACCGAGTGGGTTGCCACCGGGCGCCGACTACTCGGCGACATGTCCGAGGCCACCAACGTTCCCCGCCGCTTCGTCGCGGCCGCGGGGATGGTGCGGCACCTGCTCACCGACCCGGTGCTGCCCGCGGAGCTTCTGCCCGACGACTGGCCCGGCGCCGAGCTTCGCTCGGCCTACCAGGACTTCGCCGCCGAACTGGTGGCGCGGCGAGACGACACCGAATTGATGGAGGCGACATGACCACTACCGAGAGCGGCGTTCGGGTCGAGCGCAACGGACCCGTGACGACGGTGATCATGAACCGGCCCGAGGCGCGCAATGCCGTCAACGGTCCCGCCGCCGCCGCGCTCTTCGCGGCGTTCGAGGAGTTCGACCGCGACGACTCCGCGTCGGTGGCAGTGCTGTGGGGCGACAACGGAACCTTCTGCGCCGGAGCGGATCTCAAGGCTTTCGGCACATCCGACATGAACCCGGCGCACCGCACCGGGCCGGGGCCCATGGGTCCATCGCGGATGGTGCTGACCAAACCCGTCATCGCCGCAGTGAGCGGCTACGCCGTCGCGGGCGGCCTCGAGTTGGCACTGTGGTGCGATCTGCGGGTCGCCGAGGAGGATGCCGTGTTCGGTGTCTTCTGCCGCCGCTGGGGCGTACCGCTGATCGACGGGGGCACCGTGCGGTTGCCGCGGTTGATCGGCCACAGCCGGGCCACGGACATGATCCTGACCGGACGCGGCGTCGAAGCCCAGGAGGCGCTGGCCATGGGACTGGCCAATCGCGTCGTGCCGAAGGGGGAGGCCCGCGCGGCGGCGGAGGAACTGGCCGCCGAGCTCGCCGCCCTTCCGCAGCTGTGCCTGCGCGCGGACCGGCTGTCGGCGCTCAACCAGTGGGGCATGTCCGAGACCGAGGCGATGGACGCCGAGTTCGCCAGCCTGTCGCGGGTCGCCGCCGAATCATTGGCCGGAGCACAGAGATTCGCTGGCGGCGCCGGTCGTCACGGCTCGCGGGCCTGACCCCCGGCGCGACGATTGCGGCCGGAAGGTTACGACACCGACCAGTCCGACGGCGACCACCAACAACATCAGCGCAACGACACCGTCGCCGTAACCGAGACCGCCGTGGCTCGCGGGCTTGCCCAGCCAGTCGGCCACCGAGGCGCCAAGGGGACGCGTCGCGATGTAGGCCCACCAGAACGCGACCACGCTGCCGAGTCCCAGTTTCCAGTAGCCGATCGCGGGGAGCGCGATCACGACGGCGAACAAGACGATCGACCCGAGGAAGCCGAGGCCGACCTGATCGGCCGTGAGGTCACCCGCGGCGGTGCCAAGGGCGAACGTGAATGACACTGCCAGCCAATAGAACACCTCGCGGCGACGGGTGTCGATGCTGTGGACCGACAAGGTGCCTTCGACGCGGTGCCACACCCAGAACGTCACCGCTACCCCGAGCGCGCACGCGACGGTGGACGCGGCGAGTGGTACACCCAATTCGCCGTGCACGAGGTCCGCGGCCATGGTGCCCACCACGGCCACCATCGCCACCGTCGCCCAGTAGACGGCGGGGTGATAGCGCGTCGCGCGCAGCTGCAGGGTCAACGCCACGGCGAAACCGATGACGCCGACCGCCAGGCCGACGACTCGGTACGCACCGAGAAGATAGTCAGACGCGGCTTCGCCGAGCGCGGTCGTAAGTAGCTTGAGCACCCAGAACGACGGCGTGACGTCGGACACCTTGACCCCGACCGGCCGGGTCCACCGAGACGTGACCGCGGCGGTTTCCGCGTCGACCTGGACAGTTACTGCCTTGTCGCGCATGGCGTTTCATTCCCTCCGAAGATCGCGCAGGGATGTCACCGGTTGATCACCCTGATTCGACCGACGGTAGGAGTCGACGATGTGTGCGCCTTATGCGCTAACTAGAAGTCCGCTGCGAGTACCTGCGCGCGGGCCCCTGATGCTCAGCCCTTGCTGATCGCGTTCCCCGAACCGAGGTCGTCGACCTTGGGGTCGCCGTCCTTGTAGGTGACGGTGTTGTTCAAACCGACGACACTGATGTCCTTGTCGACCTTGTCGAAGGTGATCTTGTTGTCCGCGCCGCCGATGTTCACGCTGGCGCAGGTGCCCTTCACGGTCAGGGTGTTGTTCGAGCCGCCGACGTTGAGTGACTTGCCGTCGGCGCAGTCGATGTCGGCCGTCGTGCCGAACGATCCGTAGTTGATGGTGTTGCCGACTTCGACCTGCGCGCCCGAGGTGCCCGCCGTCGCCGTCGGCGGGTTGGTGTCCTTGCTCGCCGAACCGCAGCCGATCAGGCCGAGTAGGAGGAAGGCGGCGCCGACGGCTCCGACCAGTCCGCGGGAGTGCGCGCGCATGGGTTTCTCACTTCCTGGGAGATCCACGGCATGGCTCCGCCGTGGCTCCCAAGACTACGCGGGAACCCGGTCGATGCGGTTGGTCATACCCAGCTCACGACCGCGATCCCAAAGGGAGGGATCACCGTTGTGGAACAGCACCGTCTGGTCGGACCCGTACACCACGATGTCGTTGATGACGTTGTCGGCGACGACGACGTTGGACGACCCCTGAACCGCTATGCCCCAACACGTTCCCTTGGCGGTGACGTAGTTTCCGGTACCCATCACGAAGAGCGTCGACTCGTTGCAGTCGAGGGTCTGGGTGATGCCCTGCCCCGTGACATGGGTGTCGCCGTTCTTGGCCTGCGCGACGGGTGATCCGACGGCAGCCGTCGCCGTCGCCGCGATCACGCCCGCTGCCAGCAACCCGCCAAACGTCCTGATTCGCATGGTGGACCCCTTCGCGTCGGCGGTTCGGGTAGAACGGCCATCAACTTCGATCACCGCAGCCTACGTTGCTGTGGGGCCCCGGTGACACCAGTTCGCCCGTTCAATCCGGGTCGGGCTGATCGTATGAGTCGCTCGGCCCCGCGGTGCTGGGTAGCGTGTGCAGCGATGCGATGCCGGGTCAAGGGACTTGCTGCTGTGACGGTCGCCGCGGCGGTGACCGTCGGGTGCTCGCAGACCGTCATGGGTGCGGCCCAACGGGCCACGCCCGCCGTTCCCGACCCCGACCGTAGCTATGGCTACGTCGATAACCGCTGTGGGTTGCTGACCGACGACTCGATTCAGCAGACTCTCGACGCGCAGAGCGTGGTGCGGCCCTACAGCGGTGCCGTCTGTCAGTACGTGCTGGCCCGGCAGACCGGCCTCATCGACGTCGTCTTCTCGTGGTTCGAGACCGGCAGCTTCGACCGCGAACGCGGGTTGGCCGCGCAACGCGGAGCGACGATCACCGACACCGATATCGAGCGTCACCCCGCATTCCTGGCCGAACTCCGCGGTGACCACGCGGCCTGCTCGGCCACCGCGGCGGCAGGCACGGGCGTGGTGACGTGGTGGGTGCAGTTCCGTCCCCTGGCCGGGGGCGAGCCGTGCAAGGCCGCCGAGAAGCTGCTGGCGGCGACGTTGTCCTCGGACCTGTGATGGTTGCGACGTCAGCCGGCTGGCTGGCCGCGCTGGCGGTCGCGTACGCATCGGCCCTGACCGGGTGCGGACCCGACCACGTCGAGCGGCCCGCGGCTCCCGCGACCGGCAGCGGGTTCCGCAGCGAGCCCTGCAATGGCGTCACCGACGCCGACGTCACCAAGCTGATCGGCTCGTCGCTGTTCACCAGGGTGGTGGACAGCGACGCTGGCTGCTTCTGGCAGGAGAACACCGCGATCGGCACGTTCGGTGTCGGCATGGGCATCTCGACGTGGTGGTACCGCGGCAGCGACCTGGACACCGAGCGGAAGCTCGAAGCGGGTGCCGGCCGCACCCTGACGGAGATGTCGCTCGACGGCAACAAGGGCTTCAAGGCGTTCGACGACAACGCCTGCAGTATCTATGTGGCCAAGGGCGGCGACGTCGTCACCTGGTCGATCCAGACGATGAACCCGGCGATGCTGCCCGATCTGTGTTCGATCACCGAGCATCTCGCCCAGCTCAGCCAACAGCGGGTGAACTAGAGTCGTTCGCTGGCCCAACTGCGGGACCAGCGATGACGAACCGAACGTTCCCGTCGCTTCGCTCGCCCCAGGAAGGATGACGCGCACATGGCAGCTCGGCCGGAATCGCCTTCGGTGAGCGGTCGACCGCGGAATCCGGCGCGCACGACCAAGCTCAGCCGTGAGGCCATCGTCAACGCTGCCCTGACGTTCCTCGACCGCGAGGGCTGGGACGCCCTGACCATCAACGCCCTGGCGATCCAGCTCGGCACCAAGGGCCCGTCGCTGTACAACCACGTGCAAAGCCTCGATGACCTGCGGCGAACCGTCCGGATGCGGGTCATCGACGACATTCTCGGGATGCTCAACGCGGTCGGTGACGGCCGCACCCGCGATGACGCGGTGTCGTCGATGGCGAGCGCATACCGCAGCTACGCCCATCACCATCCGGGCCGCTACTCGGCGTTCACCCGGATGCCGCTGGGCGGGGACGACCCGGAGTACACGGAGGCGACGCGGGCCGCGGCGGGTCCGGTGATCGAGGTCTTGTCGTCGTATGGACTGGACGGCGACAATGCGTTCTATGCGGCGCTCGAGTTCTGGTCTGCGCTGCACGGATTCGTCCTGTTGGAGATGACCGGCGTGATGGACGACGTCGATACCGACGCCGTGTTCACCGACATGGTGTTGCGGCTGGCGGCCGGCATGGAGCGGCGATGAGCGCTTGCGCGAAGAGCATCGAGGGCCGCTGAGGGGGCGGGTCCGACGCGCTTTGACCTGCCCTACCGTGGGCGGGTATCGTGGTCCATCGTGCCTGGCCGAGGCGCTTGCGGCTGAGTAGTTTCGCAAGCATGCCTGCACGCCGGGCCAATTCGCATGTCCACGGTGCATCGACGAGACATCGGTGCGCGGGCGCGTGCGACACGCCCGGTCGCGGGGTAAGCGATCGAGCGAAACCCGCAGTACACAGACTTGAGAACAACCGAATACAAGCAGAAGCAACACAGAAAGCCGGTACATGCCAACCATCAACCAGCTGGTCCGCAAGGGTCGCCGCGACAAGATCGCCAAGGTCAAGACCGCGGCCCTCAAGGGCAGCCCGCAGCGCCGCGGCGTGTGCACCCGCGTGTACACGACCACCCCGAAGAAGCCGAACTCGGCGCTTCGGAAGGTCGCGCGCGTCAAGCTGACCAGCCAGGTCGAGGTCACCGCATACATCCCGGGCGAGGGGCACAACCTGCAGGAGCACTCGATGGTGCTGGTGCGCGGTGGTCGTGTAAAGGACCTCCCCGGTGTGCGCTACAAGATCATCCGTGGCTCGCTGGACACCCAGGGTGTCAAGTCCCGCAAGCAGGCGCGTAGCAAGTACGGCGCCAAGAAGGAGAAGAGCTGATGCCGCGCAAGGGACCCGCGCCGAAGCGCCCACTGGTCAACGACCCGGTCTACGGCTCGCAGCTGGTTACCCAGCTGGTCAACAAAGTCCTGCTGGACGGGAAGAAATCGCTGGCCGAACGCATTGTTTATGGTGCGCTCGAACAGGCCCGCGACAAGACCGGTACCGATCCGGTGGTCACCCTGAAGCGCGCTCTCGACAACGTCAAGCCCGCCCTCGAGGTGCGCAGCCGCCGCGTCGGTGGCGCGACATACCAGGTTCCCGTCGAGGTGCGACCCGAGCGCTCGACCACGCTGGCACTGCGCTGGCTGGTCAGCTTCTCGAAGGCGCGCCGCGAGAAGACCATGGTCGAGCGTCTGGCGAACGAGATCCTCGACGCCAGCAATGGCCTGGGTGCTGCCGTCAAGCGGCGTGAGGACACGCACAAGATGGCAGAGGCGAACCGGGCCTTCGCGCACTACCGCTGGTGATTTGCAGCCGGCGGTAGTTCTGCCGGGCGCAACTGAACAGCAACCAAACTAGCGAAAGAGTGGGAAGACAGCCGTGGCACAGGACGTGCTGACCGACCTGACCAAGGTCCGCAACATCGGCATCATGGCGCACATCGACGCCGGTAAGACGACGACGACCGAGCGCATCCTCTACTACACCGGTATCAGCTACAAGATCGGTGAGGTGCACGACGGTGCCGCCACGATGGACTGGATGGAGCAGGAGCAGGAGCGGGGGATCACCATCACCTCCGCCGCCACCACATGCTTCTGGGACGGCAACCAGATCAACATCATCGACACCCCGGGACACGTCGACTTCACCGTCGAGGTGGAGCGCAGCCTGCGCGTGCTCGACGGTGCGGTGGCCGTCTTCGACGGCAAGGAGGGCGTCGAGCCGCAGTCCGAGCAGGTCTGGCGCCAGGCCGACAAGTACGACGTACCGCGCATCTGCTTCGTCAACAAGATGGACAAGGTCGGCGCGGACTTCTACTTCACCGTGCGCACCATCGAGGAGCGCCTCGGTGCCAGGGCGCTGCCCATCCAGCTGCCGATCGGTTCCGAGGGCGACTTCGAGGGCATCGTCGACCTGGTCGAGATGAACGCCAAGGTCTGGCGCGGCGAGACCAAGCTCGGCGAGACCTACGACACCATCGAGATCCCCGCTGACCTGGCCGAGAAGGCCCAGGAGTACCGGACCAAGCTGCTCGAGACGGTCGCCGAGACCGACGAGGTCTTGCTGGAGAAGTACTTCGGTGGCGAGGAACTCACCGTCGAGGAGATCAAGGGTGCGATCCGCAAGCTGACGATCAACTCCGAGATCTACCCGGTGCTGTGCGGCAGCGCGTTCAAGAACAAGGGCGTGCAGCCCATGCTCGACGCCGTCATCGACTACCTGCCGACCCCGCTGGACGTGGCGGCGGCGATCGGTCACGCACCCGGCAAGGAGGACGTCGAGGTCGTGCGCAGGCCGTCGACCGACGAGCCCTTCTCGGCGCTCGCGTTCAAGGTCGCCACGCACCCGTTCTTCGGCAAGCTGACCTACATCCGGGTGTACTCGGGCAAGGTCGACTCCGGCGCGCAGGTCATCAACGCCACCAAGGGCAAGAAGGAGCGGCTGGGCAAGCTGTTCCAGATGCACTCCAACAAGGAGAACCCGGTCGAGACGGCCGCAGCCGGCCACATCTACGCGGTGATCGGCCTGAAGGACACCACCACCGGTGACACCTTGAGCGACTCGAACCAGCAGGTCGTGCTCGAGTCGATGACCTTCCCCGATCCGGTGATCGAGGTGGCTATCGAGCCCAAGACCAAGAGCGACCAGGAGAAGCTGAGCCTGGCGATCCAGAAGCTCGCCGAGGAAGACCCGACCTTCAAGGTCCACCAGGACAACGAGACCGGTCAGACCGTCATCGGCGGCATGGGCGAGCTTCACCTCGACATCCTCGTGGACCGCATGCGTCGCGAGTTCAAGGTCGAGGCCAACGTCGGCAAGCCGCAGGTCGCCTACAAGGAGACCATCAAGCGCAAGGTCGACAAGGTCGAGTTCACCCACAAGAAGCAGACCGGTGGCTCCGGCCAATTCGCGAAGGTTCTCGTCAGCATCGAGCCGTTCAGCGGCGAGGACGGTGCGACCTACGAGTTCGAGAACAAGGTCAGCGGCGGCCGCATCCCGCGCGAGTACATCCCGTCGGTGGATGCCGGTGCTCAGGACGCCATGCAGTACGGCGTGCTGGCCGGCTACCCGCTGGTGAACCTGAAGCTCACCCTGCTCGACGGCGCGTACCACGACGTCGACTCGTCGGAAATGGCCTTCAAGATCGCCGGTTCCCAGGTACTGAAGAAGGCTGCCGCGCAAGCGCAGCCGGTCATCCTGGAACCAGTCATGGCCGTCGAGGTCACCACACCCGAGGACTACATGGGTGATGTGATCGGTGACTTGAACTCCCGCCGTGGGCAGATCCAAGCCATGGAGGAGCGCAGCGGTGCGCGCATCGTCAAGGCGCATGTGCCACTGTCGGAGATGTTCGGCTACGTCGGCGACCTACGGTCGCGGACCCAGGGCCGGGCGAACTACTCCATGGTGTTCGACTCGTACGCAGAGGTTCCGGCGAACGTGTCGAAGGAGATCATCGCGAAGGCGACGGGTCAGTAACACACGGGTCGGGGGCTGTACGCTGACCCGTTGGCCACCACACAACTGAAAACATCAACACTGCTTTAAACGAGCACCAACACAGTCCAGGAGGACACAGAAGTGGCGAAGGCGAAGTTCGAGCGGACGAAGCCGCACGTCAACATCGGGACCATCGGTCACGTTGACCACGGCAAGACCACGCTTACCGCAGCAATCACCAAGGTTCTGCACGATAAGTACCCGGCGTTGAACGAGTCGCGCGCATTCGACCAGATCGACAATGCGCCCGAAGAGCGTGCTCGCGGCATCACGATCAACATCTCCCACGTGGAGTACCAGACCGAGAAGCGTCACTACGCGCACGTCGACGCCCCCGGCCACGCTGACTACATCAAGAACATGATCACCGGTGCCGCCCAGATGGACGGTGCGATCCTGGTGGTTGCCGCGACCGACGGCCCCATGCCGCAGACGCGTGAGCACGTGCTGCTCGCCCGTCAGGTCGGCGTGCCCTACATCCTGGTCGCGCTGAACAAGGCCGACATGGTCGACGACGAGGAGCTTCTGGAGCTCGTCGAGCTGGAGGTCCGCGAACTGCTGGCCGCCCAGGAGTTCGACGAGGACGCCCCGGTCATCAAGGTGTCCGCGCTCAAGGCCCTCGAGGGTGACCCGGAGTGGGTCAAGGCCGTCGAGGATCTGATGGACGCCGTGGACGAGTCGATTCCGGACCCGGTCCGCGACACCGACAAGCCGTTCCTGATGCCCGTCGAGGACGTCTTCACGATCACCGGCCGCGGCACCGTGGTCACCGGTCGCGTCGAGCGTGGCGTGGTCAACGTGAACGAGGAAGTCGAGATCGTCGGCATCAAGCCGACCGTCACCAAGACGACCGTCACCGGTGTCGAGATGTTCCGCAAGCTGCTCGATCAGGGCCAGGCGGGCGACAACGTCGGCCTGCTGGTCCGTGGTGTCAAGCGTGAGGACGTCGAGCGTGGCCAGGTCGTGGTCAAGCCCGGCACCACCACCCCGCACACCGAGTTCGAGGGCAGCGTCTACATCCTGTCCAAGGACGAAGGTGGCCGCCACACGCCGTTCTTCAACAACTACCGTCCGCAGTTCTACTTCCGCACCACCGACGTGACCGGTGTCGTGACGTTGCCGGAGGGCACCGAAATGGTGATGCCCGGCGACAACACCGACATCTCGGTGAAGCTGATCCAGCCCATCGCCATGGACGAGGGTCTGCGGTTCGCCATCCGTGAGGGTGGCCGTACCGTCGGCGCAGGCCGCGTGACGAAGATCAACAAGTAGGCAGCCCCTACGACGGAGCGGCGCTCACCCGATCGGGTGGGCGCCGCTTTCGTTTCCTGTGGTGCAGACGGCCAGTTGATGCTTGCATTGGGAGCGTCGGCAACAGTGAGGACGATTACGTGAAAAGTGCATCGGTTGGCTTGGGCGCCCACGGGCGAGTGCTGGTCAGCCGATCGGGCCGCGGGGAATGACACGGCTCACGGTTCGCGCGTTCACCGACGTAGGCCTGCTGCGCAAGCGCAACGAGGACGCCGTCCTGGTCGCGGGCTGGCAATGCCAGACGCACGACGGATCGCTCGTCACAATGCATTTCGCGCCGACGTCACCATTCGTGTGCGCGGTCGCCGACGGCATGGGCGGGCACGTCGGGGGCGACCTGGCCAGCCGGGTGGCGCTGACGGTGATCGCGCAGGTATCGCCGGGGTGGCGCAGCCCGCAGGACGTGTCAACGGCGCTGGAGGCCATCAGCGAGCACGTGCGTGCCGTCGGTGCCGGCAACGACCTGGGCGGGCTCGGAACGACGGTCGCCGGGCTGTGCCTTCTCGCCGACGAGCTCCTGGCGTTCAACGTCGGCGACAGTCGGATCTACTCGATCGCCGGAGGACTCGTCGAACAGATCTCCGTCGACGACTCGGTCTTCGACGCCGCAGGCCGGCCGACGAACATCATCACCCAGTCACTTGGCCAGCCGGGTCCGGTTCGGCCGCACGTGCTGACGCTGCCCCTGCAGCCCGGCACCTACCTGATGTGCTCCGACGGGGTCAGCGGGATGATGTCGTCCGACGAACTCACCGCAGCGGTCGAGCAGCCCGATCTCGACGGTTGCGCGGCCCGGATCATCGAAACCACGCGCGCCAACGGTGCCGAGGACAACTTCTCGTTCCTGATCGTCGACGTTCAACGCAGCGGCGACTGCTGATCGGCCATTTCGACGAGTGCCGTGCATATCGGCAATCGCGGGTGCCATTCGGATATCGGGGCACCGTCGAAATTCCGTCGCCACCAACCGTTCTAGCAACGTATCGCGCGTTACGCGACGGTTCGTGTCGGCCGGGTTCCCAAGGGCCGTAAGCGATCTACGCGATCCGAGCGAGACGCGTCCGGTTGCTCGAGGTGTTAATCTGGGGCCCTCAAATGTAAACGTGTGACGCACGCCCGTGGTAAGCCCTTTACGGCGGAATTCAGCGGGACCGGGGGAGCCCCTCATGGTAATGGATCTGACCGAGCCGATTCCGGCCTACGCACCACCCCTGTCGCCGTCACCTGAGCGGTTGCTGCGGCTCGCCATCGTCGTCGGCATCGCCGGCGTCATCGCCCTGCTGGTCGCGGTCATCGTGCTGGTCTGGACGGTCACCGGGGTGTCCGCGCCGGTCGTGTCGCAACAGGCGCCGATACCCGCCGACATCGAGTCGAAGCCCGTTCCTGCGGCGCCCGCTGCGGCGTTGGTTCCCGAACCCGCGCCTGCACCGGCTCCCGTGGCGGCACCGGCCGCTGCGCCTGCCGCCAGCTCCGCCGGTGCCAACTCGGAGATTCTGCAGAACCCCGCGATGGCTGCGATCGCGCCGACCGCGCCCGCCCCAGTCTCCGATTCAGCGCCGACTGTCGCGCTTCCCACGGTCACCTGGCCCAGCGGTGATGTGAACGGTCTCGACTGGAACGACCTCAACTCGAATCTGCAGAACGCCGCGGCCTCTTACCTCTGGCAGAATTCCGGCGCGGATGCCACGACCGGTGCCATCGTCGGCGCCGGAACCGCGATCGGGACTACCGCGCTGAACATCGTCGGCAACAACGCGGGCAATCTGGTGAACACCCTGATCTTGGCCAACTTGGGGTACTACGGCGGCAACGGCCTGAGCGTTCCCGGCGTGGGCCTTCCGGGGGTTGGCCTCCCTGGTCCCGATCAGGTGGCTGCGGCCTTGGCCGTGCCTGCTGCGGTGGTTCCGCAGATCGGCGTGCCCTCGGTGCCCACCTCGATCGGCATTCCCGGGACCCCGATCGGGACACAGATCGGTCCGCCCCAGCTGCCGCAGATCGGTCCGCCCCAGTTGCCCAGTCTTCCCGGGGTCGGGATCGGGATACCCGGCACTCCGATCGGGATCGGGTTCTGAGCAGTAGCGTTCAGGACACGCGCTCGCGCCGGTAGAACAGCACCGCAGCCGACGCTGGCAGCAGGACGGCGGCAAGCACCAGAAGGATCGCGGTAATTCCGTCTGCCATCGACATGGGAGACGCTTCGGACCGCTGCAGCATCTCGAGCACCGCACCCGACACCGCTACGCCGACACCCGCCAATGTGACCAGCGACGTCAACGTCAACCCTGCCGCCGCGCCTGCGCGTTCGGGCGGTACGACGGTCTGCGTCGCCACGGTGGTGAATGCATACACCAGCCCCATCGTGAAGCCACACACCGTCAGGGCGCTCAGGTAGACCACCCAGTCGTGTGAGACTGCCAGTGCCGCAAGGGAGATGGCGGCGAGCGTCCCGGTGACACCCACCACCACGAGGGGCGCGAACTTCGTCGCGAGCCTGCCGGACAGCGCGCCGCCGATGGCGGCGCCGGCAGACGGGCCGAGGAACGCCAGACCGGCCATGAGTGGGTCGAGGCCGCGAACCTGCTGCAGGTTCAGCGTCGACAGGTAGATCGTGATGCCGTAGGCGACGTTGCAGACGGTGCCCGCGAGCACCACGACCACGAACCGGGGATCGCGCAGTAGTGAGAGATCGATCAGTGGCCAGCGGATCCGGCTCTCGGCGATGACGAACGCGACAAGCAACGCGACCGAGACGGCGAATGCCGCGGCCGTGGTGGGTGAGAGCCAGCCCCAGGCCGCGGCACGGTCGAAGGTCAACGTGAACAACCCGATCCCCAGTGTGATCAGGGCAAGGCCGATGAGGTCGATCCGGCGGGGCGCCGTGCCGTCGGACGACTCGGTGATCGTCAGCGCCCCGATGACGAAGGCGATCACCGTCACCGGGACGAGCAGCCAGAAGATCCACCGCCAGCCGATCGTCTCGGTGAGCAGACCGCCGACCAATGGACCCGCGGCATTGCCCAATCCCGCTATGCCGTAGGCAAATCCGATGGCATACCCGGCCCGCGTGGCGGGGAAGGCGTTGGTCAACACGCTCACCGACACGGGGAAGATGAACGCCGCACCCAAGCCCTGGAGTGCGCGGAAGCCGATGAGGGCCCCCGCGGACGGCGCCACGGCGCACAACGCAGAAGCGACACCGAACAGGGCCACGCCGGCCAGGAGCGCCCTGCGCCGCCCGAACAGGTCGCCGATCCGTCCGGCCGGCACCATGAACGCGCCAAGCGTCAGCATGTAGACGCTGATGACCCACTGCAGGTCGGTGGCGCTGCTGTCGAGTTCGCCGGCCATCCGCGGCAGTGCCAGATTCATCGCGAAGTAGTCGATCTGCACGCAGAACAATGCCGTCGCGACCGCACCCAGGATCCAGCGGGATCGCGTGGTGCTCGCCGCCGGAGGCACGAACCGACGATATCCCGGCCTTCGGGCCCTTGACAGCAGCCACACAGTTGCACAACGGGGCCAAATGTTGCGGGTTGGCGCTAATCTGACCTCCGAGACCGTCCGGCGAGCCAACGCCCGGCGAACCGAGGAGCGTGGCAGATGTTGGGTCGCTATCTGAAGTCACAGATCATGGTGCTGGTGTGCGGTGGCCTGGTGGGGCCCATCTTCCTGGTGGTGTACTTCGCCCTCGGCCAGGGCACCCGCCCGTACATCCAGTGGATGTTCTGGGTCGGTCTGCTGATCACCGCCGCCGACGTCTTGATCGCGCTGGCGTTGGCGAACTTCGGGGCCAAGTCCGACGCCAAGACCCAGATGCTGGAAGCCAGCGGCGTGCTGGCGCTGGCACAGATCACCGGAATCAACGAGACCGGCACGCGGATCAACGACCAACCACTGGTGAAGCTCCACCTTCACGTCGAGGGGCCGGGTCTGACTCCGTTCGACACGCAGGACTCGGTGATCGCCTCGGTGTCCCGGCTGCCGATGATCACAGGACGCAAGCTCGTCCTGCTGGTCGACCCGGCCACCAACCAGTACCAGATCGATTGGAAGCGAAGCGCTTTGGTGGTCGGGATGGTGCCTGCGCAGTTCACCCTCGCCGAGGACAACCGGACGTACGACCTCTCCGGACAGGCCGCGCCGTTGATGGAGATCATGCAGATCCTCAAGGCCAACAACGTTGCGATGAACGGCACCATCGACATCCGGTCCAACCCGGTGGTGCGCCAGCAGGTGATGAACGTGGTGCGTCGTACTGCCGCCCAGCAAGCGCCCCCGCCTGCACACATGGCGCCGCCGTCGTCGGCGCAGTCGTTCACCGCCATGGCGCCACCGGAACCGTCGACGTCACAACGGTTGCAGGAGCTCGAGACGTTGCGTGCGACGGGCGCGATCTCCGAGACGGAGTACGCGAGCAAGCGTCAGCAGATCATCTCCGACCTCTGAGCCGACCAGATCGCACGTCGCACCGAGCATTCCGAGGTCGGCAAGCTGCGCACGGTACTGGTCTGCTCGCCGGGCCTGGCCCACGAACGCCTCACGCCGACCAACTGTGACGTTCTGCTGTTCGACGACGTGCTGTAGGTGCAGAACGCGCGGCGCGACCACTTCGACTTCATCGACAAGATGCGCGACCGCGACGTCGAAGTGCTCGAGTTGCACAACGTGCTGACCGAGACGATGTCCGACCCGGTGACCAAGGCCTGGCTGTTGGACCGCAAGATCGTGCCGAACGAGGTGGGGCTGGGACTGGTCGACGACACCCGCGGGTTCCTTGACTCGCTGCCGCCTCGCAAGCTGGCCGAGCTGCTGATCGGCGGCATGTCCACTCGCGACCTGCCTGCGGAGATCACGTCGGGCTACCGGGCGCTGGACGGAGTCTCTGATGCCGCCGCTGCCCGACACGCTCTACACCCGCGACACCACCTGCTGGATCTACGGCGGCCACACGATGAATCCCCTGGTCTGGGAGGCCCGTCACGACGAGACGCTGTTGATGAAGGCGATCTACGAGTTCCACCCCGACTCGTCGGCTCGCGGGTCTGGTGGCGCGATCCCGAAAAGTCTTGGGGGATGGCCACAATCGAGGGCGGCGACGTGCTGGTGCCCGGCAACGGCGTCGTCGTCATGGGCATGAGCGAGCGGACCTCGCGGCAGGCCATCACCCAGGTGTGATCGTCGCGGGGATGCCCAAGCTGCGGGCGGCGATGCACCTCGACACGGTGTTCACCTTCGCCGACCGCGACGTGGTGACCATCTATCCGGACATCGTCGACAATATGCAGACCTTCGCGCTGTTGCCCCGCGACTCGGCACCCGGTGTTCGCCTACGACCGCAACATCCACACCGACTCGCTGCTGCGCAAGGCGGGCATCGAGGTCATTACGATCGTCGGCGCCGAACTGGGCCGCGGTCGCGGCGGCGGACACTGCATGACCTGCCCGATCATCCGCGATCCGGTCGACTACTGACAATCCCGGCGACGGGATTACTAGAACACGTTCCAGTTCGGCTGCTAGCCTTGGCGCGGGCGGACGAAAGGATTGCGCGATGGCAGGAACTCTTGACGGACGGGTTGCATTCATCACCGGAGCCGCGCGCGGGCAGGGCAGGGCGCATGCGGTGCGCCTGGCCGCGGAAGGCGCCGACATCGTCGCCATCGACATCTGCGGACCGGTCTCCGACACTCTCACCTACCCCGCCGCCACGTCCGAGGAACTCGCCGACACCGTGCGCCAGGTGGAGGCGGCCGGCCGCAAGGTACTCGCCCGTGAGGTCGACATCCGGGATCTCGCCGCGCAACAACAGGTCGTCGCTGACGCCATCGAACAGTTCGGCCGGCTCGATATCGTGGTCGCCAACGCGGGGATCCTCAGCTGGGGCCGGATGTTCGAGATGTCCGAGGAGCAGTGGGACAGCGTCATCGACGTGAACCTCAACGGCACGTGGCGCACCATCCGCGCCGCCGTGCCAGCGATGATCGAGGCAGGCAACGGCGGATCGATCATCATCGTGAGTTCGTCGGCCGGAACGAAGGCTACGCCCGGCAACGGGCACTACTCGGCGTCCAAGCACGGCCTGGTGGCCATCACCAACGCATTGGCAATCGAGGTGGGGGAGTTCGGGATTCGAGTCAACTCGATTCACCCGTACTCGATCGACACGCCGATGGTCGAGAAGGAGGCCATGATGGAGGTCTTCGGCAGGTACCCGAGCTACCTGCACAGCTTCTCCCCGATGCCGTACAAGCCCGTCAATCACGAGGGCAAGAAGGGCCTGCAGGAATTCATGACGCCCGAAGAGGTTTCGGACGTGGTGGCCTGGCTGGCCGGCGACGGGTCGGCGACTATCTCCGGTTCCCAGATCGCGGTCGACCGCGGGACCGCAAAGTACTGACCCCCGCTGATAAGCGCTGAGCGAACGGCGCTTCCGTCGGCACGCGTGGTGTGGGAACGTTCGCGTCATGACCTCGTTGACCGCACTTCCGTTCGACTACGTCCACGACGGCCTCGACTTCGAAGGGGTGATCTGCTCCGGCGAGGACGCGGACGCCCCGACCGTGCTGGTGTTCCACGGCATGGAGGGCCGAAGCGACGCCCAGGTCGAGTTCTGTCAGCGGCTGGCGGCCCTGGGTTATCGGGCGGTGGCCGTGGACCTGTTCGGGCGCGCCGCCACCCTCGCAGGCCCCGACGCCTGTGCGGCCGCAATGTCGGAGTTCATCCAGGATCGGGACGCGTTGCGGGACAGGCTCATTGGTGTGGTGGATATTCTCACCGCGTTGCCGGAGCTCCAGCGGGACGCCATGGCCGCCATCGGATTCTGCTTCGGCGGTCTGTGCATGCTCGACCTGGCGCGGCACGGCACGCACCTCAAGGCCGTCGGCAGCTTCCACGGCCTCCTCACCGCGCTGCCGCAACCGCCCACCGCGCCGATCGCCACCCGGATCGCCGTATACCACGGCTGGGACGATCCCTTCGCCCCGCCATCGGACGTCGTGGCACTGGCGGCCGAACTGACCGAGCGCGGAGCGGACTGGCAGTTGCACGCCTACGGGCACGCGATGCACGCGTTCATGGCACCGTTCGCCAACGCCCCCGAGCGCGGAATCCTGTACGACGAAACCACGTCGCGGCGCGCCTGGGCAAGCCTCGTCGACCTGCTTGCGGAGACCTTCGACCGTTAGTTGGGCAGCACCAGCACGGGTACCGGGCTGTGGCGCACGATCTTCGCGCCCTTCGAGCCAAGGAACACCCGCGCGATCGCGCCCTGTGGCGACGTGCCGATGGCCAGCAGTTCGCCGTAGTGCCATTCCGCGGCGTCGAGTGCCTGATCCCAGCCGTTGCCGGTGACCACCTGCAACACGACGTCGTCGCCGACCAGGCCGTCGGTCTTCAACTTGGCCAACGCTTCTCGCGCATTCGAGGCCCATGATTCGAGGATCGAGTCCTCGGCGTGCAAACCGGTCTCTGGCGGGTACATGGTGCGGCCCCGCACGGCGAAGGTGATCACCCGCATCGGGACCCCGAGCTGCGCGGCCAGCGTCGCGACGCGCTCGACCACTTGATGCGACTCGGGCGTGCCCGGGTACGCACAGGTGAGCCGGGTCAGGCCATGTGTCTTGGAGCCGCGGTAGCCGCGCGGGCTGACCGCCAGCGGCACCGGTGAGGAGTGCAGCAGCCGGTCCGCGGTCGAGCCAAGCACCACCTGTCCGAGCGTGCCGTCCGCAGCGGAGCCCAGCACCAGCACGTCGGCCTTCAGCTCCTCGACGGCCTGTAACAGCCCGCCGGGCGCCGACCGGTGCGCATATTTGTGAAAGGTGACCTCGAGGCCGGCGTCCAGGGACTCGATGCATTGCCGTGCCTGGGTGGCCGAGTCTGCTGCCAGTCGATCGGCGTACTGGGCGTACTCGGCGTCGATGCGTGCGGGGGACGGCGTGGTCCACGGCTTGGGGACGACGGTGACGACGGCGAGCAACGTCTTGAGCGTCCTGGCCGCCTCGACGCCGAGGTGCAGCGCCGCCAGCCCACCCTTGCCGACCAGGTACCCGACCACGATGGTCATGGGGCATCCTTCGGCGTGATGATCTCGACGTCCTCGAGTCCCGGTGCCGCGGAGGCGATGACGCCGTCGCCCCCATCGTTGAGTGCGCTGTGGTGCCGACCCCAGAGCAGGTAGAACGCCCACACGACCAACACCCATGCGCTGAAGGCGATCCAGGTGTACCAGTTCAGGCCATCCGTTGAAGATGTTGGCGAACAGCTTATTCAGGTAGCAGCATCTGTTCGGTCAAGTCCACCGTCGGTGAGGGTGATGCCATGGTGCCTCTGAGCAGTGCTGCGGGGCGAAGTGAGTCGAACTTAACCCTGTACTGCCAGTACGGCAGCGAAACGATCCACGGCCCAGTCGATCTCCGACTCGGTGATGACCAGCGGCGGGGCGAAGCGAAGCGTGGAGCCGTGGGTGTCCTTCACCAGGACGCCACGCTCGGCCAGCAACAGGCTGACGTGCTTCCCCGTGCCAAGGGCGGGGTCGAGGTCCACGCCTGCCCACAGTCCGCGACCGCGTACCGCGAGCACGCCGTGACCGATCAGATCGCTCAGCCGGCGATGCAGGTGAGCTCCGAGTTCGGTAGAGCGCGACTGGAAGTCGCCCTGCGCGAGCATCGCGACCACGGTGGTACCGATCGCCGCCGCCAGCGGGTTGCCGCCGAAGGTGGAGCCGTGTTCGCCGGGATGCAGGACGCCGAGCACGTCGCGGTCGGCTACCACGGCCGAGAGTGGGACGACGCCGCCACCGAGTGCCTTGCCGAGGAGATAGACGTCGGGGACCACTCCCCAGTGGTCGCACGCGAAGGTCCGTCCGGTGCGGGCCAGGCCGGACTGGATCTCGTCGGCGATCATCAACACGCTGTGCTCGGTGCACAGTGCGCGCACGCGGGGCAGGTAGTCGTCCGGCGGCACGATGATGCCGGCCTCGCCCTGGATGGGCTCGAGCAGTACGGCGACGGTGTTCTCGTCGATCGCGGCGGCCAACGCGTCGGCGTCACCGAAGGGCACCGCGCGGAAGCCGGGCGTGTAGGGACCGAATCCGCGGCGTGCGGTCTCGTCGTCGGAGAAGCTGATGATGGTCGTGGTGCGGCCGTGGAAGTTGTTGTGCGCCACGATGATGTTGGCCTGATCGACCGGGACGCCCTTGACGTCGGTGCCCCACTTGCGGGCCACCTTGATGCCACTCTCGACGGCTTCGGCGCCGCTGTTCATCGGCAACACCATGTCCTTGCCGCACAGCTGAGCCAGTGCCGCACAGAACGGGCCGAGCCGGTCGGAGTGGAAGGCACGGCTGACCAGGGTGACGGCGTCGAGTTGGGCGTGCGCCGTCGCGATGATCTCCGGATGGCGATGCCCGAAGTTCACCGCCGAGTACGCCGCCAGGCAGTCCAGGTATCGCCTGCCCTCGACGTCGGTGATCCAGACGCCCTCGGCCGACGCGGCGACGACGGGCAACGGCGAGTAGTTGTGCGCCGTGTAATGATCGTCGACCGCGATCGCGGCCTTGGTGGCCTCGCCGGGCTGTGTCGTCACGGTATCGAGGATGGTCACGAGTACACCTCCAACGTGCAGCATTTGACGGATCCGCCGCCCTTGAGCAATTCGGACAGGTCGACGCCCACCGGCTCGAAGCCTGCGTCGGCCAGTTGCGCGGCGAAGCCGACGGCCGCCGCCGGATGGACCACGTGAAGGCCGTCCGACACGACGTTGAGGCCGAGGACGTAGGCGTCGGCGCTGGCCACCTCGATGGCGTCGGGGAACAGTTCGTGCAATCGGGCGCGAGACGCATCGCTGAACGCCGTCGGGTAGTACGCGATGGTGCAGTCGTCGAGAACGGCCAGCGCCGTGTCGAGGTGATAGAAGCGCGGATCGACCAGTTCGAGGCTCACCAGTGGCATGCCGATCATCTCGGCGATCTCGTCATGCGCTCGACGGTCGGTACGAAAACCGTAGCCCGCCAACACCAGCGGCCCGACGATCAGCAGATCGCCCTGACCTTCGTTGGTGTGCCTGGTGTGGACGGGTCGGTAGCCACGCGCGGCCATCCACTCGGCGTACGCGACGGCTTCACCGGCGCGCTGCGGGTAGGCGAAGCGTGCCACCACGGCCTTGCCGTCGACGATCAGGCCGCCATTGGCGGCATAGACCATGTCCGGAAGCCCGGCGACCGGCTCGACCAGTTCGACGGTGTGGCCCAGCGACTCGTACGTGCGGCGGAGAACCTCCCACTGCCGTATCGCGAGGCCGGTGTCGACCGGCGTCGAGGTGTCCATCCACGGGTTGATGGCGTACTCGACGGTGAAGTACGTGGGAGCGGTCATGGCGTAGTGGCGGAGGCGTGGTGTTCGCTGCTCACGCCGTCTGTCGGCGCCGGGGCGCCTCCCGGTTGCGGCGACATCTGATTGCGGGCCCGCGCCTGAAACGGTGCCGGCCACATCTGAGATCGTCATGTAGTAGACGATATTGGCGTTCGTTCACGCAATCAATCGCCACCCATTGCGCATTGACACATGGTCTGTTGCGCTAGACGTATCATTGCGGTGATCTATTGCGCACAGAGGGGAGTGTGGCCTCATGGACCGTCTCGACCGGACCGACGAGCTCATCCTGGCCGAGTTGGGCGAGCACGCAAGGGCGACGTTCGCCGAGATCGGGCAGCGGGTGAACCTGTCCGCTCCTGCCGTCAAGCGGCGCGTGGACCGGATGCTCGACAACGGCGTCATCCGGGGCTTTACCACCATCGTCGACCGCAACGCCATCGGCTGGACCACCGAGGCGTACGTACAGGTGTACTGCCACGGCACAATTGCGCCCGACGAGCTGCGGCGCGCCTGGGTCGACATCCCGGAGGTGGTGAGCGCCGCAACGGTGACCGGCACGTCGGACGCGCTCCTGCACGTCCTCGCCCGCGACATGCGGCACCTGGAAGAGGCGTTGGAACGCATCCGCTCGACTGCGGACATCGAGCGCAGCGAGAGCATCGTCGTGCTGTCCAACATCATCGAGCGCACGCGCCCGTGATCGCAGGGTGGCAGACATCTGGCCGAGCCCATCGTGTAAGAAAGCCCACGTGACTACTAGTGGGGGCATCGTCATCGTCGGTGGTGGACTGGCCGCGTCGCGGACGGCTGAACAGCTGCGCCGCGCCGAGTACGCCGGGGCGATCACGATCGTCAGCGACGAGGACCACCTGCCCTACGACCGGCCGCCACTGTCGAAGGAAGTGCTGCGCGCCGAGACCGACGACGTCGCCCTCAAGCCCGCCGAGTTCTACGACGACAACGACATCACGGTGTTGTTGGGTTCGGGCGCGACGACGCTGGACACCGCAGCGCAGACGGTCACGCTGGCCAACGGCGACGTGATCGGTTACGACGAACTGGTGATCGCAACGGGCCTGGTGCCCAAGCGCATTCCGTCCCTGCCCGACCTGGAGGGCATCCGGGTGTTGCGTACCTTCGACGAAAGCCTGGCACTGCGCAAGCATGCCCATGCGGCCGAACGCGCTGTGGTCATCGGTGCGGGTTTCATCGGCTGCGAGGTGGCCGCGAGCCTGCGCAAGCTCGGCGTCGAGGTGACCCTTGTCGAGCCGCAGCCCTCGCCGCTGGCGTCGGTGCTCGGTCATCAGATCGGTGACCTGGTCGCCCGGCTGCACCGGGCCGAGGGCGTCGACGTGCGCTGCGGCGTCGGGGTCACGGGTGTCACCGGAACCGGTCACGTCGAGAAGGTGTTGCTGTCCGACGGTACCGAACTCGACGCCGACATCGTGGTGGTCGGCATCGGCTCGCGGCCGTCGACCGACTGGCTCGAGGGCAGCGGCATCGAGGTCGACAACGGCGTCGTCTGCGACGCCGCTGGCCGCACCTCGGCGCCCAAGGTATGGGCCATCGGTGACGTGGCATCGTGGCAGGACGTCTCGGGACACCAAGTGCGCGTGGAGCATTGGAGCAACGTCGCCGATCAAGCCCGGACCATCGTACCCACGATGCTCGGTGGCGAGGCGCCAACCACCGTGGTGGTGCCCTACTTCTGGAGCGACCAGTACGACGTCAAGATCCAGTGCCTCGGCGAGCCGGAGGCCGACGACGTGGTGCACGTGGTCGAGGACGACGGCCGCAAGTTCCTGGCCTACTACGAGCGCGACGGCGCCGTCGTCGGGGTGGTCGGCGGCGGCATGCCAGGCAAGGTGATGAAGGCGCGGAACAAGATCGCCAACGCCGTGCCCATCGCCGACGTCCTCACCCCCTAGCCCCGCCCCCCGCGACTTGGGCGCGCCAACGTTCGCTCAGGCCGACGGTTTGCGCGCACAAGTCGCAGGGGAGGGGAGGGGGTTAGAACTGGCCGAGGTAGAACCGGGTGCCCTGGTCGTCGGTGCACTGCGCGGACGTGCCATAGGACTGCTGCGAGGGCTCCTCGAGCACCGTGCCGCCCGCCTCCCGGACGCGTGCCACTGCGGCG
>NZ_JAVRPS010000272.1:0-12260 GCF_032162105.1 Mycobacterium sp. | reverse complement strand
GTCGTCGCCGTGATCGCGGTCGCCGTTACGGCGGGCTGCGTGATCGCTGGGTTGGTGTGTGGGGCGCAGCTCGACGGGCGGATCGCCGAGCACAACGCCGTTCTCGACCATTCCGAGCCGCTCGCCTACGCGGCGCAGAACCTGTACGCCGCCCTGTCGGCCGCCGACGCCGCCGCAGCAACGGCATACCTCTCCGGGATCGAGACACCCCCGCAGCGGGCGAAGTATCAGCAAGCCCTGGCGGACGCCGCATCGGCACTGGCGGATACGAGTGCGGGAGCCACCGATGCGGATACCCGCAAGGCGGTGGCGGAGATATCGGCCCAACTGGCTGCGTACACGGGGCTGGTCGAGTCGGCGCGGGCGAACAACCGGCAGCTGCTCCCCGTCGGGTCCGCCTACCTACGGGAAGCGTCGTGGTTGATGCAGACCACGCTGCTTCCCGGTGCCGAGAGGATCTTCACCGGCGATCTTGCCGCGGTCGACGAGGACCAGCGCGCCGTCGGCTCGGCGCCGATAGTCGGCCTCGTATTGCTGGTGCTCGTCCTGGTGGCCATCGGCGTCGGCTCGGTGATGCTCAGTGGCCGCACGAACCGGCAGTTCAACATCGGGCTCGTCGTCGCCGCGGCCGTAGTGGTGCTGGTCATCGCGTGGATCGTCGTGGCCACCCGCTTGGCGGCAAGCTCCATAGAGGACAGCCGAGCCGAGGGCACCGCGAGGTTCGAACAGCTCGCGAAGGCTCGCATCCTCGCGCAGCAGGCCCGGACCGACGAGACCCTGCAGCTGATCGCGCGTGGCGACGCGACCGCAAGTGAAGCGTCGTTCAATGGCCGTATCGACGATCTGCGCACGCACCTGGGCACGGGATCGTCCGCCCCCGCGGACGGTGTCGCGAAATGGACCGCCAGCCACCACAAGCAGATGGAGGCGTACTTGGGCGGTGATTACTCTGCCGCGGTTACGCAGGCGATCGGCACCGATCCCGGCGCTTCGGCCGCGCAGTTCGGCATCGTCGAAGCAAGCCTGCGCGACGAGATCGAGCAAACCCGCACCACGCTGCGCGATCGAGTGTCAGCGGCCGGTGCATGGTTGGCGTGGAGTCCGACCGGGACGCTTGTGCTGATGGTGGTCGCTGCTGCGGCGGCGGTCGTCGGGTTGTGGCCCCGGCTCAAGGAGTTCCTATGAGAGCAAGAGTCGTCCCGGCGCTGATCGCAGTCATGCTGGCCGCTGCGGGGTGTGGATCACCGTCGACACCGTCGTCGTCGGTGGCGGTCGCGCCGATCGAGGCGCTGCCTTCCGGTGCACAAGAAGCCACGGCGGCGCCCGTTGCGGAAAGCGCCGACTGCGGCGATCGGGAAGCCAGCCTGCGCCCCGGTCCGCAGCCCAGGCCGGGCAACATGCCGCCCGGCTCGACGATGGCGGCGATCGCCGAGCGGGGACGACTCATCGTCGGCGTCGACCAGAACACGTATCTGTTCGGCTTCCGAGACCCCTCGTCGGGCCAACTGGAGGGCTTCGACATCGACGTCGCCCGTGAGATTGCGCGCGCCATCTTCGGCGATCCGGACCACATCGATCTGCGGGTGGTCGAAGCCGGCCACCGGGAAGCGGCGTTGCAGTCAGGGGAGGTGGACGTGGTAGTCCGGACCTACTCGATCACCTGTGACCGCAAGAAGATCGTCGCGTTCTCCACGACGTACTTCAACGCCAACCAGAAGATCCTCGCCGTCAAAGGGTCGGGAATCGATTCTGCCGCTGCACTTGCGGGCAAACGGGTGTGTGCTGCGACGGGCACGACCTCGCTGAAGGCGTTGCTCGCGCTGGAGTCCAAGCCCAAGGTGTTCGGTGTGACGAGCTGGACCGATTGCCTGGTGATGCTGCAACAGGGCCAGGTCGATGCGATCAGCACCGACGACTCTGTGCTGGCCGGGCTTGCCAGGCAGGATCCGAATGTCGAGGTGGTCGGTGACAGCATCGCCGTCGAGCCCTACGGCGTCGGCATCAAGCTCGAGAACAAGGACCTGGTTCGATTCGTCAACGGCGTCCTCGACGAGATGCGTGCCGATGGGACATGGGAGCGCCTCTACAACGCCCGGCTACGAAGCCTCGGACCGTCGCCCGGCCCGCCGATGCCGCGGTACCAGGACTGATCATGACCGATGAGGACACCGAAAGGATCGATCGCGAACTCGCCTCGCGCACCAAGGAAGTCGCCGCCATGTCGGCGACGCTGATCGAGCTGGAAAGCCACCCGGGGCTGGAGCACGTGCGTCGCTACGAGCCGACGGGCGTGACCGCGCAACGCTGGGCAGTGATCGAGAAGACGCTCGCGCAATTGTGGGAGGACTTGGGCCGGATGACGTCGATCCTGGACTCCGCGCGGACGGTGCGGGCGCGCAGATCCCACGTCGACGACGACGACCGCGCCGAGCTGACCAGGTTGCTGTTCGGGCGTCCGCTCGAGGTATCGCGCCAGCGAATCCCGTTCGCTCAGCGCGCGATCACGGGTCCCGCTGAAACGGTCGAGTCGATTGGGCTCGCGGGCATCGTGGACCGGATGCGCGCCGACTACCCCGCGGTGGCGGAGTTCTTCGACTCCGTCGACGGAGTCAACTCGCTGGTCGCGGAACGGCTCGGGCCGACGCAGGACCGGCTCGACGAGGCGGGCGTGGCAGGCCCGAAGGAGATCGGCGACCTGCTGACCGTTTCCGCGACCGATCCGCTCTCGTTGACCACGCAAGAGGTCGAGCGGCGCATCAGCGCCATCGAGGATGGTATCGAACACCGGGCGGCCGAACTCGCCGAGCTGGCTGCGCTACAAGGGAATTGGCCCGACGTCCTCGCGGCGACGGCCGTGCGGCTGGATGCGCTGCGGGACGCGACACAGCGAGCGGCACGGATTCGCGCGCGCGCCGAACAGAGCGTGGTGTCCGGGCCGCTACCGGTGCACGCCGATGCCGAACCGGACCTTCGCGCAGCGCTCGATGCCATCGCCGCACCGGATCCGGCGGCGCTGAGGTTGCTGCGGCAGCGGATCGAGTCGGCATTACGGGTCATGGGCGAGGACGAGGAGCTCGCGCAGGGCCTGCTGGACCGTCGCAGCGAACTGTCGGGGCGGCTGACGGCATACCAGGCGAAGGCGGCCAGGCTCGGGCTTGGGGAGGACCCAGACATGTTGGCGTCCGGCCGGATCGCTGCCGGCCTGTTGGCGCGGCAGCCGTGCGATCTCCGCGCCGTGACCCGCGCGATCACGGACTTCCAGCAGCTGATCGTGCAGAAGCAGGGGAGGACGAGATGAGGTGCGCCGAACCAGGATGCGGTGGGAGCGTCGTCGGCGGCTACTGCGACGTCTGCGGCACCGCGCCCACAGCCGGTGCGCAGGAGCCTGCGGCGACGGCACGGAGCGATTCGACCGCTCAATCGGCGCGATCGGCGCGAACGGTGCGCAGCGGGTCGTCGAAGTCTGCCAGCACGCGCGGCCGCCTCGGCGCCGGGGTCGTCGCGATGCCGCGCGTACCGAGAGGCGATCCGGTCGCGGCGATCATGACCGACCCGCAGGTACCTGAGGGCAAGCGGTTCTGCGGCAACCCCGAATGCCACGAGGCCGTCGGGCGTGCCGCGGACGGACGCCCCGGCAGGCCGGAGGGGTTCTGCACCCAGTGCGGCACGCGATACTCGTTCGTTCCCAAGCTTTCTCGTGGTGACCTCGCGGGCGGGCAATACGAAGTGCAGGGCTGTCTGGCACATGGCGGGCTCGGCTGGATCTATCTGGCGATCGACCGCAACGTGCACAATCGGTGGGTGGTGCTCAAGGGCCTGCTGAACTCCGGCGATGCCGACGCCATGGCCGCCGCCGCTGCCGAAGTCCTCGCCCTCGCCGAGGTGCAACACCCGAACATCGTTCAGATCTACAACTTCGTCGAGCACGTCGACGGCGCGGGCGTCCCGGTCGGCTACATCGTGATGGAATACGTCGACGGCACGTCGCTGAAGCAGATCCGCAAGGCCCGCAACGCACCCCTTCCGCCCGACCAGGCCGTCGCCTACATCGTCGAGATCGCACCGGCACTCGGTTACCTGCACGCGCAAGGGCTTGCGTACTGTGACTTCAAGCCGGACAACGTGATGCAGACCGACGAGCAGCTCAAGCTCATCGACCTCGGTGCGGTGGTCGCCATGGACGACGAGGAAAGCGCGATCTACGGGACCGTCGGCTACCAGGCGCCCGAGATCGCCCAGACCGGCCCCACCGTCGCCAGCGACGTATACACGGTCGGGCGGACGCTCGCCGTTCTGGTGATGGACGTGCCACAGGAGCACGGACACTTCGTGGAGGGGCTGCCCGGCCCGGCCACCACGCCGGTACTCGCGAAACACGAATCGTTGTACCGCGCGATCCTCCGCGCCACCGACCCTGATCCGGAGCGACGGTTCTCGTCCATGGAAGAGCTGGCCGACCAGCTGACCGGGGTGCTGCACGAGATCGTCGCCGTCGACGCCGACATCGCGCAGCCACGGATGTCGAACTACTTCAGTCCGCAGCGTGCGGTGTACGGCGCGGGCCGGGACGTACCGGTGGTACCCGCTGACGTGATAGCGGCGCTGCCCGTCCCCGTGGTCGACCCGACCGACTCCGGTGCCGCAGTGCTCGCCACCACCAGCGGGACACCGCCCGCCAAACTCGAACACGCGCTCTACCTTGCGCGGGGTGGCACGAACCAGGTCAAGAGTTCCTCGGTTGAGATGCCGCTGCGACTGGTCCGGGCGTCGCTCGAGATCGGCTCGCCGAAGGACGCCAGGAAACGGATCGCCGAGCTCGCCCCGGTGATACCCGACGATTGGCGGCTGACCTGGTACAGCGGACAATGCGCACTGCTGGAGGGCGAATTCGACAAGGCCGCCGCCGATTTCAACGAAGTGCTGGCTGCGTTGCCCGGCGAGCTTGCACCCAAACTGGCGATCGCGGCCACCGCCGAACTGCGCGACGCCCGCGACGACGCAGCGCGCTACTACGAGACGGTCTGGCGAACGGACCGCAGCTACGTCAGCGCCGCATTCGGGCTCGCGAGGCAACATGCACGGGTGGGAGGCCGGGCCGAGGCCATTACTGCGCTGGACCAGATCCCCCCGGCGTCAGCGCACTTCACCGCCGCAGGAGCGTCCGCGATCGAGATCATGCTCGACCGCCGAGAAGCCAAGGACCTGAACGAACAGACGCTGCTCGATGCCGGAAAGCGCGCCGGGGCATTGGCCCTGGAGTCGGCCGCCAAACGCGCCACGATCCGGCAGCGGGTGCTTGGCGCGGCGCTCGGGTGGCTGCAGGCGGGGAACACGCCCAAGGCCCCGCGGTTTCTCGGTGAGGACTTCGACGAACCCGGCATCCGGACGGGGATGGAACAGTGCTACCGCGAGCTGGCGCACGAGACGACCGACACATGGGAGCGCATCGCGTTGGTGGAGAAGGCAAACGAGATTCGGCCGAGGACACGGGTATGACCGGTCAGCAGGGTGCGTGCCCGCAATGCGCGGCGATCAGTCGGAGCGCCGACCGGTTCTGTGAGAGCTGCGGAGCAGCATTGGCAGAGATGCGGCGGGTCGCCATCCCGCGGGACCGCACGGCCCTGCAAGGCGCTGACGGCCGTGAGCCACCGTGCTCCGACTGCGGCAACGAGACCCACGTCGACGAATACTGCACCGCCTGCGGCCATCGGCGGGTCGAACCCGATCGCGACGAGGCCGAGCTCGGCCGGATCGTGCTGATCACCGACCGCGGTCTCGAACACGCCCGCAACGAGGACGCCGCCGCGGCCGGGATGGCGGTCGACAGCGGCACCGGGCGCCCGTACGCCATCGCCGTTACGGTGTGTGACGGCGTCTCCACCTCGGGCGAGGCGCATCGGGCCGCGGTCGCCGCATCGAAGGCGGGCGTGGATGCGATGCTCGCGGCCCTCACCTCATCCGGCAAGGGGCGCACGGCCGTGTTGGCGGGTCTGGCCGACGCGGCGAATGCTGCGGTCGCCGCAGGGACCGGTGCGGATCCGTCGGCCGCGCCGTCGTGCACGTACACCGCGGCGACGGTCGTCCCGACTCCCGAAGGGGCAGTGCAGATCACGGTTGGTAACGTCGGCGACAGCAGGGCGTACTGGCTTCCCCACCCGCCCGCACCCCCGCAACAGTTGACCGTCGATGACTCCCTGGCCCAGGAGCTGATCACTGCCGGGGCGTCGGCCGACTCCGAGGCCGTGCAACGCGGCGCACACACCCTGACCCGTTGGCTGGGGGCGGACGCCGATGCGAAGCCATGGTCTGAATCGAGCGTTCAGGCGATCACCGTCGTCGGACCGGGTTCACTGCTGCTGTGCTCCGACGGAGTCTGGAACTACCTGCCCGACGCCGCCGACATCGCACCATTCTGTACCGGCACCGAACCCGCCGCGGCAGCGCTCGCACTGGTCGAACATGCGCTGCGCGCCGGCGGGCACGACAACATCACCGTCGCAGTGATCCCGATCGGAGAAGCTCATGAGTTCGCCTGAACGACAAGGCATCTCTGTTGATGTCGACCACAATCCCTATCTCGCCGAGGGAACCGGGACGGTCGACGCGATCGTCAGCATCGCGGCAGGAGACGATGTCGCGGCCAGCGCCTCTGGATCGGGCGCGCCTGCGGATCGGGTGGAGGCCATCATCATCGACTGCTCGAGCTCGATGCTGTCACCGGTGGCCAAGTTCGACGCGGCGAAACGCGCGACCGCGGCCGCCATCGACGAACTCGTCGACGGCACCTACTTCACGATCATCGCCGGTACCGAGAAGGCCTCCTTCGTCTACCCACTGGAGGGGTGGCCGACGCAGGCGAGCGCTGCGACCAGGGCGGCGGCCACCCGCGCCGTCGACGGCCTGCGGCCCGGTGGCGGGACCGCGATGGGCACCTGGCTCGCGCACGTCCGCGGAATCGTCGTCCAGCACCCCGGGGCGATCATTCACGCGATCCTGCTCACCGACGGCAAGGACGAGCACGAAACCCCAGAAGAGTTGCGGCAGGAAATCGCGCTCAGCGAGGGCGAATTCACCTGCGACTGCCGGGGTGTGGGCACCAGCTGGCACGTCGAGGAGCTGCGGTCGATCTCGTCGGCACTGCTGGGAACCGTGGACATCGTCGCCGACCCCGAAGACCTCGAGGAGGACTTCGCGGCGATGATGCGCACCTCGATGAGCAAGTCGATACCCGACCTGACCTTGCGTCTGTGGACACCGGCCGCCGCCCGCATCGAGTTCGTCAAACAAGTCGCGCCGACCGTCGAGGACCTGACCCACCGTCGGGTCGACTCGGGAAATCAGGTCGGGGAGTACCCGCTGGGCTCGTGGGGAGCCGAGGACCGTGATTACCACATTCAGGTCGAGGTCGAACCTGCGGCGGCCGGACGCGAGAAACTGGCCATGCGGGTGAGTGTCGTCGCGGGCGACGAGGTTCTGGGGGAGGGCCTGGTGAAGGCGGTGTGGACCGCGGACACGGCGTTGTCGGCCAGGATCAGTCGCAGGGTGGCGCATTACACGGGCCAGGAAGAGCTGGCCCAAGCCGTGCAGGAAGGGTTGAGTGCTCGCAAGAGCGGCGACGTCGCGACCGCGACCGCCAAGTTGCAGCGCGCGATGGAGCTCGCGGTGGAGTCGGGCAACGACGGCACGGCCAAGCTGCTCAGAGGGGTCATCGAGGTCGACGAGCGGACCGGCACCGCCCGGCTGCGACGCGAGGTCGCCGAGGCAGACGAGATGGCCCTCGACGCGCGATCGACCAGAACTGCCCGAGTGCGGAAGGAGAGCTGATGCCGACCTGCGCCGAAGGACACGTCTCGGTAGCCGCCGACTACTGCGACGTGTGCGGGGCCCCGATCGGAGGACCGCAGAGCGAACCAGCAAGCGCCACTCCGCAATCTGCTGGCGGGGTGAAGGCATGCCCCGCGTGCGAGTCGCCGGTCAGCGGCCGTTTCTGTGAAGCGTGTGGACACGATTCGGCGCTTCCCGAGCCGGCAAAGCGTGATCCCGCGCATCCCCCGCCGCCGGCCAATGAACCCGCGCCGGCATGGACCGCCGTCGTCGCTGCCGACCGGGAGTTCTACGAACGCGTTCTCGCCCGCGAAGGGCCCGACACCGTCGAGTTCCCGGCGTTCTTCCCCGAACGCCGAATCGCCCTGCAGGGCAACACCGCACTGATCGGACGGCACAACCGTGACCAGGGCGTGCAACCGGAGATCGACCTCGGCATCCACCCCGCCGACCGCGGCGTCTCCTCGCAGCATGCGGTGCTGCGGATCCGCGATTCGGGACTCACCGTCACCGACCTGGGATCGACCAACGGGACCAGCCTCAACGGCAGCGACGATCGACTGAAGAAGGACGAGGAGACCCCACTCGCCGACGGCGATCGCATCCACGTCGGTGCATGGACCACGATCAGGATCATGCAGGGCCGGTAGGGATGCGCTTGTCGTGGCCGTTGACCGGCCGTTCGGAGGAGATGCGTGCCATCGAGGCCGCCATCGTGGATCCGGACGTTGCCGGGATCGTGGTGTGTGGGGCGGCCGGGGTCGGGAAGAGTCGGATCGCGCGTGAGGCGTTGTCGGCTGCGGTATTGCGGGGATGCGAAGGCCGGTGGGCGGTCGGCACATCCTCGGCGCGGACGCTTCCGCTGGGCGCCTTCACGGCGTGGGAACAGTCGGGGGTCACCGACACCGTTCAGTTGGTGCGCGGGGTGATCGAGGCGCTGACTGCCGCACCAGCTGGCACCACGGTGGTCGTCTGTGTCGATGACGTGCACCTGCTCGATGATCTCTCGACATTCGTCGTGGAACAGATCATGCAGCGCGGCGCCGCGAAACTGGTGCTCACCGTGCGCGACGGTGAACCGATTCCCACTGCGGTACAGGCGATTTGGCGGGACAGCCAGTTCGACCGGCTCGATCTGCAGCCGCTGTCGCTCGACGAAGCCACCACGCTGTTGTCAGCCACGTTGGACGGATCGGTGGATCCGGATGCCGCTGCGCGGCTGTGGACGCTGACTCGCGGCAACGCCTTGTATCTGCGCAACATCGTCGAGCAGGAGGTCGCCGGCGGTCGGCTCGAAGTGTTGGACGAGCACTGGCGGTGGAGCGGTGACCCGATCGTGGCGCCCGGCCTGGTCGAGCTGATCGAATCCCGCATCGGGGACCTGCCCGCGCCGGTCGCCGATGTGATCGATGCGCTGGCCGTGGGGGAGCCGATCGGGCTGGCGGCCCTGACCCGGATCACCGATCCGGCGTCGGTCGAGGAGGCGGACACGCGTGGCCTGATCATGCTGGAGCCCGCGGTGGGCGGTGTCGAGGTGCGCGTGGCGCATCCCCTTTACGGTGAAGTGCGCAGGAAGCGTGCGGGGCCCATCCGGCTGCGGCGACTGCGCGGACTGGTCGCCACCGAACTGGCCACGTCCGATGACCGCGACGACGTCGGGGTCGTGGTGCGCCGCGCCGCTTTGAGTCTCGATTCCGACCTCACACCCGACGCCGACCTGCTCGTCAGGGCAGCCCACGGCGCGGTGTGGCTGGCGGATCTGCCGCTCGCCGATCGACTGGCGCAAGCGGCGATCGGCGCCGGAGCGGGAGCTGAAGCGAACTTCGTTCGTGCGCACGCACTGTCGTGGCTCAGCCGCGGCGAGGAGGCCGAGGCGCTGCTCGCCGAGATTCCCACCGGCCAGTTGACCGACGGCGACCGCGCCAGGTTTGCGTTCCTGCGGGCCAGCAACATGCTCTGGGCGCTGGCCGACCCAGAGCGCGCGAAAGAGCTCATCGACGACGCGTCGCGCACGACGTCGCCGCAGGCTCGCAGCTACATCGATGCCTTCCTCACGGTGTATTGGTTTGCGGTGGACCAGCCGGGTTTGGCGGCGCAGGCGTCGGAACACCTTGCGCTGGACGACCTGCCCGCCGTCGCCGACGCCGAGATCGCCTGGGCGCTCGCTGCCATTGCCGCCGATGCGGGTCGCACCACCGAAGCGGTGGCCGTCGCCGACGCCGGATACACCGTTGCGACACGCTCCTTCGACGCTCCGCAGATGAGGTTCAACATCGCCGATGCGCACGTCAGCGCGCTGTTGCTGTCCGGCCGGGTAATCGAGGCCGTTGAGGTGGCCGAGCGGGTGCGCGAGCAGGCAGCCGATCTCCCTGGGGCTGCACACTTGCTCGGCGCTGCGGTGGCGGGTCGGGCCGCACTTGGTGCCGGCCACCTGGATACCGCGTGTTCGATGCTGGAGCAGGCGGCGGTGGCATTGTCCGCTTCGGGTCACGCCATCGGCTGGGGATACCGGTATCACTTCCCTCTGTCGACTGCTCTCGCCATCCGCGGTGCAACGGGCGAGGCAGCCGCTGCGCTTGTCGCGCTCGACGAGCTGCGGCGTCCATTCCGATCGCTGGACTATGAGCGGAGCCTGGCCCGCGCGTGGCTCGCCGCCGGCCAGGGCGCCGTCAGCGAGGGGATCGCCATCTTGCTGTCGGCGGCCGAAAGAGCCGGAGCGAGCAGGCAATTCGCGGCGGAAGTGAGCTGCCTGCAGACCGCCACCCAGTTCGGGGACCGTTCGGGCGCCCGGCGGTTGCGTGAGCTTGAGGCGATCGTCGAGGGGCCACGCGTCGGTCTTGCGGCCCGGTTCGCCGAGGCCCTGCGCGACGGCGATGCCGCGGAATTGGCCGCGGTATCAGAGGACTTCGAGCGGATGGGCGACCTCGTCGCGGCCGTAGATGCGGCCGCGCACGCCGCCATCGCGTATCGCCGCCACGATCAGCGTGGATCGGCGTTGACATGCTCGACGCGCGCGGATGGGCTCGCTCAACAATGCGGCGGCGCGAGCACGCCGGCACTCGGCCAGGCCACCGAGGAGTTACCACTGACTGGCCGGGAACGCGAGATCGCCATGTTGATCGCCGCCGGCTTGTCGAGCCCCGCGATCGCCGAGCGACTGACGCTCTCGGTACGCACCGTCGAGAGCCACATCCACCGGGCCATGAAAAAGACCGGAACCACCAGCCGCGACGAACTCGCCAACTTGGTGCGTCGCCGCTGACACGCGGCGCTCCGCGGCTAAGTAGTGCCCCGCCGAAACCGGGCGAGATTGCAGTAGCGCGCTACTGGTCTCGTCGCACCGGACGCGAGCGACGATTCCATTGCGGAGTTACTGCAAGACAACTGAATCCGCATAGGAATACGAGAAAGGCAGAACCATGAAGAAACTCCTCACTTCCCTCGCTGCCGGCGCGCTCACCGCGGCAGCACTCGGATTGACCGCACCAGCCAACGCCGCTCCGGCCGGCCCATCGTCGGTCAATGCCACGATCGACCACCTGCGTGCGCAGGGCTTGGAGGTCGTCGTGAATCGCACCGGAACCGCACCGCTGGCGCAGTGCACCGTCAACGCAGTTCGCCCTGGTCAGACGTTCTCGCACAGCGATACCGGGTCCGGTCTACCCGGATCCGCCTTCGACATCGTCACCACGGTGACAGGCAAGACCGTCTACGTCGACATCACCTGCTGACCGCCGATCGGATGTGCAGGTAGCCGGGTCCGCCCTCGAACGGTGAACCCGCACCTGCACGGCCCCGACCAGCGTTTAATGCTCAGAGTGACGTGGTCAGAAAAGGGGGGATTGTGACCGATTCCAGCGAACGCTCGTCTCGCACGACACGCATCACTAGAGACTCGTCCCGCCAGTTCCAGGAGTTACGAGACGCCCGCCATCAGTCCGCGGCCAGCCGCCAGATCCTCCTGGCGCTCGGCCGTGCGGTCGACAACCCCGGGGAAGTACTCGACACCGTGCTCGAGTACGCCGCGCGCCTGTGCGGAGCGCAGGCCGTCCAGCTGTTCCTCCTCGAGGGCGACGTGTTCCGCGTCGAGCGGGTCTCCGGGGAGACCCCGGACGCCTATCGCGCCTACCTGCTGGACCACCCGATTGCCAGGAGCCGATCGTCGACTGTCGGGCGCGCGGCCGAGGACATGCGGACCAATCAGATTGCCGACGTGCTCAGCGATGCGGAGTACGGGCGCCACGACCTCCAGAAACTTACCGGTTTTCGCACCCTTCTCTCCACGCCGCTGATTCTTCAGGACGAGGTCGTCGGGGTGCTCTCCATGTGGAGGACCGACGTCAGGCCCTTCGACGAGCGTGAACGCGAGCTTCTCGAGGAATTCGCCGCCCAGGGTGCCATCGCGTTGCGACTCGAGTCCAGGGGGGCCGAGCTGG
>NZ_JAVRPS010000271.1:0-3941 GCF_032162105.1 Mycobacterium sp. | reverse complement strand
GTTTACGCCTACCAATTCGGTGGCCTCGCGAAAGCCATCACGCTGGGTGAATGTTCGTGACCTGGGTATTTCCTGAATGTGTGGCGTCCGCTGGCAAACAGTGTCATAGTGTTACGGAACACGGGGGCAAACCAAATCGCGCAAGCTGCCAGCAAACAGGAGGTGTGGCGACCAGTGTCGGTGGCAGAACAGATTTTCACACCCGCCAGGACGCCCCTAAGGGCGGTCAATCCCTCGGACGGCCCGCGGTGGCAGCGACGCTACGTGCGCGCACTCATCGTCACCGACGTACTCGTCGTGATGGCCGCGATGGCGTGCGCTCAGATGATCAAGCTCGGGCGGCCGATCACGGCGCTAGATCCGGCCTCGGTGTACTTCTCGATCCTGTCGGTCTGCGTGGCCGCGATCTGGCTGGCGCTTCTGGCGGCCTACCGCACCCGTTCGCCGCGGATCGTTGGTGCCGGCGTCGAGGAGTATCGGCGCGTGGTGTCCGCGACGCTGGCCACCGTCGGCGTCGTCGCGGTCGCCCTGATGATCTTCCGGCCGGAGTACGCCCGCGGCTACCTGGCCGTCGCGTTCCCGCTCGGGCTGGCCGGTCTGGTCGTCGGCCGCAACATCTGCCGGGCCTATCTGGCCAGGCAGCGCCGTCGCGGACGCTGCGTGGTGACGGTGCTCGCCGTCGGTGACGCGAGGGCCGTCCGCAGCCTGGTTCAGTCGCTGACCCGCGGCTGGGGATACGGATACTCGGTCATCGGCGTGTGCCTTACCGGGCGCAGTTCGGGCGGCACCATCGACATCCCGGGTGTCGGCACGTTGCCGGTGCTGGGCGATGAAGGCAAGGTCCACGACGCGATCCTGAAGACCAACGCCGACACCGTCGCGCTGACCACCACCGACCACCTCGGCCCAGAAGGCGTCAGGGAACTGTCGTGGGACCTGCACACGCTCGGGGTTGACCTGGTCGTCACGCCCGGTGTCGTGGACGTCGCGGGTCCGCGGCTGACCATGCGGCCGGTCGCCGGACTTCCGCTGATCCACGTGGAGAAGCCGCAGTACAGCGGCACCAAGAAGGTCCAGAAACTCGCGTTCGATTACTTCGTGTCGCTGTCGGTGCTGCTCGGTGCGCTGCCGGTGATGATCGTCGCGGCCACCGCCATCAAGCTGACCAGCAAGGGGCCCGTGTTCTACCGCTCGGAGCGCATCGGTCTCGAGGGCACGCCGTTCCAGATGGTCAAGTTCCGCACCATGGTGAACGGCGCCGACCAGCAGATCGCGAGCTTGGCCGACACCAACGAAAGCGTCGGCGGCGTGCTCTTCAAGATCAAGGACGACCCGCGGATCACCGCCATCGGCCGGCTGCTGCGCAAGTACAGCATCGACGAGCTGCCCCAGTTCTTCAATGTGCTGAGGCGCGACATGAGCGTCGTCGGTCCTCGCCCGCCGCTGCGCCGCGAGGTGGACACCTACAACGACCAGGTTCGCCGTCGGCTGCTGGTGCTGCCGGGCATCACCGGGCTGTGGCAGGTGAGCGGCCGCTCCGACCTGTCGTGGGAGGACTCGGTCCGCCTGGACCTGTCCTACGTCGAGAACTGGTCGATCACCAACGACGTCTTGATCGCGGTGAAGACCATCCGCACCGTCGCCACCGGCTCCGGCGCGTACTGAGAGCCGGGCCGCGGGGACGCAACACCTCCGTCGCCCGCAGGCAGCCTGATTGACCCGGCCAGCAACCATCGTGAGACGGCTCGCTCGGGACTGCGGCAACACGTTACTCGGAAGCCACCGCAAAATGAACAGATGCGTCATTATTCGGTGACGCTCGAATTCCCCGACGCTTCAAGATCGCGGTGGCGTGGCCAGCGTATCGGTCCGTGACGCTGGTCTCTTGCCGAGACCGGCCCTTCGTGACCGGAAACACACCGCAATAGGCTGTCATCACCATGACGACTGACGACTGGCGCAAGGCCCTGGACGCCACTGCACTGCGCGACGTTCTGATCGGCTCACCGTGGCGGGGAATCGACGTGGTGGCCGAGACCGGTTCCACCAACGCCGACCTGATCGCCCGCGCGACGGCCGGCGAGGACATCGACGGCGTGGTGCTCATCGCCGAACATCAGACGGCGGGCCGCGGCCGCAACGGCCGCAGTTGGTCGGCCGTTCCGCGCGCGCAGGTCACGATGTCGGTCGGGGTGAGCGCCGACGGCATTCCCACCGCGGCGTGGGGGTGGATACCGCTGGTGGCCGGCTTGGCCGTGGTCGATGCCGTCGCCTCGGCGACGGGCGTGGATGCCGGCCTCAAGTGGCCCAACGACGTGCTGGCCCGCCCGCCCGCGCACGGCAAGTTGGCGGGCATCCTCGCCGAGGTGGCGGCACCCGCGCAGGCGATCGTGATCGGCATCGGACTCAACGTGTCGCTGCGCGCCGACGAACTGCCCGATCCCGGCGCGACGTCGCTGGCCATGCTTGGCGGCCGCCGCACCGACCGCAGGGACCTGATCGTCGCCCTGTTGGGCGGCCTGGCGCGGCGCATCGCGGGTCTGCGGGAGGCGCGGGGGGCCGATGCCCCGCTGGTCGCCGAATACACCGCGCACAGCCTCACCATCGGGGCGCGTGTCCGGGCCACGCTGCCCGGCGACCGCGAGATCGTCGGCGACGCCCGGCACGTCGACGACCAGGGCCGACTGTGCATCGACACGGGCGCAGAGACCGTCGTCATATCGGCAGGAGACATCGTGCATCTTCGGCCCTTCGGGGGCGCCGACTCTGGGTAGAGTCGCACCGTGGGTTACCCGGATAACGTGCTGGCCGCCGAGGAGCGCGTCGTGCTACACCGGCATCCGCACTGGAAGCGGTTGATCGGACCCGTCCTGATCCTCCTGCTGGCGACGGCACTCGCGGCGTTCGGCGCCGCGGTGGTCAACCACACCGACTGGGGCGCGACCGCCAAGAACGTCGTGATGGCCGTCATCGGAGTGGTCTGGCTGTTGGTCGTCGGGTGGCTGGTGTTGTGGCCCTTCCTGAACTGGCGCACAACGCATTTCGTCATCACGGACCGTCGGGTGATGTTCCGGCACGGGTTGCTGACCCGGGCCGGCATCGACATCCCGCTGGCGCGGATCAACAGCGTGGAGTTCCGGCACGGTTTGCTCGACAGGATGCTGCGCACGGGCACGCTGATCATCGAGTCGGCGAGCCAAGACCCTCTAGAGTTCCACGACATTCCGCGCGTCGAGCAGGTGCACTCCCTGCTCTATCACGAAGTCTTCGACACCCTCGGCTCGGAGGAGTCGCCCAGCTGATCCGGCTTGGCCCGCCTTTCGCGTAGCGGTGTGACGTTACGGCGGACGTGGCCCTGCTCGTATTCGTCCTCGATGGCCTCGGCGATGCCGCCGGCGGTCATCGACGCCTCGACGACCTTGTCGGGGTTGCGGCCGAACTCGTCGGGGAAGACCCAGCGCCGGAACGCCCAGAACCGGAAGCCCATCTGCAACAGGTTGCCGATGACGTAGGCCGAGATGAAGTCGGCGATGTTCTCCATCGTCAGGGAGACGTCGGGCACCCGAAGCTGCAGCACGTAGCTAGAGAAATACAGCGGGGCCATGCTCAGCAGCACGCCGACGCCGCTGACCCCGAAGAACAGCAGTGCCTCGTGGTGGCGTTCCCGGCCGCCGCGGTCGCGGAAGCTCCATTCCCGGTTGAGGATGTAGGACGCGATGACGGCGACGATGCCGGAGATGATCTTGGCGGTCACCGGCTTGGGCTCGAGGATCGTCAGCTTGAGGGTGTAGAAGATCGCGGAGTCGATGATGAACGTCGTGCCGCCGACGATCGCAAACTTGATGAGCTCGTGATGCCGTTCGGCGTAGAGCCGCATCACGCGGGGTAGCCGAGCAATGGTGGCATCGGTAAAAGACACAAGAGCGCAGTCTACGGAAATC
>NZ_JAVRPS010000270.1:0-24729 GCF_032162105.1 Mycobacterium sp. | reverse complement strand
GTTCCGCATCGGTCATCGGTCCGCCCTGCAACCTCAGCGTGTACACCGATGCGTCGGACAGCGCGCCGATGTAGGCAGGGTCGACGGCGCAGAGGTAGCGCTTAGCGGCGACGTGCAGGCGCACCGGTTCGGTCACCTCCGGTCCGAACCAGCCGGTGAGCCAGTCGGCACCGGCATCGTCGTGATGATTCTCCTTGCCCGCCATGAGTTCTCGACCGGAGATCACACCGGTGAAGTGGCCGATGTCGTGCACGAGCGCTGCGACCACCAGGTGATCCTCGGCGCCGGCGGCGCGCGCCAGTCCAGCGGCCTGCAGCATGTGCTGCGCCATGCTGACGTCTTCGCCAAGATAATCGCGCAGACCCTCGCCCTCGAACATCTCGCGCATTAGCGCTATCAACTCGGGGCGAGCGAAGCGACGGGAAATCGGTTCGGTCATCGGGCCCTCCGCAGTACCGCCAGCGTGCTCTCCAGTCCGTCCAGATCGGCGTAGCACCCTTGCAGGTGACGCTCCCCCGCCTCACCTTCGAATCCGGTGCGCGCGTGCAGAAGTCGGATGTTGTCGAAGATGACGCAGTCGCCCGGTCGCATGCGGAACACGACCTGCAGCTGCGGGCGGTTGATCACCTCGGCGAACGCCCGGTACGCGGCGTAGAACCGCTCGGACTCGGCCGCGCACAACCGAACCGGCTGCATCGACCTGTTGTTGAATCTGATTTCGCGGACCCGCCCGTACGGATCAAGGCCGATCATCGGCCGGGTCGCGCTGAGTTCCGCATCCGCCGACGAGAACTTGTACGTCACCTCGGTCCGGCTGAGGACGTCGAACGCTTCCGGGTTCTCCTCGCGTAGCAGCGCAGCGGCCTTGAAGCCGTCGACGAAGCCGGAGTCCCCGCCCTGAGTCGCGTTGCGCAGGCAGTGCAGGATCTGCAGCGTCGGCACCGGGTCGCGGTATGGGTTGTCGGTGTGCGGCGTGATCGGCAGCCCCGTGAACGCGAGGTTCACCGGATTCGCCTCGATCCGCACGTCGAACAGTTCGCCGTAGTTCGTGTCCCGGATGAAGCCGAAGCTCTCGGCGACGTCCAGCACCCGGCGATCGGTGGTCTCGACGCCCCGAAGCACGACAAAGCCGAGGCGCACAACGGCATCCAACGCGGCAGCTTTCACCGCCGGATCGTTCAGGTATGTCGCCCAATCGGCCTCGGGAAGCGGACCGACGTCGGTCGCATCCCATTTTCGCTTGGCGTCCTCGGTGCGAAGGTCCGGTGGCGCCTGCCCCTCCGCGAGCGACCACGTGCGCAGCCACTCGCCGTCGAACACCGCAGCGTGCCCGTCCGGGGCGAACCGCACGTGCACCATGCCGTTGTCCTCGTGCACCTCGTCGACCCGGATGCCTTCGGCGATATCGCCGATGTTGAACAGTTTCTGCCCGTTGCCCGGGTGCCTGCACTCGGCACACGAACAGTTGTCACGCAACCAGATCGCAGGCGCGTCTAGCATCATTTCTACCTCCACTTGTATAGCCAAGAGCGCGCATAACTGTACATGTTGGCAACGAGGTGGCCGTCAGGTGAAATCGCGATCCCGCGTCTGGGTACCTCCCGAATGCGATACTGAAGGCTCAATCGAGGCGAGTGATGTAGATGGTCAGCGTGTCCGCGGTGCGCTCCACGCGTGGAGCGCCGTGACGTCGACGTCACAGCAATTCCTTGCCGCACTCGCCGAATACCCCGACGGGGCACTCGGTCCGCGCGAACTGTGTGTCTCGTGCGTGAAGGTGCTTCCCGTGGACCGGGCGGCGGTCATGATCGGCGGCTCGTCGACGACGTGGGAGCCGTTGAGCGCCACCGACGACACCGCGGCCCGCATCGAGGCGCAACAGGTCGTCGCAGGCGAGGGGCCGGCCGTCGACGCAGCTGAGCGCGGGGGTCCCGTGCTGATCGACGATCTGTCAGTGCAGTTCGACCGATGGCCGGGTTTCACCACGGCTCTGGGCCGCGACGCCTACGGCGCGATGTTCGCGTTCCCGCTGCAGATCGGGGCGATCGCGGTCGGCGTGCTCGATCTGTACCGCAACGAGCCGGTGCCCATCGAGCCCGATGAATTGACGGCGATGCTGGCCGTCGCCGACATCGTCACGATGGTGCTAATGTCCCGGCCGCAGCCAGACGTCGATACGAACACGATCGACGCGTGGTGGACGCCGTCGCCGGCGTCGAGCGAGATTCACCAGGCCACTGGCATGGTGGTGGCTCAGCTCTCGGTGGCCCCCCGCATCGCGTATCTGCGCCTGCGGGCGTACGCGTTCACCCACGACAGGCCACTGACCGAGGTGGCCCACGAAGTGATCGAGCGGCGCCTGCGCTTCGACCCCGACGACGAGCGTTGACCGGGACCGGCGGATTGACGACGATGAAAGAAGACGAGGAGATCGTGATGGACGGACGTGAAGGCCCCCTGGTACATGCCTTCGTAGCGTTGGCAGACACCCTGGTCGACGATTACGACGTGGTCGAGTTCGCACAGGAGCTGGTCGAGGACTGCGTCTCGTTGCTCGACGTCGACTCGGCCGGACTGTTGCTCGCCGACCTGCGCGGCGGATTGCAGATGCTCGCCTCCACCAGCGAACAGACGCGGTTGCTCGAGCTGCTGCAGCTCCAGTCCGACGCCGGACCGTGCCTGCAGGCCTACCGGACGGGTCAGCAGGTTCTGGTCGATGATCTGAGCTTCGATACCGACCGGTGGCCCGAGTTCGCCACCCGAGCCAGCGGCGAGGGCTTGAGATCGGTGATCGCGATTCCCCTGCGGCTGCGCACTGAGCGGGTCGGCGCCCTGAACCTGTTCCGCAGGGAGCCGGGCATGATGACCGACTCGGACCTGCTGGTCGCCCAGGCGTTGGCCGACGTGGCAACGATCGGAATCCTGCACCAGCGGGTGCTGACCCGCGGAGCCTTGGTCAACAGCCAACTGCAGACCGCGTTGAACAGCCGGGTCCTGATCGAGCAGGCCAAGGGCGTGCTCGCCGAGCGGCAGGGACTCGACATGGACCAGGCGTTCGTCCAGTTGCGGAGCATGGCCCGAAACAGCAACCGGCACCTCAGCGACACGGCGCGTGCAGTGATCGAAAACCCCAGCAACGCACTCCCCCACGGCGGCGTTTCGCCTGCCTGAACTACTCGCTGGGCACTCCGCGCTGACGCCAAGCGACAGCTGTAGCCACGATGCGGACGAACGGCCACAGCCCGTAAGCTGCGCGCGTGGCCGAGCCCCCGATGTCGCCCAGCCTGGGCCTTTCCACGCAGGTATGGCGGTTCGTCGTCACCGGCGGCCTCTCCGCGATCGTCGACTTCGGCCTCTACGTGCTGTTCCTCGCACTCTTCGAAGCCGCGGGCATGCCCGAGACGCCGCGAGTCATGGTCGCCAAGACGTTGAGCTTCATCGCGGGCACCACGACGGCGTATCTGATCAACCGCCGTTGGACGTTCCAGGCGCCGCCGAGTAGGGCACGCTTCATCGCGGTCTGCGGGCTATACGCCGTGACCTACGCCGTGCAGATCGGCATCAACTACGCGTTCTACATGCTGCTGGACGACAAGCCGTGGCGCGTGCCCGTCGCGTTCGTCATCGCCCAGGGCACCGCAACCGTGATCAACTTCGTGGTGCAGCGTGCAGTGATCTTTCGGTTGAAGTGACGGCGACCGGTACCCTCTTGCTCTGACATGTCTACCCAGCCCGACGCCGCCCTCCCCCTCAAGCCGCGCGCCCTCACCGGGTTCGGCCGTACGTCGCCCACCGTGGCGCACGTGCTGTCCACACCCGACGTCGAGCTGATCGCAGCGGCCGTCCGACAGGTGGCTGACGCCAGCTCGAGCAGCCCGTCACACCTGCGCCGCGGCATCGTGGCGCGCGGCCTCGGCCGCTCCTACGGCGACCACTCCTGCAACGGTGGTGGCGTCGTGGTGGACATGACCCCGCTGAAGACCGTTCATTCCATCTCCTCCGATACCGCCATCGCCGACGTGGACGCCGGCGTCAGCCTGGATCAGCTCATGAAGGCGGCGCTGCCGTTCGGCCTGTGGGTACCGGTGTTGCCTGGCACCCGGCAGGTGACCATCGGCGGCGCCATTGCCTCCGACATCCACGGCAAGAATCACCACAGCGCAGGCAGCTTCGGCAATCACGTACTGTCGCTGGACCTCCTGATGGCCGACGGCGAGGTGCGCACCATCACCCCCGACGGCGAAGATAGCGAGCTGTTTTGGGCCACCATCGGCGGAAACGGCTTGACCGGCATCGTCATTCGTGCCCGCATCGCGATGACGCGGACCGAGACGGCGTATTTCATCGCAGACGGTGTCGGTACCGCGGACCTGGACGAGACGATCGCCGTGCACCTCGATGGCAGCGACGCCAACTACACCTACTCCAGCGCCTGGTTCGACGCGATCAGCCCACCACCGAAACTGGGCCGTGCGGCCGTGAGTCGCGGAAGTCTTGCGAGACTGGACCAGTTGCCTGCCAAGCTGGCCAAGAATCCGCTGAAATTCGATGCCCCGCAACTGTTGACGGTTCCGAACATCTTCCCGATCAGCGCGATGAACAAATTGTCGTTCAGCATAATCGGCGAGGTGTACTACCGGCTCGGCGGTACCTACCACGACAAGATCATGAATCTGTCGCAGTTCTACCACATGCTCGATCTGGTCAGCGGCTGGAACAACGCCTACGGGCCAGCGGGTTTCGCGCAGCACCAGTTCCTGGTGCCCCCGGACGCGCTCGACGAGTTCAAGGCGATCATCCGCTGGATTCAGACCAGCGGCCAGTACTCGGCACTAAACGTCTTCAAGCTGTTCGGCCCGGGTAACCGTGCGCCGCTGAGCTTTCCGATGGCCGGGTGGAACGTGGCAATGGACTTCCCCAACAAGCCCGGCGTCAACGAGTTCCTGAACGAACTCGACGACCGCGCGATGGAATTCGGTGGACGCGTCTACACCGCCAAGGACTCGCGAGTCAGCGCCGAGAAGTTCCACCAGATGTACCCGCGTATCGACGAATGGATTGCGGTGCGCCGCAAGGTGGATCCACACGGCGTGTTCGCCTCCGATATGGCCCGCCGACTCGAATTGCTCTAGAAAGGCTCACGCGACACATGATTGACGCCACCGGAAACCCGCAGACAATCCTGCTGCTCGGCGGCACCTCGGAGATCGGCCTGGCGATCTGCGAGCGGTACCTGCGCAACGCGAACGCCCGGATCATCCTCGCCGACCTACCCACCGCCCCTGGCCGCGACGCCGCCGTCGCGCAGCTGAAGGCCGCAGGCGCCAAGTCGGTGGAGGTCTTGGATTTCGACGCCGTCGATACGAAATCCCACCCCGCGGTCATCGAATCTGCCTGGGCCAACGGCGATGTGGATGTCGCCATCGTCGCCTTCGGACTGCTCGGCGACGCCGAGGAGCTGTGGCAGAACCAGGCCAAGGCGGTCCTCGTCGCCCAGGTCAACTACACGGCGGCGGTCTCCGTCGGCGTGCTGGTTGGCGAGAAGATGCGCGCACAGGGCTTCGGCCAGATCATCGCGATGTCCTCGGTGGCAGGCGAACGGGTGCGCCGCTCCAACTTCGTGTACGGCTCCACCAAGGCCGGGCTCGACGGGTTCTACCTCGGTCTCGGAGAGGCGCTGCGGGAGTTCGGCGTTCACGTACTGGTGATCCGGCCCGCTCAGGTGCGGACCAGCACCACCATCGAACATTGGAAGGCCACGGGCAGCAAGGAGGCGCCGTTGACGGTGGACAAGGAGTACGTCGCCGAGTTGGCGGTCGCCTCCGCCGCCAAGGGCAAGGACCTGGTCTGGGCTCCCGGGCCTGCGCGCTACCTGATGGCCGTGATGCGGCACATCCCCCGACCAATCTTTCGCAAGCTGCCCATCTGATGCGGGGCGCGCTGGCCGGTCCTGCGCGGGTTGTCGTCCAGATGGTGGCCGCCAAGGTCGTGGCCGTGCTCATCGCGGTCGTCGCGTTGGTGGCGATCTCCCGCGTCGAGTGGCCTGCGTTCAACTCGAGCAATCAGTTGCACGCGCTGACCACCGTCGGCCAGTTCGCCTGCCTGGCAGGGTTGTTCGCCGCAGGATGGGTGTGGCGGCGGGGACGGCAGTGGATCGCCAGGCTCACCGCCGTGGTGTTCCTTTCGGCGTTCTCCGTCGTCACCCTCGCCATGCCGCTCGGTGCCACCAAGCTGTACCTGTTCGGCATCTCCGTCGACCAGCAGTTCCGCACGGAGTACCTGACCCGCCTGACCGACTCGGTCACCCCGCGCGACATGACCTACATCGGGCTGCCACCGTTCTACCCGCCGGGCTGGTTCTGGCTCGGCGGCCGGCTCGCCGACATGACGGGCATCCCGGCCTGGGAGATGTTCAAGCCGTGGGCGATCATCTCCATCACCGCTGCGGCGGTGGTCGCACTGGTGTTGTGGGCGGCGATGATTCGCTTCGAGGTCGCGCTCGCCGTGTCGACCGCCACCGTCGCCGTCACGCTGGCGTATCAATCGACCGAGCCCTACGCGGCCATCATCACCGTGCTGCTGCCGCCGGTGTTCGTGCTGGCGTGGTCCGGACTGCGGGCCGCGCACGCGAGGAGCACAACAGCGGGAAGCACGAGAGCCGGCGGCTGGGCCGCGGTGATCGGCGTCGGCGTCTTCCTCGGCGTCGCCGCCCTGTTCTACACACTGCTGTTCGGCTACGCCGCATTCACGCTCGCCATCATGGGGTTGCTCGTCGCCGTGGCGAGACGGAGGTGGGAGCCGCTGTTGCGGCTTGCAGTGATCGCGGTGATCTCCGGCGCCATCGCCCTGATCGGTTGGGGGCCCTACCTGCTCGCCGCGGCCAAGGGGGCGCCCGCCGACAGCGGAACCGCCCAGCACTACCTCCCGATCGATGGTGCCCAACTCACCTTCCCGATGCTGTCCTTCACGCTGCTTGGCGCGCTGTGCATGGTCGGCACGCTGTGGCTGGTGGTCTACGCGCGCAGTTCCACCCGCGCCGGTGCGCTCGCCGTCGCCGTGCTGGCGATTTACGCCTGGTCGCTGCTGTCGATGCTGAGAACGCTGGCGGGCACCACGCTGCTGTCGTTCCGCTTGCAGCCCACCCTCACCGTGCTGTTGACGGCCGCGGGCACGTTCGGGTTCATCGAGGTGACCCGGGCCATCGCATCGCGCTACACGGCGCAGACCAACCGGCGCACCGTCGCCGCCGCCGCTGTCGTCGGCGCCATCGGGGCGGTCACCTTCAGCCAGGACATCCCCGACGTACTGCGCTCTGACATCGCCGTCGCCTACACCGACACCGACGGCGGCGGCCAGCGCGCCGACCGTCGGCCCCCCGGCGCCGAGAAGTACTACGCGGAGATCGACGCCAAGATCGCCCACGTGACCGGCCGGCCGCGCAACGAGACGGTCGTGATGACCGCCGACTACAGCTTCCTGTCGTACCTCCCCTACTACGGCTTTCAAGGTCTGACGTCGCATTACGCCAACCCGCTCGCCCAGTTCGAAGAGCGCTCGGCCGCCATCGAGGGCTGGGCCAGGCTGACCCGGCCCGACCAGTTCATCGCGGCCCTTGACGCGTTGCCGTGGCAGCCGCCGAAGGTCTTCCTGATGCGCCACGGCGCCAATGACACCTACACCCTGCGACTGGCCAGCGACGTCTACCCGAACCAGCCCAACGTGCGCCGTTACCAGGTCGCGCTGGACGCGGCCTTGTTCGACGATCCGCGCTGGGACGTGTCCGACATCGGGCCGTTCGTGCTGGCCATCCGGAAGTAGCGGCGGAAACCACACATGACCAGTGACGGGTCATCCCAGGCCCAGCCACTAGCATCTACGCCCGTGGTCCAAAAAGTTGCGATGGGGACCAACCACCGAACCGCCCGCCTGATCGCCATCGTCGCCGGGCTTCTCGGCGCGCTGCTGGCGTTGGCCACTCCCCTGCTGCCGGTCACCCAGACCACCGCCAACCTCAACTGGCCACAGAACGGCGTGCTGCAGAGCGTCGATGCCCCCCTGATCGGATACGTCGCCACCGATCTCGAGATCACCATCCCCTGCAGCGCGGCGGCCGGGCTGGCCGGTCCGCGCAACGTGCTGCTCTCCACCGTCCCGAAGCAGGCACCCAAGGCCGTCGACCGCGGACTGCTGATCGAGCGGGTCGGCGACGACCTGCTGGTCATCGTCCGCAACACGCCGGTGGTCAGCGCACCGCTCAATCAAGTGCTCAGCCCGGCCTGCCAGCGACTGACGTTCAGCGCCCACGCCGACAAGGTCACCGGCGAGTTCGTCGGGCTGGTGACGGGTCCCGACGCAGATGACCCTGGCAAGCCACTGCGCGGTGAGCGCGGCGGCTACGACTTCCGGCCGCAGATCGTTGGCGTGTTCACCGACCTGACCGGGCCTGCGCCGCCGGGCCTGACGTTCGCGGCCACCATCGACTCCCGCTACAGCAGCTCACCGACGTTGCTCAAGACGCTGGCGATGATCATCGGGGTGGCGATGACCATCGTCGCCCTCGGCGCCCTGCACGTGCTCGACTCCGCCGACGGCATGCGGCACCGGCGCTTCCTGCCGCCACGGTGGTGGTCGGTGAAGCCGTTGGACGGACTGGTCGCCGCGATGTTGGTGTGGTGGCACTTCGTCGGCGCCAACACCTCCGACGACGGCTACATCCTCACCATGGCCCGGCTTTCCGAGCACGCCGGCTACATGGCCAACTACTACCGCTGGTTCGGCACCCCGGAGTCCCCGTTCGGCTGGTACTACGACCTGTTGGCGCTGTGGGCGCACGTCACCACCGCGAGCGTCTGGATGCGGTTGCCGACGCTGCTCATGGGGCTGGTGTGTTGGTGGGTGATCAGCCGCGAGGTGATTCCCCGACTCGGGCATGCGGTCAAGGTCAACCGCGCCGCGGCGTGGACGGCCGCCGGGATGTTCCTGGCGTTCTGGCTGCCGCTGAACAACGGGCTGCGACCCGAACCCATCATCGCCCTCGGCATCCTGCTGACCTGGTGCTCGGTCGAGCGCGGAGTGGCCACCAGCCGGCTGCTGCCGGTGGCGATCGCGGTCATCATCGGGGCGCTGACGCTGTTCTCCGGGCCCACCGGCGTCGCGGCGGTCGGCGCGCTGCTGGTTGCCGTCGGCCCGCTGAAAACCATTGTCGCAGCCCATACTTCGAGGTTCGGATATCTTGCACTGCTGGCTCCGATCCTGGCCGCGGGGACCGTCACGGCGATCCTGATCTTCCGCGACCAGACGTTCATCGGGGAACTGCAGGCCAACTCGTTCAAGTCGGCGGTGGGCCCGAGCCTGAGTTGGTTCGACGAACACATCCGTTACGAGCGGTTGTTCACCACCAGCCCGGACGGCTCGGTGGCGCGGCGGTTCGCGGTGCTCACCCTGCTGCTGGCCTTGGCGGTTTCAGTGGCGATGGCCTTGCGCAAGGGCCGGATTCCCGGCACCGCCGCAGGCCCGAGCAGGCGCATCATCGGCATGACCATCATCTCGTTCCTCGCGATGATGTTCACCCCAACCAAGTGGACCCACCACTTCGGCGTGTTCGCCGGCCTGGCCGGATGCCTGGGCGCGCTGGCCGCCGTCGCGGTGACCGCCGCGGCGCTGCGCTCGCGCCGCAACCGCACCGTCTTCGCCGCCGCGGTGCTGTTCGTGGTGGCGCTGTCGTTCGCCACCGTGAACGGCTGGTGGTACGTGTCGAGCTTCGGCGTGCCGTGGTCGAATCAGTTCCCGGAGTGGCGATTCGCCTTCAGTACCTACCTGCTCGGCCTGGCCGTGCTGGTGCTGCTGGTCGCGGTGTGGTTTCACTTCTCCGGCCGCGACTCGTCGCCGCCGGGCAGTGCGGACCGGCGGTTGACGCGAATCGTGCAGGCGCCGTTGGCCGTTGCCGCCTGGCTTCTGGTGGTGTTCGAGGTGCTCTCGCTGACCCTGGCGATGATCGACCAGTACCCCGCCTGGTCCGTCGGCCGGTCGAACCTCGACGCGTTGACCGGCAAGACGTGCGGCCTGGCCGGCGACGTGATGGTCGAGCAGGATCCCAACGCGGGGCTCCTGGCTCCCGTCAACCTGCCCGTCGGCGTCGCCCTCGGCGCGGTGACCGCACAGGGCTTCAACCCCAACGGGATTCCCGCAGACTTGTCCGCCGATCCCGTGATGGAACCGCAGGGCAGCGGCAACTTCGCCGACACCGACGGTTCCGTGGTGACGGGCAGCGAGCCCGGCACCGAGGGCGGCACCACGGCGGCAGCAGGCGTGAACGGATCGCGGGCCCGGTTGCCGTACAGCCTCGACCCTGCGCGCACACCCGTGATGGGCAGCTGGCGCGCGGGCGCACAGCAGCCTGCCGAGTTGCGGTCGGGTTGGTACCGGCTGCCGCCCCGCGATCAGCGCGGCCCACTGTTGGTAGTGGCCGCCGCGGGACGGTTCGACCCCGGCGAGGTCGTCGCGCAGTGGGCCACCGACGAACAGGCCGCGAAGAATCAGCCAGGCGGCGGTCTCGGGTTCGCCGACGTCGGCGCGGCCCCGGCGTGGCGGAACCTGCGCGCGCCCATGACGGCCATCCCGTCCGACGCCACGCAGGTGCGGCTCATCGCCACCGACGACGACCTCGCCGCCCAGCACTGGATCGCGGTGACGCCGCCGCGCATCCCGCAGTTGCGGACCCTGCAGGACGTCGTCGGCTCCGACGATCCCGTGCTGCTGGACTGGCTGGTCGGCCTGGCGTTCCCCTGCCAGCGGCCATTCGGCCACCAGAACGGCGTCACCGAAGTGCCCAAGTGGCGGATCCTGCCCGACCGGTTCGGCGCCGAGGCCAACTCCCCGGTGATGGACTACCTCGGCGGCGGCCCCCTCGGCATCACCGAGCTGCTGCTGCGGGCCACGCCCGTGCCGACCTATCTGCGCGACGACTGGTTCCGCGACTGGGGTGCGCTACAGCAGTTGACGCCCTGGTACCCGAACGCTCAGCCTGCCCGGCTCGAACTCGGCACCGCGACTCGCAGCGGTTTGTGGAGCCCGGGTCCGCTGCGGCTCAGCTGACGCACCGCATGGCTACGCAACTCACACGAGCCCGTCGCATACCCTTGAGCCTCGTGCCCGCCCGGACTACTCGACTCGTCGCGACCATCGCGGGCATCGCCGGTTTGCTGCTCTGCGCACTCACCCCGCTGCTGCCGGTCCGCCAGACCACCGCGACCATCCTCTGGCCGCAGGTCATCGGCTCCAACGGACTGGTCACCGACGTCACCGCACCGTTGGTGTCCGGCGCACCGCTTTCGCTCGACGCCTCGATCCCGTGCCAGGCGGTCGCGACCCTGCCCCAGACCGGCGGCCTGGTGTTCTCCACCATTCCGCCTGCAGGCATCGACTCCAGCCGCAACGGCCTGTTCGTCAGGGCCAACGCCAACACCGTCGTCGTCGCGTTCCGTGACTCGGTGGCCGCCGTCGCGCCCCGGCAGGCCGTGCAGGATGGCGCGTGCAGCACGCTGCACCTTTGGGCCAACGCCGGCAGCGTCGGCGCCGACTTCCTTGGCATCCCCGGCGCGACGGGCACGGTCCCGATCGAGAAGAAGCCTCAGGTCACCGGTGTGTTCACCGACCTGAAGGTGGCCGCCCAACCGGGTCTGAGCGCGCGCATCGACATCGACACCCGCTTCATCACCGCCCCGACGCTGCTCAAGACGGCACTGATGACACTCGGCGTGCTGGCCACACTGGCGTCGGTGGTGGCGCTGGCGATGCTGGACCGCCGGTCCGGCCGACGGGTGGCAAGGGCGTGGCGCCGGTTCTGGCGGGTCGGGCCGGCGACGTGGCTGGCCGACGGCGCGGTCGTGGGCACCCTGGTGCTCTACCACGTCATCGGGGCCACCTCGTCCGACGACGGCTACAACCTCGCCATCGCGCGGGTGTCCGGCGACGCGGGCTACGTCGCGAACTACTACCGCTACTTCGGCGTCTCCGAGGCCCCGTTCGACTGGTACCCGTCGGTGCTGGCCCACCTCGCCGCGATCAGCACGGCCGGGGTGTGGATGCGGCTACCCGCCCTGCTGGCCGGCATCGCCACGTGGCTTCTGTTGTCCCGCTGGGTCATTCCGCGCCTTGGCCGCCGGCTTGCGGTGAACCGGATCGCAGTGTGGACCGCCGGTGCGGTGTTCCTGGCCGGCTGGTTGCCGTTCAACAACGGCCTGCGGCCCGAACCATTGATCGCGTTCGGCGCGCTGCTCACCTGGGTGCTGGTGGAGTACGCGATCGGCAGCCGCCGGGTGTGGCCTGCCTGCGCGGCGATCGTCGTCGCGATGTTCACCGTGACACTGGCGCCGCAGGGTCTGATCGCGCTGGCCCCGCTTCTCGTCGGGGCGAGGGCCGTCGCGCAGATCATCCAGCGTCGGCGCGCCACGGACGGGGTCCTGGCGCCGCTGGCCGCACTGTCTTCGTCGGTCGCACTGATATTCGTGATCGTGTTCCGCGACCAGACGCTGGCCACCGTCGCCGAGGCTGCCAGGATCAAGTATTCCGTCGGCCCGACCATCCCCTGGTATCAGGACTTCCTGCGCTACTACTTCCTCACGGTCGAGGACAGCGTCGACGGATCGCTCAGCAGGCGCTTCTCCGTACTGGTGCTGCTGCTGTGCCTGTTCGGCATGGTGGCGGTGCTGCTGCGCCGCGGCAGCCTGCCCGGCATGGCCAGAGGTCCGGTGTGGCGGCTCATCGGCGCCTGCGCCGTCGGCCTGCTGCTGCTGACGTTCACGCCGACGAAGTGGGCCGTGCAGTTCGGCGTGTTCGCCGGCATCGGCGGTGCGCTCGGCGCTGTCACCGCGTTCACGTTCTCGCGCGTCGGGCTGCACAGCCGCCGCAACCTCGCGCTGTACGTCACCGCACTGCTCTTCGCCCTGGCGTGGGCGACCTCGGGCCTGAACGCCTACTTCTACGTCGGCAACTACGGGGTGCCGTGGTTCGACAAGCAGCCGGTGATCGCCGGGCAGCCCGTGACCAACATGTTCCTGGCGTTGGCGGTCGTCACCGGCATGCTCGCCGGCTGGCTGCACTTCCGGATGGACTACACCGGGCACACCGAGGTGAAGAACACCCGGCGCAACCGGGTGCTGGCGTCCACCCCGCTTCTCGTCGTGGCGACCCTGATGGTGCTCCTCGAGGTCGGGTCGATGGCCAAGGGCGCTGCGGGTCGCTACCCCGCCTACACCACCGCCAAGGCCAACGCGGAGGCCCTGGTTTCCGGGCTGTCGAGCAACAGCTGCGCGATGGCCGACGACGTGCTCGTCGAACCCGACACCAACGCAGGGATGCTGCAGCCGGCCCCCGGCCAGACCTTCGGCCAGGACGGCCCGCTGGGCGGGACGGACCCGACCGGCTTCACGCCCAACGGCGTCAGCGACTCGCTGGAGCCGCCCGAGCCCGTCGTCGCCAACCCCGGCACCGTCAACTCCGACGGTTCGCCGAACAAGCCGAACGTGGGCATCGGCTTCGCCGCGGGCACGGGCGGCGGCTACGGCCCCGTCGGCGTGAACGGCTCGCGGGTGTTCCTGCCGTTCGGACTGGACCCGGCCCGCACCCCCGTGATGGGCAGCTTCGACGAGAACACGGCCGCCGCGAAGGCCACCTCCGCGTGGTACCAGCTGCCACCCCGCAGCCCCGACCGGCCACTGGTGACCGTCGCCGCCGCGGGGGCCATCTGGTCCTACGAGGAGGACGGCAGCTTCCACTACGGGCAGTCGCTGAAGTTGCAGTGGGGCGTCAGCAGACCCGACGGCGGGTTCGATGCGCTTGGCCAGGTGCAGCCGATCGACATCACGCCGGGGAATGCCTGGCGCAATCTGCGCTTCCCGCTGGCATGGGCGCCGCCGGAGGCCAACGTGGCGCGCATCGTCGCCGACGACCCGAACCTGTCCACGGACCAGTGGTTCGCATTCACCCCGCCGCGCGTGCCCGTGACGGAGACCGCGCAGCAGCTGCTCGGTTCGCAGACGCCGGTGCTGATGGACATCGCCACCACGGCGAACTTCCCCTGCCAGCGGCCGTTCTCCGAGCACCTCGGCGTCGCCGAACTGCCGGACTACCGGATCCTTCCGAACTTCAAGCAGGTGGTGATCTCGTCGAACATGTGGCAGTCGGCTCAGCACGGCGGCCCGTTCCTGTTCATTCAGGCGCTGCTGCGCACCACGTCGATCCCGAGCTACCTGCGCGACGACCCGTACCGCGACTGGGGCTCGATCGAGCGCTACGAGCGGGTGGTGCCGGAGCGGGACGCCCCCAACGCCGTCGTCGACCAGGGCACGGCACGGGTGTTCGGCTGGAGTCGCTCCGGCCCGATCAGGGCACTGCCATGAGCGGCGAGACGAGCGCGAGTGAGGATCGCAGCGAGGTACGAGCGAGGACCGGAGCGAGCGCGAGTCGAGCCATGAGTCGAGCCATGACCGGAACCATCACCGAGGCCACGGGCCCCGACGTGAGGGTGGCCCGGTGGGTCGCGATGGTCGCGGGCCTGATCGGCTTCGTGTGCTCGGTGCTCACTCCGCTGCTGCCGGTGGTGCAGACCACGGCGACGCTGAACTGGCCGCAGGCCGGGCAGATGAACAGCGTCACCGCGCCGCTGATCACGTTCACGCCGGTCACCATGTCGGTGACGGTGCCCTGCGACGTGATCCGGAAGATGCCACCGGCGGGCGGCATGGTGCTGGGCACCGCGCCGCCCGACGGCAAGCAGGCCGCGCTCAACGCGCTGTTCGTCAACGTGAGCAGCACGCGGGTGGACGTCACCGACCGCAACGTGGTGATCTCCAGCGTGCCTCGAGCGCGGGTGGCCGATCCAGCCTGTCAGCGGATCGAGATCACGTCGTCGGAGGCAGGCACGTTCGCCACCTTCGTCGGGCTGAATTTCACCTCGGGTCCGACCCCCGGGCAACCGCTGCGCAGCGGCTTCGCCGATCCGAACCTGCGACCGTCGGTCGTGGGAGTGTTCACCGATCTGACCGGTACGGCGCCGCAAGGACTTTCGCTGTCGGCCACGATCGACACCCGGTACACCACCAAGCCGACCGCGTTGAAGTTGACCGCGATGGTGCTGGCCATCGTGGCGACCATCGTGGCGCTGATCGCCCTGTGGCGCCTCGACCAACTGGACGGCAGGCGGATGCGCCGGGTGATCCCGTCGCGGTGGCGGACGTTCACCGCGGTGGACGTCGTGGTGGTCGGCGGCTTCCTGCTCTGGCACGTGATCGGTGCCAACTCGTCCGACGACGGCTACATCCTCGCCATGGCCCGGGTGGCCGATCAGGCCGGCTACATGTCGAACTACTTCCGCTGGTTCGGCAGCCCCGAGGACCCGTTCGGCTGGTACTACAACCTGCTGGCACTGATGACTCACGTCAGCGACGCCAGCATCTGGATCCGGCTGCCCGACCTGATCTGCGCACTGGTGTGCTGGCTGCTGCTGTCCCGCGAAGTGCTGCCGCGACTGGGACCCGCCGTGTCGACGAGTCGTGCCGCGATGTGGGCGGCCGGCCTGGTGCTGCTCGCGGCGTGGATGCCGTTCAACAACGGCCTGCGCCCCGAGGGGCAGATCGCCACCGGCGCGTTGATCACCTACGTCCTGATCGAGCGGGCGATCATCTCCGGCAGGCTCACGCCGGCGGCGCTTGCGGTCACCACCGCGGCGTTCACGCTCGGCATCCAGCCGACCGGCCTGATCGCCGTCGCCGCGCTGCTGGCCGGTGGCCGCCCGCTGCTGCGCATCCTGGTGCGGCGGCACCGCGTGGTGGGCACCTGGCCGCTGGTGTTGCCGCTGCTTGCCGCGGGCTTCGTGATCGTTGCCGTGGTGTTCGCCGACCAGACGCTGGCAACGGTGTTGGAGGCCACCAGGATTCGCACCGATATCGGCCCAAGCCAGCCGTGGTACACCGAGAACCTGCGGTACTACTACGTGTTCCTGCCGACCGTCGACGGGTCACTGTCGCGGCGGTTCGGTTTCTTCATCACCGCGCTGAGCCTGTTCGCGTCACTATTCATCATGTTGCGGCGCAAGCGGGTTCCCGGCATCGCGCGCGGCCCGGTGTGGCGGCTGATGGGCATCATCTTCGGGACGATGTTCTTCCTGATGTTCACCCCAACCAAGTGGGTGCATCACTTCGGGTTGTTCGCCGCCGTCGGCGCGGCGATGGCCGCGGTGGCCACCGTGCTGGTGTCGCGGGCGGTGTTGCACTCAGCGCGCAACCGGATGGCGTTCACCGCCGCCGTGCTTTTCCTACTGGCATTGTGTTTCGCCACCACCAACGGCTGGTGGTACGTGTCCAGCTATGGTGTGCCGTTCAACAATGCGATGCCGAAGATCGCCGGGATGACGGTCAGCACAGTCTTCTTCGTGTTGTTCGCCATCGCCGCACTGTGGGCGTTCTTGCTGCACTTCGCGCCCCGCGACCGACCCGAGAGCCGGCTGGCGCGGTGGGTGACGGCGGCGCCCATTCCGATCACCGCCGGGTTCATGGTGGTGGTCTTCGTCGGGTCGATGCTCGCCGGGGTGGTGCGGCAGTACCCGACCTACTCCAACGCCTCGTCCAACCTGCGCGCGTTGGCGGGTAGCTGCGGCCTGGCCGACGACGTGCTGGTCGAACCGGACTCCAACGACGGCTTCCTGGATCCCCTGCCGGGCAATTACGGTCCGCTCGGACCGCTGGGCGGCGTGAGCCCGGTCGGGTTCACGCCCAACGGCGTGCCGGAACACATCGTCGCCGAGGCGATCCGGCTGACCAACCCCGCGCCGGGCACCGACTACGACTGGGATGCGCCGGTCAAGCTCACATCGCCGGGAGTCAACGGGTCCACGGTGCCGCTGCCCTACGGGCTGGACCCGAGGCGGGTGCCACTGGCCGGGACGTACATCCAAGGCGCGCAACAGGAGAGTCGCCTGGCGTCGGCCTGGTATCAGCTGCCGCCACCCGACGATGCCCATCCGCTGGTGGTCGTGACCGCCGCGGGCAACATCACCGGCAACAGCGTTTTCAACGGCCACACCGAGGGCCAGACGGTCGCGTTGGAGTACGCGCGGCCAGGACCGGACGGTGCACCCGTGCCCGCGGGCCGGGTGGAGCCCTACGACCTCGGGCCCATTCCCTCTTGGCGCAACCTGCGGTACGCGCGGTCCGAGATTCCGGCCGACGCGACGGCGGTGCGCGTGATCGCCGAAGACCTGTCGCTGACCCCTGGCGACTGGATCGCGGTGACACCGCCGCGGGTTCCTGAGCTCCGTTCGGTGCAGGAGTACCTCGGTTCGGACCAGCCGGTGCTGATGGACTGGGCTGTGGGCCTCGCCTTTCCGTGCCAGCAGCCGATGCTGCACGCCAACGGCGTCACCCAGATTCCGAAGTTCCGCATCACGCCCGACTACAACGCCAAGAAGTTGGACACCGACAGCTGGGAGGACGGCCTGAACGGCGGCCTCCTCGGCATCACCGACCTGCTGTTGCGGGCGCACGTGATGGCGACGTACCTGTCGCACGACTGGGGCCGCGACTGGGGCTCGCTTCGCAAGTTCGACACGGTCGAAGACGCGCAGCCCGCCCAGATCGATCTCGGCACCGCGACCCGCAGCGGGTTGTACAGCCCCGGAAGGATCCGGATCAAGCCGTGACCGATACCGTCCGCATCGGACGCGCGGCGGTGACCCGCGTCGTGGAGACACGGGTCGAGATGCGGACCTCGCTGTTCGCCGCGACGCCGCCCGAAGCGTGGCAGAACGACGCCGACCTTCTGACTCCCGCGTTCTGGGACGCGCAGACCGATCAGTGGAAGATCACGATGCAGACCTGGGTCGTCCAGGTCGACGGGCTGACGGTGTTGGTGGACACCGGGGTGGGAAACGACCGCGATCGGCCGAACATGCCGCCGATGGACCATCTGAACACCGACTTCCTGGGCGCGCTGCGTGCCGCGGGCGTCGATCCCGCCGAGGTCGACGTCGTGGTCAACACGCACCTGCACGTCGACCACGTCGGCTGGAACACCCATCTCTTCGACGGCACATGGGTGCCGACGTTCCCGAACGCGCGCTATCTGATGCCGGAGGCGGACTACCGATTCTTCGGCCCCGACGGGCCGGGCGCCGACGAAGCCCGGCGAATCTTGTTCGACGACAGCATATTTCCAGTCGAGGCTCAAACGGAGCTGTGGTCGGACGACCTTCAGATCAGTGAGTCGCTACGGCTGCGGCCCGCGCCCGGCCATACGCCGGGGTCGTCGGTGTTGTGGCTCGACGCGGGCAAGCAGGCGGTGTTCGTCGGCGATCTGACGCACTGCCCGATCCAGATTCCCCGGCCGCAGGACCCGTGCGCATTCGACGTCGACCCGGCTGCCGCGGTGGCGACGCGCAAGCGGGTGTTCACCGAGGCGGCGCGGGCCAGGGCCGCGGTGATACCGGCGCACTACCCGGGCCACGGCGGCGCGACGATCGTGGCGCGCGGGGACCGGTTCGAGGTCGACGACTGGTTGCAGCTCTCCGCGATCTGAACGGTCGATGCGCGTCGTCGACAGCCGTCACGGTGACGGAGTGGTCGCCGCCGGGGATGTGCTCGCGGAACTACTGCCGTTGCTCTGCAGGATGTCGTCGTGGCAGTCCAGCCGGCTCTGGCCGGTCTGCTCCATGCAGACCAGGACGGGCGCCTCGGTCTCCGACGGGTAGACCTCGTCGTTCGGGCCTGCCGTCACCGTGGGACTGGAGACCTCGCCCGGATACAGCGACCAGATCGGCTTGTCCACCGTGGACAGGTGCGCGCAATAGGCGGGCCCGCCGGTCGCCGTGATGCCCGCGGCGCCGAGCGTCGCACAGTCCGCTCCGACGACCACCACCGGTAGTGCACCTAACGGCGCGGGAGCGGAAGGGGCCTGCGATGACGACTGCGATGGCTTGGCCGCCGCGGGCGGATGGTTGCGCCCGCGGTCGATGACGACGAAGGCCACCGCGGCAATGGCGATGACGGCGAGAAGCACGGCCGCGGGGATCACGAACCTGCGCCTCGACGACGACGCCGGTGCGGCGTGCGGCTTGGCGTGCCTCGGGCCGGACCCCCCGGGTGCCGGGGAGGCGACGGAGGCCGCGGATGCCACCGGTGCCAGCATCGTGGCGTCGGAGTTCTCCGGTTGGTCTGCGGGCGCGCCGATGCGATTCGCAAGTGCCCGCGCGAAGTCGATGCACCGCTCGTAGCGGTCGGCGGGCGACTTGGCCAGCGCCTTGTCGAAAACCATCCCCAGACTGGACAACTCGGGCCGACGCGACCCGATCGGCGGCGGCTTGGCCGTGAGGTGCTGACTGATCACCACCGCGGGGTTGGAGTGCTGGAACGGCGGCGACCCGGTGAGCAACTGATACGCCGTCGCCGCCAGTGCGTACTGGTCGGCCCGTCCGTCGACCTCGCTGCCCGTCAGTTGCTCCGGTGCAGCGTAGGCCACCGTGCCCACCGTCATGTTGGTTCCGGTCAAGTTGCTGACCTCGCCGGTGCGCCTGGCGATCCCGAAGTCGGCCAACATGATTCGTTCATCGTCGGCGCCCGGGTCGGAGATCAGGATGTTGGCCGGCTTGACGTCGCGGTGCAGCAGACCCCGCTGGTGGGCATAGTCGAGCGCCGCGCCAACGGCCGTCACGATCCGCACCACCTCGTCGGTCGGCATACCGGACCGATACCGCTCGGTGAGCAACTCGCCGGCATCCGTGCCCTCGACGTAGTCCATCGAAATCCAGAGCTGACCGTTGACGTCGCCGCGGTCATGGACCTCGACGATGTGCGGATGCCACAGCGTCGCGGCGATGTCGGCTTCCCGCTCGAAGCGCTGCCTGTACTCGCTGTCGGCGCACACCGTCGCCGCCAGTACCTTGAGTGCGTCGCGCCGCGGCAGGCGGGGATGTTGTGCCAGGTAGACCTCGCCCATGCCGCCCGCGCCGATCGATCGCACGATGGTGTACCCGGCGATCACCTGGCCCTCCGCGAGCGGCATGGGCAGATCCTACTGGCGGCGCACCTATGTCAGTGCGGTGTGCCCAGGTAGGGGAACTCACCGAGTGTGTCGGTGTGCGGGCTCAGCCCGCTCGGTGGGCAGTCACCCTTGGTCAGGAACGCGAGTCGGTAGTCGATCACGTCGTCGGTGAACACCCGGCCGTTCGGGTACTTCGCGGGCTTGGCCGGGTCGTAGGTGAGCATGTCGGGCAGGGTGCCCTCCTCGTCGATCGCCGCGATGGCCTCCTCCCGCGTGTAGCCACCGGTGTGGCCCATCAGGTGGATGAACATGTCGATCCACCGTTCGCGATCCCGGATCGGTTCGGAGGCGTTGTACTCCTCCTTGGTGTCGTCGGTGTTGAAGAAGCTGCTCACCGACGGGTGTCCCGCCCGGTCGACGTGCAGTAGCTCGCCGTCGCGACGCAGGCTGCAGCGGCCCCAGACCCGGATGTCGGGAGCGGCACCGAGTGCGCTGGTGGGCATTTCGATGACCATCGAGCACACGTTGGCCTCGGTGTTCGAATCCACGCCCGTCCACGGAGATTCGGGAGCAGGTTGGTTCATCGAGGTGAAGTTTCGTTTGCCCGACGTGTCGAACAGTGCCTTGACGCCGTCGAAGTCGAAGAAGAACGCGTCGCTGCGGGCACCCGCGAAGAAGGTGAAGCTGTCGGAGGTGGCGACGATCGGGGTCTTGCCGAAGGACACCTCGACCGCGTCGAAGATCTTCGACCCGACGGCTTCGGGCTCCTCGGCCTCGTCGTCAACGGCCAGGAACACGTCGACGGTCTGACGCCCGTCCGCAGGCTCAGAGAACACGAAGCTGAAGGCGATGTCGTTGCGCAGGTCGCCGTCGTTGTCGATGGCGAGACGGTAGATCGCGTCCGGGTGCAGGAAATCAGCCTGCGGGTTCGCGTTGAGGATCAGCACGGTCTTGGTCGGATCGGCAGGAGACTCGAATGCGTACAGGTCGCAGAGGTCGAGGCGTTGATCGCCCAGCGGTGGTCCCAGGCTCAGCCCGGTGAAGTGATTTGACACGTTTGCAAATTCAACCCCAATTCGGCCCGCGTGCCTAGCGAATGGATGCAGTCATGCCACTGGCTCTGCATTCTGGGCTCGTTCTGCCTGCGGCAGGTGCGCCTTAGCGTCCTCGTAGGAGCCGACGCGCTCGACGTCGTCGCGGGCGTAGACCAGGTGCAGGACACCGGTCGCGAACACCTGCGACGTCAGCAGCCGCAGCGGGATGGCCTGCCCCTCGTCGAACAACCGCGCGCCGGTGCGAACGGCGATCGGATGTATCAACAGGTGCAGCTCGTCGAGCAGGCCTGCGGCCAGCAGCTGACGGACGACCGATACCGAACCGCTGATCGCGATGTCGCCGCCCGGCTCGTCCTTCAGCGCGGTCACTGCGCCGACGAGGTCGCCGTTGAGCTGTTCGGAGTTTCGCCAATCGAATTCGAGCCGCTGGCCGGACACCACGATCTTGCGCGCATCGCCCAGCTTCTTCGCGAAGTCGGCATCATCGCCGCCCTCGGCCTCACGGTCGGGCCACGCCCCGGCGAAGCTGTCGTAGGTCTTACGACCCAACAGGATGGTGTCGGCCGCGCCGAGCTGCGCGTCGACGGCTGCGCCCATCTCGTCGTTGTAGTACGGGAAGTGCCACTGGTCAGGGGCCTCTACGACCCCGTCGAGCGAAACGAACATGCCGGCAGTAATTTTTCTCATGACGTGCAGACCGTCAGGGGCGGGAAGACTCATCGCCGGTTTGGCGGCCGCGCCGAAGGCGCCTAGATCGGGATCAGGCCGTGCTTGCGCAGCACGCGTTGAATCTGCTTGTCCCGCAACAACCGCATGGCGCTGCGCAGGTGCAGCCGCGTCTGATGCGGCTCGATGACCGCGTCGATGTAGCCACGCTCGGCGGCGATGTAGGGGATCGCCAGGTTGAGGTTGTAGCCCTCGATGAAGTCCGCCTTGATCTTCTGCACCTCGGGTGCGGTCGGATCGGGGAACCGCTTCACCAGAAGCTGCGCGGCACCATCGGCGCCGATCACCGCGATGCGCGCGGTCGGCCAGGCGAAGTTCATGTCGGCCGTCAGCTGCTTGCTGCCCATCACCGCGTAGGCACCGCCGTAGGACTTGCGGATGGTGATGGTCACCTTCGGTACGTCGGCCTCCACCACGGAGTACAGGAATCGCCCGCCGCGCTTGATGATTCCGTTCTTCTCCTGCTCGACGCCGGGCAGGAACCCTGGCGTGTCGACGACGAACACCAGCGGGATGTTGAACGCGTCGCTGAACCGCACGAACCGGGCGGCCTTGTCGGAGGCCTCGTTGTCGATCGCACCCGACATGTGCATCGGCTGGTTGGCGATGACCCCGACGGTACGGCCGTCCACCCGTGCGTATCCCGTGATGATGGCCTGCCCGGCCTGCGCGGCAACCTCGAGGAAGTCACCGTCGTCGAAGATCCGCAGCAAGATCTCGTGCATGTCGTAGGCCGTGTTGTCGGCGTCCGGCACGATCGCGTCGAGTTCCAGGTCGTGCGGTGTGACCTTCGGCTCAAGGCCCGGGTTGACCACCGGCGCGTCGTCGAAGGTGTTGCCTGGCAGGAAGCTCAGGTAGTCGCGAACGTACTGGAACGCCGCCTTCTCGTCCTCGACGACCTGGTGGATGTTGCCGTACCGCGCCTGATAGTCCGCGCCGCCGAGCTCGTCGAGCGATACGTCCTCACCGGTGACGTCCTTGATCACGTCGGGGCCGGTGACGAACATGTAGCCCTGGTCACGGACCGCAACCACCAGATCGGTCTGAATCGGCGAGTACACCGCTCCGCCCGCGCACTTGCCAAGGATGATGGAGACCTGCGGCACCAGGCCGGACAGCAGTTCGTGGCGGCGGCCCAACTCCGCGTACCAGGCCAGGGAAGTCGCCGCGTCCTGGATGCGGGCGCCGCCGGAGTCGTTGATGCCGACGATCGGGCAGCCGACCATGGCCACCCACTCCATCAGCCGGGCCACCTTGCGGCCGAACATCTCACCGACGGTCCCCTGGAACACCGTCTGGTCATGGCTGAACACTCCGACCGGCCGGCCGTTGATGGTGGCGTGGCCGGTGACCACGCCGTCACCGAAGAGTGCGTCGGGATCGCCGGGAGTCTTTGCCAGCGCACCGATCTCGAAGAAACTGCCGGGATCGACCAGGGCGTGGATCCGCGAGCGGGCGCTCGGAATGCCCTTCTTGTCACGCTTGGCGACGGCCTTCTCGCCACCGGGTTCCTTGGCCAGCTCCAGCTTCTCGCGAAGCTCGGCCAGTTTCTCTGCAGTGGTGTTGGCGGTCACTTGGCCTGCTTCCCCTCAGCTTCGATGCGGTTGATCGCCTCGCTCATGTGTGCGCCGACCTTCGCAATGTACGGCTCGTCGATGGCCTGGATGTGCTCGCCCCCGATGGGCACCACTTCGAGGTCCTTCGCGAATTCACCCCAGCCGCCGTCGGGCTTGCGGGTGGCGTACGCAGGCTCGAACGTGATCGCGTCGTCGTGGTACCGGTCGGCCATGTAGAGCACGACGTGACCGTCGTACGGCTTGATGTCGACGGTGTCCAGGGCCCGGTTGTCCAGGTACGACGTGCGCTGGTGCTCGACGATGCCGCCGGGAATCTGCACGCCGCTCTGACTGACCATTTCGAGCACGAACTGCACCTGCCCGGCGTCGTCGAGCGTTTCGAGATGCTCATACGGAATCTCGGGGATCTCTACGTTGAACGTCTTCTCCGCGAACTTCGCGTAGCGGTCCCAGCGCTTCCGGGTCTCCTCCTTGGTGTGGAGGATCGGTTCGCCAGGGCGCACGCAGTCGATGAGCCCGACGAACGACACGTCGGCACCTGCGGCCTTGAGCCCGATTGCGCACGCGTAGGACAGCGCACCGCCCAGCGACCAGCCGGCGAGGATGAACGGCTTGCCGGTCCTTGCAGGCCCTTCCCCCGTCGCTCCGCTCGCCCCGGAAGTCCAGCCGTTGAGCTCCAACAGCTTCGGCACGTACACCGCGGCGCGCTCCTCGATGGAACCCTCGACGCGTTCCAGCCCGATCATCGGCGTGCCTGCGGGCAGCCGCTTCAGCAGCGGTTCGTAGACCACGGTCGACCCGCCCGCGGCATGGAACACGTAGACCGGAACCTCATCCTCGGACTCGGCCGCCCGGATGGTCCGCACGAAGCCGTCGAGTTCTCCGGACTCGAGGAACTCGCGCACCGTGGTGGAGAGCTCCTCGATGGTCTGCGCCTTGCGCACGTCATCGACCGTGATGGTGCCCTCGGCACGCTCGGTGAGCCGCTGCGCCATCTTCTCCGCCGAGGCATCGTCGATGGCCGGCAGCGAGTTGAAGATGCCGCCCGGCGACTTGCCCGTGACGATGGCCCACGTCGCGAAGGTGACCCGTTCGGCGGCGTCGCGCGGCGGGACGTCGGAGTTGAGCGCGTTGGCGACGGCCTGCTGGTTCAGCACCCCGGCCGCCGCACCCGCCGCGCTCGCCTTGGGACCGGCGGGGTTCGTCGGCGGCGGCGGGATCTCCAGATCGTCGGCGGGAGACTTGGCAGGCTCAGCAGACTCAGCCGACTTCTGGGCGAGCATCTCCTCGAGCTCGGCCACCGTCGTCGCCCCGCCCATCAACTCGGCCTGCGCGGCGGC
>NZ_JAVRPS010000269.1:0-4683 GCF_032162105.1 Mycobacterium sp. | reverse complement strand
CGGGGGAGCCGGCCTGATCGACGCGGTGGTGCGCGACGCCACCGTGCCGACCATCGAGACGGGCGTCGGCAACTGTCACGTCTACGTGCACGAGGCCGCGAATCTCGATGTCGCCGAACGCATCCTGCTGAACTCCAAGACGCGCCGGCCCAGCGTGTGCAACGCCGCCGAGTCGCTGCTGATCGACGCCGCGATCGCCGACCGGGCCGTGCCCCGTCTGGTCGGCGCGCTGCAGGACGCGGGCGTGACGGTGCACCTCGACCCCAGCGAGGACGACCTGCGGGCCGAGTTCCTCTCGATGGACATCGCGCTTGCGGTGGTTGACGGCATCGACGCCGCGATCGCCCACATCAACGAGTACGGCACCGGTCACACCGAGGCCATCGTGACGACGAATCTCGCAGCCGCGCAACGCTTCACCGACCAAGTGGACGCGGCCGCTGTGATGGTGAACGCGTCGACCGCCTTCACCGACGGTGAGCAGTTCGGGTTCGGTGCCGAGATCGGCATCTCCACCCAGAAGCTGCACGCCCGCGGCCCGATGGGGCTGCCAGAATTGACGTCAACCAAGTGGATCGTGTGGGGCGACGGCCACACCCGTCCAGCCTAACGAGGAGAAGTACACGAGTGAGCGTGCCCGCCCGCCCGATACCGCTGTTCACCGACATCGAGGATGTCGCCACGCGGCTCGCCGAGACCGGATACCTGCCCGACAGGGCCACGGCCACCGCCGTCTTTCTCGCCGACCGGCTGGACAAGCCGCTGCTCGTCGAGGGTCCCGCGGGCGTCGGCAAGACGGAGCTGGCTCGCGCCGTTGCGCAGGCCACCGGCTCCGAGCTCGTCCGGTTGCAGTGCTACGAGGGCGTCGACGAGGCCCGCGCACTCTACGAGTGGAATCACGCCAAGCAGATCCTGCGCATCCAGGCCGGGTCGGGCGACTGGGATCAGACCAAGATGGACGTGTTCAGCGAGGAGTTCCTGCTGTCGCGCCCATTGCTGACCGCCATCCGGCGCACCGAACCCACCGTGCTGCTGATCGACGAGACCGACAAGGCCGACATCGAGATCGAGGGCCTGCTGCTCGAGGTGCTGTCTGACTTTGCCGTCACAGTGCCCGAACTCGGCACCATCACCGCGACCCGCAAGCCGTTCGTCCTGCTGACCTCCAATGCGACGCGGGAGCTGTCCGAGGCGCTCAAACGCCGTTGTCTGTTCCTGCACATCGACTTCCCCGACGCCGAACTCGAGCGGCGCATCCTGCTGTCCCGCGTGCCGGAACTGCCGGAGCGGCTGGCGGAGGAGTTGGTGCGCATCGTCGGGGTGCTGCGGGGCATGCAGCTCAAGAAGGTGCCGTCGGTCGCCGAGACCATCGACTGGGGCCGCACGATCCTGGCGCTGGGACTCGACACCATCGACGACGAGGTGATCGCCGCCACCCTCGGCGTGGTGCTCAAGCACCAGTCCGATCAGAAGCGCGCGTCTGGCGAGCTTCGCCTGAACTGAGGAGTTCGACTGATGGCCGTCCGACGCACCACGCCGCCGCAACCGCTTGCGCCACACGGACTTCCCGGGCACCTGGTGGAGTTCGTCGAAGCGCTGCGCTCGGTGGGCATCGCGGTCGGCCCGTCGGAGACGGTCGACGCGGGCCGCGTGATGGCCGTGCTCGGACTCGGCGACCGCGAGGTGCTGCGCGAGGGGCTGGCCTGTGCCGTGCTGCGGCGCGCCGATCATCGCGACACCTACGACGCCATGTTCGACCTGTGGTTCCCAGCCGCGCTCGGGGCGCGCACGGTGCTCGACGACGACGACACCGACGGCGACGAGAGTCCCGAAGGGCTTCCGCCGCAGGACGTCGAGGCCATGCGCGACGCGCTCATCGCGATGCTGTCGGACAACCCGGAGCTCGAGAACATGGACGACCGCCTGGCGGCGATGATCGCGCAGATCGTCGAGTCATTCGGCCGCTACAGCTCCAGCCGCGGACCGTCGTACTCGTCGTACCAAGCGCTCAAGGCGATGGCACTCGACGAACTCGAGGGCAGGCTGCTGGCCGGACTGCTCGCAGGGTACGGCGACGACCCGACGCCCACACAGGAGGAGATCGCCAAGGCCATTGCCGCCAAGCGGATCTCGCAGCTGCGCAAGATGGTCGAGTCGGAGACCAAGCGCCGCACCGCCGAGCAACTGGGCCGCGACCACGTGCAGATGTACGGCATCCCGCAGCTGGCCGAGAACGTCGAGTTCTTGCGCGCCTCCGGTGAGCAGCTGCGCCAAATGCGTCGTGTCGTCGCCCCGCTCGCCCGCACGCTGGCCACCCGGCTGGCCGCCCGGCGGCGTCGGTCACGTCGCGGCGAGATCGATCTGCGCAAGACGCTGCGCAAGTCCATGTCCACCGGCGGCGTGCCCATCGACGTGGTGCTCAAGAAGCCGCACCCGGCCCGGCCCGAACTCGTCGTGTTGTGCGACGTGTCCGGTTCGGTGGCGGGGTTCAGCCACTTCACCCTGATGTTGGTCAGCGCACTGCGCCAACAGTTCTCCCGGGTGCGCGTGTTCGCCTTCATCGACACCACCGACGAGGTCACCGAACTCTTCGGCCCCGACGCCGACCTCGCCGTCGCGGTCCAGCGCATCACCCGCGAGGCGGGCGTCTACACGCGGGACGGCCACTCCGACTACGGCCACGCGTTCGTCTCGTTCTTGAACGACTTCCCCAACGTGCTCTCCCCGCGGAGCTCCTTGCTGGTGCTCGGCGACGCCCGCAACAACTACCGCAACCCCGAGGTCGACCTTCTGACGCACATGGTCACCGCCAGCAGGCACGCGCACTGGCTCAACCCCGAACCCAAACACCTGTGGGGCAGTGGCGACTCGGCGGTTCCGCGTTACGAGGACGTCATCACCATGCACGAGTGCCGGTCGGCCAAGCAGCTCGCCTCGGTGATCGACCAGCTGCTGCCGGTCTGATCAGGTTCAGGGACGAGCCTCAGACCAGCAGCTCGACGTCCACATTTAGCGCGCGATAGACGTCAAGTGCGCGCCGGTCGCGGGTCGCCAGGGGGAGCCCGTGCTCTTTCGCGGCGGAACCAACCAACGCGTCGTAGACGGAGTCACCGGCGATCCCGGCCGTCTCGAGTGCGGTGAGCAGCGACGCCGAGGCAGCGGGCCCGAGGAACCTGGTTTCGGGGAAGCGATTCGCCAGCAGGCGCGCGACGGTGGCCAGAGTCTTGCGTGCGGGCGGCGGCAGCCGGGTCAGCACGGAGAAGGTTTCGAATGCCGCGTGTCCGGCGAGACCGAGAGGCCGGCCGCGCAGCGTCCGGAAGGTCTGCTCGTGGTGATCGTGATCGGTGAGCAAGAGTGCAACGGCGACGCTCGTGTCCACGAGCAGCGCGGTCGTCCTACCGCTGGCCGGCATCCCGCAACGACCGCACGAGCTCGTCGGTGATCTTCACCCCCGCCGCAGGAATGACGAGCAGCCCATCCCTCTCTTCGAGAGAGTCGTCGGCGAGCGCCTCGACGCGCAGTCCAGCACCGTCGGCGGTTACCTCGACCTCACCGGGCTGGAGCCCGAGGTGATCGCGCAGCTGCTTCGGGATAACCAATCGTCCTGCCTTATCGATGGTTGCCCGCATGCCCGAACGTTACCATTGAAATCCGGCCCGGACCCCTCCCGTAAGCTGGCTATTCGTGACTCGACGCAGGCTGGGCGTGATGGGTGGGACGTTCGATCCCGTCCACAACGGTCACTTGGTCGCGGCCAGCGAGGTCGCCGACCTGTTTGGCCTCGACGAAGTGGCGTTCGTCCCGACCGGCATGCCGTGGCAGAAGCGCGAGCGCCACGTCACGGCCGCCGAGGACCGCTACCTGATGACGGTCATCGCCACTGCGGCCAACCCGCGGTTCTCCGTCAGCCGCGTCGACATCGACCGTCGCGGACCCACCTACACCAAGGACACGCTGCGTGATCTCGCGGCGCTCAACCCCGACACCGAGTTGTTCTTCATCACCGGTGCCGATGCGCTGGCGTCGATCCTGTCCTGGCAGAACTGGGAGGATCTCTTCTCCATGGCCCGTTTCGTCGGTGTCAGCCGACCCGGATACGAACTCGACGGCGAGCACATCGCCGCGGCCATGAAGGAGTTGCCGCAGGACGCCCTGAACCTGGTCGAGGTGCCCGCCCTGGCCATCTCGTCGAGCGACTGCCGGCGCCGCGCCGAATCGGGCCGGCCCATCTGGTACCTGGTGCCCGACGGCGTCGTGCAGTACGTGTCCAAACGCGGCCTGTACCGGGCGCACACACTGGCCGGCAAGGAACCCCAAGAATGAGCGCGTCCGACGAAGCCCTCGACATGGCCACCGTGGCAGCCAGGGCCGCCGTGGCCAAGCTCGCCGACGACGTGGTCGTCATCGACGTGTCCGGACAGCTCGTCATCACCGATTGCTTCGTCATCGCCTCGGCGTCCAACGACCGGCAGGTCAATGCCATCGTCGACGAGGTCGAGGAGAAGATGCGCGTCGCCGGGCACAAACCGGCCCGTCGCGAGGGCACCCGCGAAGGCCGCTGGGTACTGCTGGACTACATCGACATCGTGGTGCACATCCAGCACCAGGACGAGCGCAACTTCTACGCCCTTGACCGGTTGTGGCGCGACTGTCCGCTGGTGGCGGTGGATCTGGACGGTGCCC
>NZ_JAVRPS010000268.1:0-9074 GCF_032162105.1 Mycobacterium sp. | reverse complement strand
GGACTACGGCAAGTTCAAGTACGAGACGGCTCAGAAGGCGCGCGAGTCTCGCAAGAACCAGCAGCAGACCGTCGTCAAGGAACAGAAGCTCCGACCCAAGATCGACCCGCACGACTACGAGACGAAGGAGGGGCACGTCGTCCGCTTCCTCGAGGCCGGGTCGAAGGTCAAGGTCACCATCATGTTCCGCGGACGCGAGCAGTCGCGGCCCGAGTTGGGTTACCGACTGTTGCAGCGCCTCGGCGCCGACGTCGCCGACTACGGCTACGTCGAGACGTCCGCCAAGCAGGACGGCCGCAACATGACGATGGTGCTGGCGCCGCACCGCGGTGCGAAGACTCGCGCCAAGGCGGCGCACGACGCCGACGCACCGGTTGCGCAGCGAGCGGCACCGGCACCGGCCCCCGCCGAGCCCGTGGCAGCGCCGCCGAGCGAAGCGCCACCAGCTCCATAACTGAACCGATCCATCACCGAACTAGAGGACACCATGCCCAAGGCCAAGACCCACAGCGGAGCGTCGAAGCGCTTCCGCGTCACCGGAACCGGCAAGATCGTGCGCCAGAAGGCCAACAAACGGCACCTCCTTGAGCACAAGTCGAGCAAGCGCACCCGTCGCCTCGACGGCCGTACCACGGTGTCTGCCAACGACACCAGCCGCGTGAAGAAGATGCTTAACGGCTGAGCGCAGCACCCCGTAACGACCGCACGAGAATAGGAACACCCCATGGCACGCGTGAAGCGCGCACTCAACGCCCAGAAGAAGCGGCGTACCGTCCTCAAGGCCTCGAAGGGCTACCGCGGACAGCGGTCCCGGCTCTACCGCAAGGCCAAAGAGCAGCAACTGCATTCGTTGGCCTATGCCTACCGCGACCGGCGCGCCCGCAAGGGTGAGTTCCGCAAGCTGTGGATCTCGCGGATCAACGCTGCGGCCCGGGCCAACGACATCACCTACAACCGCTTGATCCAGGGCCTCAAGGCCGCCGGCGTCGAGGTGGACCGCAAGAACCTGGCCGAGATCGCGGTCAGCGACCCGGCTGCGTTCACTGCGCTCGTCGACGTGGCCAAGGCCGCGTTGCCGGAGGACGTCAACGCTCCGTCCGGAGAGGCCGCCTGAGCTCTGTCGGGGCTGGGGGTCCCCCCGCTTGCGGGGGAGAGCGGAGCGACCCGGGAAGCAACCGAGTTCCGGGCTCCCCGCTCACTGAGCGATCGGCCCGCGTGGTGGCTGCGGCCAAACTGCACCGCCACGTGGGCCGTACCCGCGCCGCACGCTTCCTCGCCGAGGGACCCAACCTCGTCGAGGCAGCGTTGCGGCGCGGTCTCGTATCCGAGGTGTTCGCCACCGAGGAGGCGCGGCACCGCTTCGGCTCGATGCTCGACGGCGCGCCCGTATACGAGGTGACCGAGCGGGCCGCAAAGGCGTTGTCGGACACCGTGACACCCGTTGGGCTGGTGGCGGTGTGCTCGTTGCCCGACATCCGGCTGACCGACGTGCTCGCCGCGAGTCCACGCTTGGTGTTGGTGGCCGTGGAAATCTCCGAACCCGGCAACGCGGGCACGCTCATCCGGCTGGCCGACGCGATGGGCGCCGACGCCGTCGTCCTCGCTGGGCACAGCGTCGATCCCTACAACGGAAAGTGCCTGCGCGCCTCGGCCGGAAGCATCTTCTCGGTGCCCGTACTCGAGGTGACCGACACCGCGGACCTGATCGCGGCGTTGCAGGGAGTCGGTGTGCGGGTGCTCGCCACGACCGTCGACGGCGAGGTGTCACTCGACAGTCCCGACCTGGCGGCGGACCTGGCCGGGCCCACCGCGTGGCTGTTCGGCCCCGAGGCGCACGGTCTGGCGCCCGACGTCGCGGCGTTGGCGGACGCGCGGGTGCACATTCCGATGCGCGGTGGCGCGGAGAGTTTGAATGTGGCCGCCGCGGCGGCGATCTGCCTCTATCAGAGCGCTGTGGAGCAGGGCTAACCGCTCAGCAGTCCGCGGGCCACGTGGGTGATCTGCACCTCGTTGCTGCCCGCGTAGATCATCAGCGACTTGGCGTCGCGGGCCAGTTGCTCTACGCGATACTCGGTCATGTAGCCATTGCCGCCGAACAGCTGGATCGCCTCCATCGCCACGTCGGTGGCCGCCTGCGAGCAGTACCACTTCATAGCCGACGCTTCCGGCAGGGAGATCGGGGTACCCGCCTGTGCGGCCTCGATGACGCGAAACAGCATGTTGCGCACGTTCATTCGCGCCACCTCCATGCTCGCCAACTTGAGCTGGATGAGCTGGAACTGGCCGATCTCCTTACCCCACAGGGTCCTGGTCTTGGCGTAGTCGACGCTCAGCCGCAGGCACTCCTCGATGACGCCGAGCGCCATCGCTACGACACCGATCCGCTCCGAGGCGAAGTTCGATCGGGCGCTGTCCCGTCCGTCGCCTGACTTGTTGTCCTCGGTCTCGCCGAGCAGCCGGTCGCGACCGAGCCGGACGTTGTTGAAGAACAATTCACCGGTCCGCGAGCTGTGAATCCCCATCTTGCGGAATGGTTTCGACTGCACGAAGCCTTCCATACCGCGATCGAGGACGAACGTGAGCACCTTGCGGTCACGCTTGTCGACGTTGGGGTCACCCTCGTCCAGCTTCGCGTAGATCACGGTGACGTCGGCGTCGGGGCCGTTGGTGATGAACGTCTTCTGTCCGTTGAGGATGTAGTCGTCCCCGTCGCGCACCACGTAGGACTTCATGCCGCCGAACGCGTCCGAACCGGAGTCGGGCTCGGTGATCGCCCATGCGCCGACCTTCTCGTAGGTGACCAGCTCTGGCAGCCAGCGCTCCTGCTGGGCGAGGGTGCCGCGGGAGGCGATGGTGGGCACCGTCAGGCCGAGGCTCACGCCCATGCCCGTCACCACGCCCATGCTGACTCGGCACAGTTCGCTGACCACGACGAAGCCCATGCCGGCCTGATCGCTTCCACCGCCCAACATCCCACCCGACGAGGCCTTCGCCGACGACGAGCCGCCGTCGCGCACCTTGGCCAGCCTCTTCGCGAGAGACTCCTTCGCCATCACGTCGATGCCGAACGTGGTGAACAGCTTGCGAATGATGGGGTAGGGCGGCATGTCGCCGTCCTCCAGCTCGTCCAGATGCGGCCGGATCTCCTTGTCCACGAACTCGCGGACGGCATCGCGCACGGCGATGTCGACGTCAGACCACTCGAGCATGTATCAGGCTGCCTTTCCTGGCGTCTGGCGCCCACGCGCCGGCCGCAGCCCGGCCAACGAGAACGTGGTGTGGACGAGCGAGCCCGCCCGTTCCATCAGGGACTTGTGGCGCGGGACGTAGTGCATGGGCAGGTCCCAGCGATCGCGCGGCGGCGCCATGAACGCGGGCGCCTCCACCAACGGGGCGTCGGCGGGGATCCGGCCTGCGGCCCGCTTGTAGGCCGCGATCGCGCGCGGGTGCAGCCGGATCTCGTCGGGTATGGCCAGGAAGGCCAGCTCGACGGCCTTTCCGAAAAGCCTCAGCACCACTTCGTCGCCCGCGGTCCAACGCATGCCTGCCTTCTCGCGCACGGCGGGGTCGAACAGTCCGGCGGCGATCCAGCGCTGCGCTCCGACCATCGGCTTGAACAGCTGGTCCCAGACGGGCGTCGGCATCAGGACGAACCACGGCTTGGGTATCCGGATCGTGAAGATGTCCAATGTGGCCTTGTTGATCTCGAGTTCGTCGCGACACTTGGCCTCCCAGTACTCCTGGAAGTCCTCCCACGTGCCGGGGACCGGTCGCATGCTCATGCCGTACATCCGGTACCACTGCACGTGTTCGTCGAACAGCTGGCGCTTCTCGGCTTCGGTGAGGCCACCGCAGAAGTACTCGGCGGTCTTGATGATCAGCATGAAGAACGTGGCGTGGGCCCAGTAGAACGTCTCGGGGTTGAGGGCGTGGTAGCGCCGCCCGACGCCGTCGACGCCCTTGATCGACTCGTGATAGCCCCGGATCTGCGCACCGGTGTCGGCAGCGCGGTCGCCGTCGTACACCACGCCCATGATCGGGAAGACCGACCGGGCCACCCGCTGCAACGGTTCGCGAAGCAGGATCGAGTGGTCCTCGACCCCGGCGCCGAGCTCGGGATACATGTTCTGGATCGCACCGATCCACACGCCCAGCATCCCGGTACGCAGGTCGCCGAAGTACTTCCAGGTCAGGGAGTCGGGGCCGAGGGGATCGGCGGAGGCGCCGGCCCTCGCGGTCGTCTTTGATCTCGCGGTCATGGTGTCCTCGCTGAGTTCCAACCGGTGTTGTGCGGCTCACGTTAATGTTGACAACACGTGTTGTCCACGATTTGCGGGCGCGTCGGGTGGCACCGTTACCGACCTGCGACGTCCGTGTGAGCAGGTCGACGTCGACCGGTCAAGATCAGCATGACCAGCGGCTTCGTCGGGTGATCCGGTCGGCGGCCTCAGGCGTAATTGCCGGTCGTCCGAAGGGCCACCTAGGGTGGCGCTGTGGATGTCGAATCGTTCGAGGGACGATCCGGCGGGCAGGAGCGCAGCGACTCGGGGATCAGACCCGGCGGACGGCTGGCCTGGCTGAAATACACCAACCACAGCCCCGAGGTCATCGCCTTCATCAGGCGCGCCCGTCGCGCGCTGCCCGGCGATCCGGACTTCGGGGATCCCTTGTCTTCCGCGGGCGTTGGTGGTCCGCGCGTCGCCGCACGTGCGGCGGATCGGCTGCTGGACCGAGATGCCGCATCGCGGGAAGTCAGCCTCGCGGGCCTGCAGGTGTGGCAGGCGCTGACCGAACGGGTGTCCGGGCGACCGGCCAACCCTGAGGTCACGCTGGTGTTCACCGACCTCGTGGGCTTCTCGGAGTGGTCCCTGGTGGCCGGGGACGACGCCACGCTGCGGCTGCTGCGGCGCGTCGCCCAAGTGATGGAACCGCCGCTGCTGGCCACCGGTGGGCGCATCGTCAAGCGCATGGGCGATGGCGCGATGGCGGTGTTCTCCGATCCCATCATCGCGGTGCGGGCGGTGCTCGCCGCGCTCGAGGCAGTGAAAAACGTTGAAATCGACGGCTACACGCCGCGGATGCGGGCAGGTATCCACACTGGCAGGCCGCAGCGGATGGGTTCGGATTGGCTCGGCGTGGACGTCAACATCGCCGCCAGGGTGATGGAACGCGCCACCAAGGGCGGCCTCGTCGTGTCGCAGTCGACGTTGGAGCGCATCCCGAGCGACGAATTCGAAGCACTCGGTGTGACGGCCAAACGGATACGCAAGCAACTGTTCGCCCCGAAGATCGCCGGGGTGCCGGAGGATCTGGCCATGTACCGCTTGAGGATTCGCAGGGACTTGCCAGCTGAGGATGACGGGGACGGCGATTCTTCTGGCGCATAGTGGTTGGTGATGGTGTCGGCAATGTGGTCTGGGCTGACCCGAGTGCGGGTCACCGTGTCGTACGCGGTGATCCTGGTCGGCGTCACCACCACGCTCTCCGTGCTCGGCCCCACGGCTGCGGATCGTGTGATCCGGCACGCCAGCACCAATCTGCACAACCTCAATCACGGACACGTCGGGACGCTGCTCGGTAGCGCATTCGTCGTCGACGCCGGGGCCCCGTACGTGTGGTTACCCGGGTTGATCTGCCTGATGGGTGTCGCCGAACTCCTCTGGCGCAGCGGACGTCTGATCGTGGCGTTCGCTGTCGGCCACATCGGCACCACATTGCTCGTCGCGGCTGGTCTCGCCGCAGCGGTGAAGCTGGCCTGGCTGCCCGTCTCCATCACGCGGGCGGAGGACGTGGGCATGAGCTACGGGGCAACGGCCGTGCTGGGCACCCTGACCGGGGCGGTGCCGCGCCGCTGGCGCGCTACCTGGATCGGCGGGTGGCTCGCGGTCGGAGTGGCCGTGGTCTCGGTGACCAGCGACTTCACCGACGTGGGGCATGCCGTGGCGCTGGCGCTGGGGATGGTGGTGGCGACGCGGTTCGGCAGGCCAGGGTCGTGGACTGCCACGCGTGTCGTGCTGTTGATGATCGGTGCGGCGTTCGGCTTCCTGATTCTTGCCAACACCGGTCCGTTGATGCTGGTCGCGGCGATCTGTGGCACCGCGGGAGCCGTGCTTGGCGCTCTGCTCGATTGGTGGCGCCAGCCGATGGGCCGAACGCGCGCGGCGCCTGCGGTGGCGACGGGGCAACCGGCGCTTCGGGGGTGACGCCCGGTTTGTGCACCGTGGCCGATTCATCCACGGGCGCCGCTCCGCGACGGCTCAACGAGAACCGATGTCAGGTGAACTCGTCGGCGGACGCCTCGACCCAATCCGAGAGCCACGATTCCGGTGGATCCTCGACCAGTTCGCCTGGCATCAGCCAGTCGTATATCTCGGCGTAGGTCCGGGTGCGTTGGCTCTCGATGCGCCGGTTCAGCATCGCCGGCGACAACTCGTGAAAACCGTTCAGGCCCATCGACGCTACGATCTGTGCGGCGCTGGCGACGGTGGCGCGCTGATAGTTGAACACCCGAATGGACTTGTCCGTCACGTTGAGTGCTCGTGTGCGGGCGGGGTCCTGAGTGGTGACGCCGGTGGGGCAGTGGTTGGTATTGCACTTCATCGCCTGGATGCAGCCGACGGCGAACATCATTGCGCGCGCCGAGAGCGTGAAGTCTGCGCCCTGGCACACCCGGCTGACGATGTCGACGCCGCTGGCGACCTTGCCGGACGCGCCGATGCGGATGCGGTCGCGCAGGCCGGAGCCGACCAGGCTGTTGTGCACCAGCATCAGGCCCTCGGTCAGCGGCATGCCGACGTGGTCCTCGAACTCCTGGGGCGCCGCACCCGTGCCGCCTTCTCCGCCGTCGACGATGACGAAGTCCGGCGCGACACCCGTGGCCAGGATCGCCTTGCAGATCGACAGGAACTCCGTGCGCGCGCCGATGCACAGCTTGAACCCGATCGGCTTGCCCCCCGACAGCCGGCGCAGCGTGGCGATGAATCCGACGAACTCGGTGGGGGTGGAGAACGCGCTGTGCGCCGGTGGTGACACCACCGTCTTCCCGATCGGTACGCCGCGGGTGGCCGCGATCTCGGCGCTGACCTTGGCGCCAGGCAACACGCCGCCCAGGCCGGGCTTGGCGCCCTGGGACAACTTGATCGAGATGGCCTTCACCGACGGCAACCGGGACTTCTCGGCGAACGCGGCCGCGTCGAAGTGGCCGTCGGCGTCGCGGCAGCCGAAGTAACCCGACCCGATCTCCCAGATCAGGTCCCCGCCCGCGCGCAGGTGATACGGGCTGATGCCACCTTCACCCGTGTCGTGGGCGAACCCGCCGCGCGCCGCCCCCGCGTTGAGCGCCTCGATCGCGTTGGCGGACAGCGCGCCGAAGCTCATCGCCGAGACGTTGAGCATCGCGATGTCGTACGGCTGGGTGCAGTCCGGACCGCCGAGTCGCACCTTCGGGTCGAGGTTCTCGGCGAAGCGCGCCCGGATGGAATGCCGCAGGAACTCGTAGCCGATCGCGTTGACGTCACGCTCGGTGCCGAACGGCTCGTCGCCCTTGGTGGCCTTCGCGCGCTCGTAGACCAGGTCGCGGGTCTCCCTGTCGAACGGTGCCGCCTCGGTGTTGGACTCGATGAAGTACTGCCTGATCTCGGGCCGGATGAACTCCATGAGGAATCTGACGTGCCCGATGATCGGGTAGAGCCGCAGGATGGTGTGCCGGGTCTGCAGCAGATCCCAGGTGCCCAGCGCCGCGAGACCGACCAGGATGGCCGCGGGTGCGGCCCACCAGCCGTGCCCGATTACGGTCAGCACGGCGGCCAGCGCCCCGGCGAGGAAGACAATCGCGACGATGAGCGGCCGGATCATCACGGCGTAACGGTATCGCGTGTCGCGGCCCACATCCGGCCATCGCCTATGATCGCCGGGTGTCTGATCAGCCCATCGACCTCTCGGAGGACGCACTCGCGAAGGCCGTCAGCGCGGCTCGCGACGCCTTCGGTCTGGCCGCTGACCTCGATGCACTGGCCCGCGCCAAGACCGAGTTCCTCGGCGAGCGGTCGCCGATCGCGTTGGCGCGTCAGGCACTCGGCTCGCTGCCCAAGTCCGACCGCGCCGACGCCGGGCGCCTCGTCAACGTGGCCCGCACCGACGCGCAGCACGCCTACGACGAGCGTCTCGCGGTGCTGCGCGTCGAACGCGATGCCGCGGTCCTGGTGGCCGAGCGGATCGACGTCACGCTGCCCTCGACACGCCAGCCGATCGGTGCGCGGCATCCGATCACGGTCCTGGCCGAGCACGTCGCCGACACGTTCGTCGCGATGGGCTGGGAGCTCGCCGAGGGCCCCGAGGTCGAGACCGAGCAGTTCAACTTCGATGCACTGAACTTCCCGCCCGATCACCCGGCGCGCAGCGAACAGGACACGTTCCACGTCGCGCCCGAGGGGTCCCGGCAGGTGTTGCGAACGCACACCTCGCCCGTGCAGATCCGCGCGCTGCTCGAGCGCGAACTGCCGGTGTACATCGTGTCGATCGGCCGGACGTTCCGCACCGACGAGCTCGATTCCACGCACACCCCGGTGTTCCATCAGGTCGAGGGGCTCGCAGTCGACCGCGGTCTGACCATGGCCCATTTGAAGGGCACGTTGGATGCGTTGGCGCGGGCCGAGTTCGGGCCGCAGGGCCGCACCCGGTTCCGGCCGCACTTCTTCCCGTTCACCGAGCCGTCGGCAGAGGTCGACGTCTGGTTCGAGAACAAGAAGGGCGGGCCCGGCTGGGTGGAGTGGGGCGGTTGCGGCATGGTCAACCCGAACGTGCTGATCGCGTGCGGTATCGACCCGCAGGTGTACTCGGGCTTCGCGTTCGGCATGGGTCTGGAACGAACCCTGCAGTTCCGCAACGGCATTCCCGACATGCGTGACATGGTGGAGGGCGATGTGCGGTTCTCGTTGCCGTTCGGGGTTGGCGCCTGATGCGCGTTCCCTACAGCTGGCTTCGCGAAATCGTTCAGGTCGGCGCCCCGGGGTGGGACCCCGGCGCCGACGAGCTGGAACAGACGCTGATCCGGATCGGCCACGAGGTCGAAGAGG
>NZ_JAVRPS010000267.1:0-12537 GCF_032162105.1 Mycobacterium sp. | reverse complement strand
TGGCGTTTGATTTGGATCGTCTTCACCCGCCCCGACACCTGGCGATGCATATGAACTTTCACCTGCCCGATCCCTTGCAGATACACCCGCCGCGCCTCGGGCAGCCAGCGTGCGCCGTCACCGTCTTTGGGCCACTCCACACTGTCGAAACGGCCCTGCCCTTTGAAGCGCGGATGGCCGGCCTTCTGGCCGGCCTTCACCCGGCCGAAGAAACCCTGGAACGATTTGTTGAGGCGGCGCAGCGTGGCCTGCTGCGACGAGAATGACCACACCGCCACACCCGGGCGCGCCGACCGGATCTCCGTCAGATGCGCGGACTGATCCCCGTAATTGATGCGGGTCTTGCTGTGCGACCACCCATCCCGGCGTTCCTGCAACGCGGCGTTGTACAACTCCCGGTGGGTATCCACACACGCCGCCAACGCGATGTGCTGACGCGCGGTGGGCCGCAGTCGGAACACGTAGGCGCGCCTCATCACGCCACCTCGTCCCACTGATACTCGATGCTGCGACGCACCGTCGACTCCGAGACCTCACCGACCGACGCGGCGAAATACGACGACGAGCACCACACCGTCGCCAACCGGCCGGGGTACCCAAACTCCTGCCGCCATACCCGCGCCGTTCGGCCCGTGAATGCCCGCACCACCCGCGCCGGCACATCGGTCGAGCCGACACGCACCAACAGGTGCACGCGATCGTCCGCCCTGCGACGCCACCCCCCGCGAAGGACCCGGCACCGACACTTCGCACACCACACCACATGCAGACCCACCGAACACACCCCACCTGCAGTGCGGCGCAACCTGCTCTCGGGCATACCACGGACCCTACGAAGCGACACCGACAAACTCACCACCACACGCTGTTCACCAGCCCCGATCCCCCGCGGCCAAAGCCAACGGTCCCCACGGAGCGCACTCGTGGAACTTTTCGTGGCCTGCGTCCGTGCCTCCTCGCGTCGGCCAGCCCCTTTCCGTCGGGGCTGACCGAAACCTAGTGACGCGTGGTTGCGGTACCGGATCGCTCCCGTTCCCGCGGCATTGCGCCAGGGCAACGACGGTGCGCTCAAATGGGCTGCGGTGCGGCCGTAGGCGGGTTGTGGCCCAACAGGTCCCCGCGCCGTCGCAGCACGATCACGCCGAGCGCGGCAAGGCCGAGCACCGACGAGGTGACCAGCGCCGCCCTTGGGCCGAGCAGCTCCGCGCCAAGACCGATGGTGGCCATGCCGATGGGTAGCGCGCCGATCGCGGTGCTGAGCACGCCAAGGGCGACACCGCGCTCGTTGGCGCCAGCGGATTCGATGGCCAGCAAGCTCTGCATCGAGCCGAACCCGGCCTGGCCGACACCCGAGACGAACAGCGCGACGAACGCGACGCCCAACACGGGAACCGTCGCGAAGACGAACAGTCCAAGCAGCGCAATGGCCGAGCCGCAAGCGAACAACGTGCCGTGGCGGCGCAGCTCCCTGGTGCTGAGCGCCAGGCCCGCGGTGATCTGGCCGAGACCGGGAGCCGCAGCGAGCGCGCCGGCGAGCACCGCGCTTTGTGCGAACCCCTCGGCCAAGATGGGCACTAGCGGGATGTAGCCGAACATGCAGAGGTTCATCACGACCGTGACCGCGAGCATGGCGACAAACCGTCGGCTGCGTCGTATCAGGCTCGTGCTCGCCGCAATCTGGTCTCGCAGCGAGACCGAACCCGCCGCGAGGCGCGGGGCGGCGTACCGGGGGTGCGGGACGAACGCGAGCAGCACCGCGGACACGACCAGCAGCACACCCATCCCGGCGAATCCGGCGCCCATGCCGAGCTGCTGGATCAGGACACCGCCGACGAGGGTGCCGAACATCGCCGATCCCGCCTGCGCGGTCGACTCGATGGTCATTGCCTGGCTGGCCAGCCGCGGTCCGACCGTCTCGTAGATGAGCGGGCGCTGCGCGGTCATGTTGACCAGGCCGCCGATGCCGATGAAGAACATGAACGGGAAGGTCATCCACACCGTGACCCGACCGGACTGCACCGCGGCGAACATGAGGAATTCGATGGGAATGAGCACCAGTTGGACGCAGAGGATCAGCCGCTTGCGTTCGAACCTGTCGCTGATCACACCGGCGAAGAAGCCGCCAAGCAGCATCGGGACGAAGAAGAGCGCTCCAACCACCTGGTTGAGGATCGGCGAGTCCGCGATCTGGGTGAGCAGGTAGCTGGTCGTGAATAGACCGCCCCACCGGGTGGTGTGCCAGATCAACGAGCTCATGAACAGGTTGCGGTAGCCCGGCACTCGCAGCATGGAGCGGAGCCGTCCGCGGTCTGCAGCGTCGCACGGGACGGCGATCAGATCGTCGGCGGTCATGCGGCGGCAGCACGCCTGGCCACGGCGCGGCGCTGCAAGAGCACTCCGACCAGGACGGGAAGAGTGAGAACGGCGGAGCCGAGCGTGAGGGCGGCGAATCCGGCCCAGTTCATGACGAACCCGCAGATCACGCTGGCCAGCCCGCCGCACACGGCGGTGACGAGGTCTGCGGTTCCCTGCACCGGCACCCGGTATTCCACCGGGACGTGTTCTGTCAGCATGCTCGAGCCGCCGATGAGGGCCAGCGTCCAACCCAGCCCGAGCGCGAACATCGCCGCGAACATGAGCGCCACGTTGTCGGAGGAGAAAGCCGAGAGCCCGCACGCGGCCAACAGCACCAGCGCGCCGGCACGCAGCGAGGCCAACCTCCCCCTGCGGTCGGCGTAGCGGCCGACCAGCGGGCTGAACGCGAACATGCCTGCGATGTGCACCGAGACCACCACCGAGCTCACCGCCTCGTGGTCGTGGGCCTTCATGTCGATCGGCGCCATCGCCATCACGCCAACCATGACCGCCTGTGCGATGACCATTGCCAACAGCGCCAGTCGCGCCGCCGGCGAAGCGGCGATGGCGCGCACCGACTCCCGCAGCCGCACCGGCCGGTCCTTGGGGGCCATCCCTTGTTCGGCCGCGAACACCAGCAGCGGGTCGGGCCGCAGCCGGACCGCCACGTTCACTGCGGCGCACGCGAAGAAGAACGAGCTGAACAGCCACGGGCCTGCGTACATGTCCAGGCCGAACCACGCCATGCCGAGGTGTTCGGCCGGAATGACGAGGGTTGGGCCGAAGACGGCGCCGAAGGTCGACGCGAACAGGATTCGGCCCATCGCGCGGCCGCGTTGCTCCGGCTCGGCCAGATCGGTGGCGGCGTAGCGGGCCAGCAGGTTGGTCGCCGACCCGGCGCCATAGAGGAGCAGGCCGACCAGAAACACCGGGAGCACCGCCAATTGCACACCGACGCAGGCGATTACCCCGCCGACGACCGCGAGGCCGTAGCCCAACTGCATGCCGGCGCGCCGCCCGTAGCGGCGCATCACTAGCGACAGGATCTGGGCCATCGTGCCCGAGCCGGCCGTGACCGCTGCGGTCGAGATGCCTACCCATGGTGTGCCGACGCCAACGATGTCCTCCACGACGAATCCGCCGACGGTGATGGCTGCACCAAGGGCGGCGGCACCGACCACCTGGCCCATGACGAGCACGCGAAGGGTGCGCCGCTGCAACGTGGCCCGCTCGGCCATCGGCAGGGGGGACGCCAGGGAGATCGGATCAACCTTGTTCGCCTTGATGTTTCGCCCTCCTCGGCCGCGCCGCCATGGGCCGGCCTGACAACCGCCCGATCGGCACGGTAATGAGCCGGCATGACGGCGGCAGATCCAGTTGATTCCCGGACGATTGCGCCACACGAAGTGCGGCCTGATGAGACTCGAAGTGGCGCAATCGATGGTTAACCCACGGTGCGCCTAGAACTCCCGCAGCGTCTCCCGCAGCGTCGACTTGGTGTACTCGGTCCTAGTCAGCCCGAGGCGCTGCAGCTCGGGCACCAAACCGTCGGTGATCGACGAGATGTAGTTCCGATTCAGGTCCCACCCCGGCTTCATGATCAGAAAGCCGTCGCCGCCGATCTCCTCCATCGCCTCGCCCATCTCGCGGGCGACCTGTTCGGGCGTACCGATGAACTCGACGCCGGTGGTGGCCCAGTCGATTGCGAGTTTGCGCAGCGTCTTTTCCCCCGGGCTGCCGTCGCCACGCATGAAGTGCTCGAGCGAGCCCCGCTCGCCGTTGGTGGTCAGATCGGCCGGTAGTGGCTCGTCCCAGTCGAACTGCTTGAAGTCGATTTCGGTGTTGGACGAGATCCCGACCAGCTGCTTCTCGACGTAGCTCGCTCGCGCGGTGAGACGGTCGACCTCCGCTCGCGCCTCGGCCTCGGTCGGCGCGACCACCGGCGACACGCAGAACATCAGCTTGATGTCGTCGGGGTTTCGTCCCGCTTCTTTCGCGCGGGCCCGAATATCGTTGCGGTACTCCCGCATTCCTTCGACGCCGGTGCCCACGGCGACAATCGAGTCGGCGGCGCGGGCTGCGAAGGCCCGCCCGCGCGGGGAGGCCCCGGCCTGCAGGATCGTCGGCTTGTGCTGCGGCGAGGGCACCGTGTTGAGCGGCCCCCTGGACTTGAAGTACTTGCCGACGAAGTCGACCGTGCGCACCTTCTCGAAGTCGGCGTAGGTGTGGGTCTCGCGGTCCATCACGACCGCGTCGGCATCCCACGACTCCCAGAGCTGGTTGACGACGTCGAAGTACTCGTCAGCGACGTTGTAGCGCTCGTCGTGCTCGGGGAGCCCGTCGAGCCCGAAGTTCTGCGCGGCCCGGTCCTCGGCCGAGGACACGATGTTCCAGCCGAACCGGCCCTCGGCGATCGAATCCACCGTCGAGGCCAGCCGGGCCAGTAAGTACGGCGGGTAGAACGACGTCGACATCGTCGCGACCACTCCCAGCCGCGACGTGTGCGCCGCGATCAACACCGCCAGCGGAATCGGATCGTGCTTCGGCGCGAACACGGAGTTCTTCAACGAGCCCTCCATGGTGCCGCCGTAGGCGTCGGCCACCATCACGGTGTCCTCGATCATGATGTAGTCGAAGCAGGCGCGCTCCATGCTCTTCGCCATGTCGACGTAGAACCGGCCGTTGGGCCACTGCGCCACGTCCGGTGAGGCCCAGGGCGTATCCCATTCCGGTGGAATGAAGTTCATGAACCAGCCCAGGTGGAACTTCTTCGTCATCGCCATACTCCTTCGAATCGCTACGCGTTCATCAAACGACGGCCCGGTGTCCCGCCGGATTCGCCGCCGTAGCAGGGGCATTACGCCGCTCGCGAGCACACTCGGTCCCCGAGCCGCAGCGCAATGCAGGCTTTACGCTGCTGTGAGCAGGTTGTCGTCGGGCAGATGGAGGGTTTACACATGACCGTCGTAGTCGTAGGAAATCCCAAGCCGATGTCGCGGACGCGGGCCGCCGCTGAGTTGGTCGCCGAGAAACTGACCGGCGTCGCCCCCGAGCACGTGATCGACGTCGTCGACCTCGGCCCTGCCCTGCTCGGGTGGGGTGACCCGAAGGTGGCCGAGGCGAAGGAGATCGTGAAGTCCGCCGATTCCCTGGTGGTCGCCTCTCCCACGTTCAAGGCCACCTACACCGGCCTACTGAAACTGTTCCTCGACCAGTTCGGAGCGGGCGAGCTCGGTCAGATCACCACGTTTGCGCTCATGCTCGGCGGCTCGTACACCCACGCGCTCGCCCCCGAGTTGACGCTGCGCCCAGTCCTCGTCGAGATCGGCGCGAGCTGCCCGGCGCCGAGCCTGTATCTGCTCGACTCCGAGTACGACACGTCGCCGGATCTGGACAAGTGGCTCGACGTGGCCCGCCGGTTCGTCCCGCAGGTGTCGGCATGATCAGGGCGATCGACGACGACTTCGACCAGTCGCTGTTGCGGCAGGCCTTCGGTTGCTTCCCCAGCGGCGTCACGGCGTTCTGCGGTCTGCTCGACGGTGTCGCCGAGGGGATGGCGGCAAGTTCCTTCACCTCGGTCTCACTCGACCCGGCGCTGGTGTCGGTGTGCGTGGCCAATACCTCCACCACCTGGCCGAAGCTGGCGAAGCTCGAACGTCTCGGCCTGTCCGTGCTGGCCGGTGACCACGCACCCATCGCGCGGGCGCTGGCGTCCAAGACCGGTGACCGGTTCGACGGCGTCGACTGGACGGCGACCGACAGCGGCGCCGTGTTCGTGCACGGCGCGACGCTGTGGCTGGAGTGCACGCCGTTCAAGCGCGTCGCGGCCGGCGACCACGAGATCGTCGTGCTGCAGATCGTTGCACTGGCGATGTACCCCGATGTCGCGCCAATGGTCTTCCACCGCAGCAATTTTCACGAACTGGCGACTTCGGCCTGAACGGCGGGCGGCGGGCGATCAAGTCCGCTTGAGGGTTGGCGGCCAGAAGATGGCCGGATAGAACGAGTTGTCCTCGATGCCGGTCACGTGGTTGTGCGCGATCGTCGAGTTCGGTGGGAGGCAGAGCGGGATCCAGATTGCCTCGTCCAAGACGATCTGGCTGCACCGTTGGTAGATCGCTTCCGTCTGCGCCGTCGTCGGCTGCTTGATCGCCTCGTCCATCAGCTCGTCGAGCTCAGGGTTCGAGTACTGATAGAAGTTCAACGGCTTGGCGCCGGTCCGCAGCAAGATTCGAAACGTGGTGTCCAAGTGCAGTGCGTCACCACCGAGGAACGCCACCAACATGTCCGGACGCTTCTCGGGTGGCTGGTTGGCAAGGTCGAACATCTCGGCCGTGGGCATCGTTCGCACGGTGACGTCGAGCCCAAGGGCGGCGAGCTGGCTCTGCGCGAGCTCGGCCATCTGCTGGCGCGGCGCCCCGCCCTCGGCGGCCCACGCAAGGTCGATCTTCTTCGACGCAAGCGTGGGCACCATCGCCTTGAGCGCCGCGGAGTCGACCTGAGCTGGGAACGGGGCCAGCGCCGGATTGAGGGTGCGCTCCGGCCACATCGCGTCCTGCGCGGAGGTCAACCCGCCCCAAGAGGTGTCGACGATGGACTTGCGGTCCAGGGCCGTGAGCACGGCCTTGCGCAGCGCCTTGTCGGCGAAGAGGCCCGAGTTCGGGTTCAGCCAGATCGCCTCGCCGACACCGCCGAACGCATTGACGACAGAGAATTGCGGGTTCTGTTGGTACTGAAGAACGTCCGGGATCGCGAAGCCCTTCGTCACCATGTCGAACGCACCGGAGTCGAGCTGCAGCTTCTGCGTCGAAATGCTCGGCGTGATGTCGATGCGGATGGTCTGGAACGCGGGCTTCCCGCCCCAGTAGTCCCCGAATGCCTCCAACGTGTAGTGGCTACCGGGGACGAACTCCTTGAACACGTACGGCCCGGTGCCGGCGTCATTGGTCTTCAGCCAATCCTGGGCAAGATCGTCGCCCTTGGCGTTCTTGGCCACGGCGGTCGGGCTCACCGCGAACGGCTGCCACGGACAGGCCATGTAGTGCAGGAACGCGTTGTTGGGTTCCTTGAGCGTGACGACGAACGTCGTCGGGTTCGGCGCCGCGGTCTTGGCCACACCCGTAACCATGTAGGCCGGGCCCTGATTGACCTTTCCGCGGCGCTCGAAGCTCTTGATCCAGGACTCGGCGTCGGCGACCGTTCCGTCGTGGAACTTCACGCCGGGTTGCAGCGTGAACGTGTACGTCAGTAGGTCGGGCGAGATCGTCCACGACTTCGCCAGTCCTGGGATGATCTCCGACGAGCCGGACTTGTAGCGTACGAGTCCCTCGTAGGCCGACTCCATCACCTGGACACCCTCGCCCTCGTACATGATGTCGGGGTCGGGAACCTGCATGTCGGCGAGGAACGGCATGCGCAGGGTGAGCGTGTCACCGCCCGATCCGCCACCGCCACCACCACAGGCCGCGATCAGGGCCGCGAGGCTCATGCCACCGACCGTGAGACCGCTCGCCTTCAGAAACTTGCGGCGGTCCCATTCAGCCGAACGACCAGACGGGTTGCCGTACGAGTGTGCTTTGTCGAACACGAATGCCTCCTGCTTGGGTCATCTCTTGACCTGTGAGCACGGCATTCGTTGGCGTGCTTTCGTCAGGAGTAAATCGGCGTCGCGTGACGCATCCGCGTCGCGTCAGTACCCCTCGTATTACGCCGGGTTTCCGGCTCAGAACTCGAGCAGGTTCTCCCGGAACGTGCTGTGGTTGTAGCCGTCCCGGATGAGGCCGCGCTTGCGCAGTGCGGGTGCCAGGCCGTCGGCGATCTCGGCGATGTTGCGGCGGGTGACGGTCGGCGACAGCAGGAACCCGTCGCCTCCCACCTCCTCCATCGCCTCACCCATCTTCGCCGCCACGGTGTCCGGCGAGCCGACGAAGGCCAGGCCGGCATGGGTGTCGACAGTCGCGATGGCCTCGCGCAGCGTCTTGCCGCGGGCGCCTTCGATGAAGGTGCGCAGCGTGCTCGTCTCGCCGTTGCCCCACACGTCGGGGACCTCCTTGTCGAGGTCGAACGTGGAGAAGTCGAACTCACCGCCGGAGGTATAGCTGAGGCCCCACAACCTTCGCTCGATCGCCTTATCGCTCCAGGCTGCGGCCTTCATGTCCTCCTCGCGGGCCTGCGCGACGCGGTCGGTGTCGCCGAGGATCGGGTCGATCAGGAACAGGATCTTCAGCGTGCTCGGGTCGCGTCCGTACTCCTTCATCCTGCGGTGCATGTCCAGCCGGAACGCCTTCATGCCCTCGATGCTGGTGCCGTGCGCGAGCATCGATTCCGCGTACTTGGCGGCGAGATCGCGCCCGGCCGGCGAGGCGCCCGCTTGCACGATGACCGGTCGGCGCTGAGGGCCGGGAATGGTGTTGAGCGGCCCACGGGTCCGGAAGTACTTGCCCTCGAAGTCGACGGTATGCACCTTGGTGTGATCGGCGTAGCGCGGAGTTTCCTGGTCCACCAGGACGGCGCCGTCCTCCCACGAATCCCACAGCGCATCAACGGCTTCCATCCACTCCTTGGCCATCTCGTAGCGCTCGCTGTGCAGCATCAGCTCGTCGTAGCCGTACTGCTGCGCCGCGCGCGACGAGCTCCCGGTCACCACGTTCAGCCCGACCCGACCATCGGTCAGGTGGTCGAGGGTGGTCATCGTCCTGGCCGCCATGAACGGGTGATAGAAACTCGTCGACAGCGTGACGGCGATGCCGATGTGCTTCGTGCGCTGGGTCAGCAGCGGGATCAACGGGACGGGATCGCACTTCGGTGCCAGCAGACCGTACTTGAGCGTGGTCTCCATGGAGCGTCCGTAGGCGTCCTCGACCATGCTGGTGTCCTCGACCAGCAGGTAGTCGAAGCGGGCGCGTTCTAGCGACGCGGCCAGGTCGACGAACAAATCGCCCTTCATCCAATCGTGGCCGGTATTGCCCGCCCATGGATCCATCGCCCACGTCTGCACGCTGAAACCACTGCCCATGAACCAACCCAGATGAAACATGCCCACCTCCTTCAGGTGCGACCAATGTGGCGCGGAGTTGTTTCCGAGCGATGAGGCAGACGATTCCGCCCGTATTACGCTGGTTGAGTCGCCGTCGAACGGAGAGCACGTGGGAGACCACGATCCGACCGCCTCGGACACGCCAACCACCGTGCTGTCGGTCGGGCTGCATCCGAGCGCGATCGACTACGGCCGGTATCCCGGGTTGGACGAGGCGACGATGACCGCACGGATCGACGCCGGTGATGCCGCGCTGCGTGCAGCGGGATTCGACTTCGTGCCCTGCCGGGTACCCGCGACTCCCGATGACGCCGAGGCGGTGGTGCGTGACTGTGCCAAATCCCGAGCGTTTGGGGTCGTGATGATCGGTGCCGGCGTGCGGATGACACCCGAGCACACCGAGCTGTTCGAGCGGCTGGTCAACGTGATCAACGAAGTCGCGCCCGGTATCTCGTTCTGCTTCAACACATCACCGGAATCCACCATCGAGGCGCTACGCCGATGGGTGATACCGACCGAAGTTCCACGATGATCCCCGCCCAGTGTGATGCTGCATTGATGACGACGCCGAACCAGTGGAGGAGTGTTCGATGAAAGCGGTCAACTGTCTGGGCGGACAGCTCGAGGTCGTCGATGTCGCCGCGCCGCGCCCGGCCGACGGTCAATTGGTTCTCGACGTGCAACGCTGCGGCATCTGCGGCTCGGACCTACACGCCAAGGACCACGCCGACGAACTCGAAGACGTCATGGCGGCGCTGAGCTACCCCGATTTCATGCGCGGCGACACGCCTGTGGTGATGGGCCACGAGTTCTGCGGCGAGGTCGCCGAGCGCGGACGTCGTGTCGCCAAGGAATTCAAGGTCGGCACCACGGTCGTCTCCTTCCCGCTGGTGCGCGCTCACGGTGGCGTGCACCTAACCGGTCTCTCACCACTGGCGCCAGGAGCCTATGCCGAGCAGGTGCTGGCCGAGGCGGCGATGAGTTTCGTCGTTCCCAACGGGCTGTCGCCAGATGTCGCTGCGCTGACCGAACCGATGACGGTGGCCCTGCACGCGATCCGTCGCAGCGACGTCGGCAAACGGGACGTGGCCATCGTGGTCGGCTGCGGACCGATTGGCCTTGCGGTCATCTGCCATCTCAAGGCACTCGGCGTCCACACCATCGTCGCCAGTGACTTCTCGCCCGCGCGGCGGGCCCTGGCCACCCGGTGCGGCGCGGACGTCGTCGTCGACCCGGCCGTCGATTCCCCGTACGCCGCCGTGTCGTCGAAGGGCTTCGTGACCGATGCTCCTGCCCTCTACGAGCTCGGCGTCGGTTCGATGGAGAAGCTGCGCCGCCTACCGGGGTGGTCGCACGTCTACCGCGCGGTGGACGCCTTGGGCGCCGCGAGCCCGAAACGGCCGGTGATCTTCGAGTGCGTCGGCGTACCCGGCGTGATCGACGGCATCATCGGCGCAGCGCCGCTGAATTCGCGCGTCATGGTGGTCGGTGTGTGCATGGGTGACGACAAGCTGCGACCGGCGCTGGCGAACGGCAAGGAGATCGACCTGCGGTTCGTGTTCGGCTCCACTCCGCTGGAATTCCGCGACACCCTGTACATGCTGGCCGACGGAAAGTTGGACGCAGCGCCGCTGATCACCGGCACCGTCGGACTCGATGGCGTCGCCGCGGCGTTCGACGCGTTGGGTGATCCCGAAGCACACGCCAAGATCCTCATCGATCCCCGCAGCGCTGCCCTGGCGCCCTGACGGCTGGAGAGACGGTGTAGGTCACTCGCCTGCAGGGAACTCCGTTGACGCCGCGAGGCTCTTCTGGCCGTGGGAATCGTTGATCCGCTTCTCGAGAGTGCTGATGGTGCTGATGGTGCTGATGGTGCACGGCACCGGCGTCAAGCGACTACGACATCCAGTCGTCGGCGGTCTCGACCTCACCCAGGGACCCCGTCCGAGGATGGGCTGAAGCTTCTCGCCAGCAAGGCAGCGACTAGCGCGGGCCGACCGTCTTGTGACGACGGTGGAGCAAGTACCCGAGCCAACGGATGTCTAACAACACGTGTGATCGATCCTGACTTTTTAGGCGGACTTGCCGAGAATTGGCAGCAGTTGGCGCCGCTCGGACATGACGTCGGAGAAGTGATGCAGAGCCTCGGGCACCGAGTCCGCAGTGGGAACGACGCCTTGATCGCCGCGGAGCCGCAGCACTCGCAGCACCGATTGGCTTGCCACCAAGGACCATTCGACCTTTGCCTCGTCGCACAGGTCGTCGACGGCCTCGAAGAGCGCAACGCCGTTGGCAGCGAACGATCCCACGTCACCGAGATCGAGGATGACGGGCTTCTCGGCCAGGATGTAGTGCCGTACGCGCTCGATGAGAGCGTCGACGTTCGCGTCCGTGACCTCGCCACTGATGGAAACCACCGTCGCGAGGTGTCGGCACTGTGCACGCAGCTGTGCACCGCCACAGTCGACGGTCGGATTACCGTATCGGAAAGGCGAATTCGCAGCCGAACCATTTGACTTTGCAATCATGATGGCCTCCCTCCGGCGGCTCGATGATCGGTGACTGCCCAGTGCAGTCACGACAACTTAAGGCCGAAGGTAATCCGCCAACATAAGGTACCGGGGAGTAGCCACTAATACTTCGCTAAGAGTCGGCCCCGTGCCGCCAGCAAAAACCACGCGAGATCAAACGCCCCGAGGATGCCCGACTATGCCTCCACGGGTGTGAACGCACCGCGGTATTGCGCGGCGGGATGACGCTCACTGAGCAGGTCGCCGCCGAACAGCTTCGCCCGCGCCGTGCCGGGGGAGTACTCGCGCTGCGCCAGTCCCCGGTCCTGAAGGACCGGGATCACGTGATCGACGAACTCTTCGTAGCTGCCGGGAATGGTCGCGTTGACGACGTTGATGCCATCCACTCCGGCGTCGCGCCACTGCTCCAGTTGATCGGCGATGGTCTCTGGCGTCCCCCACGACGCGAGAATTGCGCCCGTTGCACCTGAGTGAGCGTTGGTGATCCATCAGGCGCTCTCCTTGCGGAGTTCCTTTGTCGCGGTTGCGACTCCGGTTTTGGCCTCATTGCTCGTGGCCGCCCGTTGTCGGGTGGTCTTACGTGAGCTCCCCAGGCCGCCGGTGGTTCCGAAGGTC
>NZ_JAVRPS010000266.1:0-4703 GCF_032162105.1 Mycobacterium sp. | reverse complement strand
TCATCCATGCCATCACCGAGACGCTCGCGTCCGTCAGACCGCGCGGCGATGCCCACGTGGCGGTGACGCTGAACCGGGACGACCACGAAGCCCTCACCTTCCACACGCAGCTCGCTGCGGTTCGGCCACATTCAGGCGGGACGGCGCAGTCTGCCGGTAGCGGAGGTCGGCTCGCGGATGTCCCACCGGCTCCCTGGCAGCATTCGACGTACTGGGTTGCGAATCGATCGGCTGGTCGGGTGTTAGCCGATGTCCATCCGTTGCTCGGTGCACACATGGAAGTGCCATCCGGCGACCACGTCTGGCAGGCCGACGTCGGAACCGAGATGATTCCCTGGCTGGCGGATCACAGGGTGCATGGCCAACCGATCATGCCGGCAGCGGCTTTTGCCGAGATTGCGCTGGCTGCCGGCTGCGTAGCGCTCGGCATGGCGGTTGAGGCCGTCGAGGTGAGTCGGCTCGAGATCGAGCAGATGCTGACCTTGGACGGCCAGACCCAGCTAACGACGCAGCTCATCCGTAGCGCGGACAATGGGATCCGCGTCGAGATCCAGTCGCGCTCAACCGACGGCAGCTGGCGTCGGCATGCGGTGGCCCGCGTCGACTTGGCGCAGCGGGATGGTCCGGCTGAGCGGACGGGCTCGCCTGCCGAGGGCGGGACTGCCGTGTCGCCCGCTGACCTGTACGCCGCTCTGCGACGGACTGGCACCCATCATGGGCAAGCGTTTGCCGCATTGACCCGAATCGTTCGGATGCCCAGCGGTCGTTCGGAGACCGAGATCGCGCTCCCCGAGGAGGCCGCCCCGCATCGGGACTATCGATTACATCCCGTGATGCTCGATGCGGCGCTGCAGAGCCTGGCCGCCGCGATGCCGGCCGAATCGCTATCGGATGCGGCCGAAGCGACATACCTACCCGTGTCCTTCGAGACGATCCGGGTGCTCGGCGATGTCGGCCGAAGGGCACGATGCCGGGCCGAGATGGTCAGCCTCGACGGCGACGGTGCCGGCAAGCTGGGCTCGATCATCCTGACGGATGAGGCTGGGACGCCGACCGCCGAAATCACCGGCGTCTATCTACGGCGGGTAGAGCGCCGAACGGTGCCATTACCGTTGGAGCAGAAGATCTTTGACACGGTGTGGGTGCGGACGCCGACGTCGTCGGGAAGCGGCCCGGCCGTATCGGATCCGCCTGCCGGAAGCTGGTTGCTGCTCACCGATGGCGCCGAAACGACGGCGATCGCTGCGGATTTCAGTACCAGCTTCGGTTCGCCCACCCGGCGAGTGATCAGCGCAGACTTGTCAAATGAGTCCGCAGTGCTGGAAGCATTCGCGAGAACTGCAGCGGAGCCCGAGCTTCCGCCGGTAGGCGTCGTCGTCTTGATCGGACGGCGCTCGTTCGATGGCACCGACGCCGATGGTGCGCTGGCGCGCGCGCAGAATTTGATTCTGGGCATCTCGGCTGCGGTACGCGCGATCGTCGGTGGCTGGCACGGAAAGCCGCCACGGCTGTGGTTGGTGACGCGCAGCGGTCTGGTCGTTCACGATGATGAGTTGGGCGATCCAGCGATCGGTGCTCTCAAAGGTCTGATCCGGGTCCTCGCTTACGAGCACCCGGCCCTGCGCGCCACTCTGGTTGATCTCGATATGGCGCACGACATCGATGTGCCGCTGACCACGGAATTGGGGTTTTTGGGTACCGATGACATCATTGCGTGGCGAGGGGAAAGCAGGACTGTCGAACGGCTCTCGCGGGCGACGGTTGCTGCGCCCCAGCGGGATCCGGTTGTGCGCCCGGAATGCTCGTACATCGTCACGGGCGGACTCGGTGGCCTGGGCATGGTCGTCGCCCGTTGGCTGGTCGACGGCGGCGCCGGGCGCGTCGTCCTCAACAGTCGATCCGATCCAGGAAATGGGCAACCGACGAGCCTTGCCGACCTTGATAGTCGTGCCGAAATCGCCGTCGTACGGGGGGATGTCGCCGCAACGGGAGTCGCGGAGCGGCTCGTCACGGCGGCAGAAGAGACCGGATTGCCGTTGCGGGGCGTCATTCATGCTGCGGCCGTGATCGATGACGGTCTACTGGCCAACCTCAGCCGGGAAGGCCTGGAACGCGTATGGACACCCAAGGTGGCCGGCGCATTGCGGCTGCACGAAGTCACAGCCTCCCGACAACTCGACTGGTGGGTTGGCTTCTCTTCGATGGCTTCGTTGTTGGGCTCGCCAGGGCAAGGCGCGTACGCCTGCGCGAACGCCTGGCTCGATGCGCTGGTCGCGTGGCGAAGAGCATCGGGTCTGCCTGCTACCGCGATCAATTGGGGCCAGTGGTCGGACGTCGGAGTCGCTCGCTCGCTGACGCTGAGTGTGCTCGATCCCATTGCTCCCGCCGAAGGCGTCGAGGCCCTGGAGTCGCTGGTGGGCGGCAACCTCACCCGAGCTGGTGTCGCACGGCTACGTCTTGACCGGGCAGCGGCCGCGTTCCCAGAGATCAGCGGACTCGGCTACTTCGCAAGGCTGGTCGAGGAGTTGGACGACCTGAGCGACGGCGATGACTGGCCGGGTCCCGACGCCCTTCGCGAACTCGACGCTCTCGAGGCCAACCGGGTCATCACCGAGCGGCTGCGCGGGCGCATTCTGGCAATCATGGGCTACCCCGATGGCTGGGCCATCGACACGGGCCAGCCGTTGATCGACCTGGGAATGGATTCGCTGATGGCCGTGCGGATCAGGAATACCACTCGCGGGGACTTCGGCGTCGAGCCGCCCGTGGCACTTCTGTTGCAGGGTGCCTCACTGCAAGATCTCACGGCCGATCTCATCGATCAGCTCGGCCTGGCCGGACAGGACCCCACCGAGCCCGCGAACGGACTTCGCGATCGAACCCATCAACGTGCCGCAGCGCGCCAACGTGCCGCAAAGCGGCGGACGGCAGGACAACGAGCGTGACTGGCAGTACAGAATTCCCACCCAACGCCATTGCGGTCATCGGCATGGCCGGCAGATTCCCCGGCGCCGAATCCGTGTCAGCGTTCTGGCGGAACCTCCGGAGCGGTGAGGAATCCATCGTCACCTTGTCGGAGGACGAGCTGATAGCCGGCGGCGTGAGCGACAAGGCTCTGGCGAATCATGCGTATGTCAGGCGGGCGGCGCTGATGGCCGGCATAGACGAATTCGACGCTGAATTCTTTGGTTTCACGCCGCAAGCCGCGCGGATGACGGATCCCCAACACCGACTGTTCCTGCAGACTGCGTGGCACGCGCTGGAAGACGCCGGCTGCGACCCGGCGCAGTCCGATGATTCGATCGGTGTGTACGGAACGAGCTCCGCGAGTGGCTATCTGCTGAACAACCTCATGTCGCACCACGACCCGTACCTAATCATGGGCCAAGGGGCCAGCTTTGACATGATCAACTTGTCGCTGCAGAACGACAAAGATCATCTGGCGACCCGGGCGGCACACCAATTCAATCTGCGCGGTCCCGCACTTTCGGTTCAGACGGCTTGCTCGTCGTCACTGGTCGCGGTGCACCTGGCCTGCCAGAGCCTGCTCAGCGGTGAATGCGACATCGCTCTGGCCGGTGCCGCGTCGATTCGGGTCCCGCACCGAGTCGGATACTGGTACCAACCCGGATCGATGGCGTCGGCGAGCGGCCATTGCAGGCCGTTCGACGTCAGGGCGGATGGCACCATCTTCGGCAGCGGCGTCGCCGTCGTGGTGCTCAAGCCACTTGAGGCCGCTGTCGACGACGGAGATCGCATTCGCGCCGTCATCAGGGGATCGGCGATCAACAACGACGGGTCGACGAAGATGAACTACGCGGCGCCCAACGCCGCCGGTCAGGCCGAGGCCATCGCCGAGGCGCATGCGGTAGCGGGCATCGATGCGTCGACCGTGAGCTTTGTCGAGACCCATGGGACCGGCACGCCACTCGGCGACCCGATCGAGCTAGAAGGGTTGCGGCAGGCGTTCGGCGTTTCCACCGCAGCCAGGCCTGGCCCGTGCTTCCTGGGTTCGGTCAAGTCCAACATCGGCCACTTGGAGGTGGCGTCCGGGATCGCCGGTCTGGTCAAGGCGATTCTGTGCCTCGAACACCGGGCCATCCCGGGAACACTGCACTACACCCGCCCCAATCCCGAATTGCGGCTCGACGGAGGACCGTTCGTGGTTCGCAGCGAGTACGGCCCGTGGGAATGGGACGGCATGCGTCGCGCCGGCGTCAGCTCGTTCGGCGTTGGCGGCACCAACGCGCACGTCGTCCTGGAAGAGGCGCCGGTGGCTTCGCCCGCGCAAACCCAAAATGGTCCACAGGTCCTCATGCTGTCCGCCCGAACCGCAGAGGCACTGGAACAGTCCCGCTCCGCGCTGGCCGCCGAACTGTGCGGCCCAGACGAGCTGAGCCCGTTCGACGTCGCATTCACCCTTGCGGGGCGCCGACAAGAGAACATCCGGATGGCCGCGGTCGTCAACGATCAGGAGCACGCGGCAGCGGTACTGCAGGCACCCGAACACGACAACGTCTTCGTCGGCGAGTCCCCTTCGGGCAGTGAATCGAACACGGAAAGAGTCGTCTTCCTCTTTCCCGGCCAAGGTGCTCAGCACGTCGGGATGGCACGCGGCCTCCATGAATCCGAGCCGGTGTTCGCCGAACACTTCGATCGGTGCGCCGCGGGGTTCAGCGAGGAATTGGGTATCGACCTGAGCG
>NZ_JAVRPS010000265.1:0-10457 GCF_032162105.1 Mycobacterium sp. | reverse complement strand
GATGTCCAAGCTGCTCAAGTGATCACGACGAGCAGTACGAGTGGGTCGCGAACGTCAGCGCCTGTTGGTACAGCGGATCGAGTTGGCGCTCCATCACGACCGCGCGCACGGCGTCGTCGCGTTGCTGACCGCATTCGGGGCCGCGCAGCGAATCCCAGTGCAGCGCCATCTCGGTCACCATCTGGTGGTTGAACCCGTCGATGGCGGCGCGTGACGCCAACAGGTCGGGAGCGGTCGTCGGCGCGGCGGCGGGGTCGAGCTTCCACTGGCCGAAGCGGGTGTACTCGATGCCCTCGGTGGCGTGCACCTGGTCGGTGAAGATCGTCCGTACGGGTTGCGGGTCGATACCCTGCTTCGTCGCATCGGCGCCGACCGAATCCACCACCTGTCGAGACCGAGGCGGATCGTCGATCGGACCGCCCTTGACCCATTTGAACGCGGCGACGGGGTCCGCCGTCTGCAATCGCTGAGCCGCGGTGTCCACCAAGCGGTACAGGGGGCTTGGGTCGTCGGCGTGCGCGGCGGGGGCGGTGCCGATCAGCCCGGTCAAGACGGTTCCGGCGAGGAACAGGACGGTATGCCTCACGGTGACCCATCATCCTCCACCTGGTTACGCTGTCCTCCGTGACTCGGCAGAAGATCCTCATCACCGGCGCCAGCTCGGGCCTTGGCGCGGGCATGGCCCGCCAGTTCGCGGCCAAGGGACGTGACCTCGCGCTCTGTGCGCGCCGCACCGACAACCTCGAGGAGCTGAAGGCCGAACTGGCGGCCCGGCACCCCGGCATCACGGTGGCCGTCGCCGTGCTCGACGTCAACGACCACGAAGCCGTGCCGAAGGTGTTCGGCGAGCTCAGCGACGAACTCGGCGGAATCGACTGCGTCATCGTCAACGCGGGAATCGGCAAGGGCTACAAGCTCGGCGGCGGCAAGCCCTGGGCGAACAAGGCCACCATCGAGACCAACCTGGTGTCGGCGCTGATCCAGATCGAGACGGCGCTCGAAATGTTCACGAAGGCGGGCGCCGGGCACCTGGTTCTGGTGTCGTCGGTGCTCGGCAACAAGGGCGTGCCAGGGACCAAGGCCGCCTACGCCGCGAGCAAGGCGGGGGTGACGTCGCTCGGCGAGTCGCTGCGCGCCGAGTATCCGTCCGGGCCGATCAAGATCACGGTGCTCGAGCCGGGCTACATCGAATCGGAGATGACGGCGAAGTCGGGCACCACGATGCTCATGGTGGACAACGAGACCGGCGTCAAGGCCATGGTCGACGCCATCGAGAAGGAGAAGGGCCGCGCCGTCGTGCCTGCCTGGCCGTGGTGGCCGCTGGTGGAGCTGCTGAAGGTGCTGCCGCCGCGCTTCACCCAGCGTTTCGCCTGACCCCACCCATCCTCACCCCTCCTCTGCCTCCCTGCGATTTCGGCGCGTTTTCGCTCGCTGAGCTCGCTGAGAGAGCGAACGTTTACGCGCCAAAATCGCAATTTACGGCGAGCGGCGGATGACGCGAGCAGAGCTCGCGGCGTTGATCAACGTCAATCCGCAGACCGTGGGCGCTCTGGAACGAGGCGATCACTTCCCAAGTCTCGATCTCGCGTTTCGGATCTGCGATGTCTTCGGCCTGCCGGTCGAGGCGGTCTTCTCTCGCGCTGCGTTCGCCCCGCTGTCCGCCGAGCTCTACGGAAGAAAGACGCGAACGGAAGGAAGCGATGCAGATGTCCAACTCCACGCAACAGACTGAGCCCGCACTCCTCGATCGATACCAGGCCTATCGCACCCGACGATTCCTGAAGAACGAGCGCACCTACGCGAATGCGCTTCCCGGTTGGCGAAACCAGGGTCGGCGTCGAGTATTGGCACTGCAGATCGTGTCGGGACGGCAGGGCGACGCCCCGCAGGAGACGCTCGACGAGTTCGAAGTTCAACAGCGCAACAGCGCGCGCTCGATCGGGCTGACGGTGACGCAGAACCTGATGCTGGTTCCGATCGGCTACCTGATCATCGGTTCGGTGCTGACGCGGGGCACCGACGTCGACATGGCCTACGCCGGAGGGCTGATGGCGCTCACGGTGTTATTGTCGGCGGCTGCATGCCGGCGATGATTCTCGGTTGGACCCGGTCAGATCCCGACCCCGAGTAGCTAGTCGCTGCGGCCCCGCTCCACCCGATAGCGGCGCACCAGCGCGTCGGTCGAACTGTCGGACTGCTCGGCCGGCGAGCTGTCGTTGATGATCACCGGCAGCAGCGCCTTGGCCTGGGTCTTGCCGAGCTCCACACCCCACTGGTCGAACGAGTCGATGCCCCAGATCACACCCTCGGTGAACACCTGGTGCTCGTAGAGCGCGATCAGCTGGCCCACCACCGACGGCGTCAACTTGGTCGCCAAAATCGAAGTGGTTGGCCGGTTTCCGGGCATCACCTTGTGCGGGACGACGTCGGCGGGGGTGCCCTCCGCGGCGATCTCCTCGGCGGTCTTGCCGAACGCCAGCACCTGGGTCTGCGCGAAGAAGTTGCTCATCAGCAGGTCGTGCATGCTGCCGGTGCCGTCGGCGGTGGGCAGGTCGTCGGTGGGCTGGCTGAACCCGATGAAGTCGGCCGGGATCAGCTTGGTGCCCTGGTGCAGCAGTTGGTAGAAGGCGTGCTGGCCGTTGGTTCCCGGTTCGCCCCAATAGATTTCGCCGGTGGCGGTGGACACCGGCGAGCCGTCGGCCCGCACCGACTTGCCGTTGGACTCCATCGTCAACTGCTGCAGGTACGCCGCGAAGCGGGCCATGTCGTTGGAGTAGGGCAGCACCGCGCGCGCCTGCGCGTCGAAGAAGTTGTTGTACCAGAGCCCGATCAGGCCAAGCAGCACAGGCGCATTGGCCTCCAACGGCGTGGTCTTGAAGTGCTCGTCGACGACGTGGAAGCCGGCAAGGAACTCGGCGAACCGTTCCTTGCCGATCACCGCCATCACCGAGAGGCCGATCGCCGAGTCCACCGAGTAGCGGCCGCCGACCCAGTCCCAGAAACCGAACATGTTGTCGGTGTTGATGCCGAAGTCGTCGACGGCCCGCTTGTTGGTCGACACCGCAACGAAGTGCTTGGACACCGCGGCGTCACCGAGTGCATCGGTGAGCCAGCGCCGGGCGGCGGTGGCGTTGGTGAGGGTCTCCAACGTAGAGAAGGTCTTCGACGCGACGATGAAAAGCGTTGTGGCGGGGTCGAGTCCGTCGAGTTTGGCGACGAGGTCGGCGGGGTCGACGTTGGACACGAATCGCGCCGAGATGCCTGCGTCGGCGTAATGCCGCAGCGCCTGGTACACCATCACCGGACCCAGGTCCGAGCCGCCGATGCCGATGTTGACGACGCACTTGATGCGCTCACCCGTCGCGCCCGTCCATTCGCCGCTTCGCAGCCGGTCGGTGAAGGCGCCCATCGAGTCGAGGACGGCGTGCACGTCGGCGACGACGTCCTGGCCGTCGACCACCAACTCGGCGCCCTCGGGCAGCCGCAGCGCGGTGTGCAGCACGGCCCGGTCCTCCGAGGTGTTGATGTGCTCGCCGGCGAACATGGCGTCGCGGCGACCCTCGAGATTGGCCGCCTTGGCCAGGTCGACGAGCAGCTTCAGCGTCTCGCGGGTGACCCGGTGCTTGCTGTAGTCGATGTACAGATCGCCGACGGTCAGCGTCAGGTCGCGGCCGCGTTCGGGGTCCTCGTTGAAGAGCTCGCGGATGTGTTTGGCGCCGATCTGGTCGTGATGGCGGACCAACGCGTTCCACGCCGGCGTAGTGGAGATGTCGGGAATCTGAACGGTATCGGCAGACATACCCCGACCCTAGTGCGGCAAGCCTTTCGAAGGAGTAAATGATCTATGTATGGACACCGCCAAGCTCCTGTCATCCGTTCCAACCGGCCTGTGGATCGGTGGTGAAGAGCGCCCAGGCTCTTCCACATTTGACGTGCTCAATCCCGCGACCGATGAGGTGCTGGTCAGCGTCGCGAATGCCACCCCCGAAGACGGTATTGCCGCGCTCGATGCGGCCGCCGCCGTGCAGTCCGAATGGGCGGCCACACCGCCAAGGGAGCGGGGCGAGATTCTGCGCGCCGTCTTCGACGCCATCACCGACCGCGCCGAGGACTTCGCCACCCTGATGACCCTCGAGATGGGCAAGGTGCTTCCCGAGAGCATGGGCGAAGTGAAGTACGGGGCGGAGTTCTTCCGCTGGTTCTCCGAGGAGGCGGTCCGCATCGGCGGCCGCTACACCAAGAGCCCGGCGGGTACCGGCCGCATCATCGTCACCAAGTCGGCGGTCGGACCCTGTCTGGCCATCACGCCGTGGAACTTCCCGCTGGCGATGGGCACCCGCAAGATCGGGCCTGCGATCGCGGCGGGCTGCACGATGATCATCAAGCCCGCCCAGGAGACGCCCCTGACGATGCTGCTGCTGGCCAAGCTGATGGACGAGGCCGGCTTGCCGAAGGGCGTGCTGTCGATCCTGCCGACCAGCGGCCCCGGCGCGCTGACCACTGCGCTGATCGACGACGGGCGGCTGCGCAAGCTGACCTTCACCGGGTCGACCGGCGTGGGCAAGGCGCTGGCCAAGCAGAGCTCCGACAAGCTGCTGCGGCTGTCGCTCGAGCTGGGCGGCAATGCCCCGTTCATCGTGTTCGACGACGCCGACGTCGACGCGGCCGTCGACGGCGCGATCCTGGCCAAGATGCGCAACGGCGGCGAGGCGTGCACCGCGTCCAACCGCTTCCACGTCGCCAACGCGGTGCGCGAGGAGTTCACCGAGAAGCTGGTCAAGCGGATGAGCGAATTCACGCTCGGCAACGGGCTGGACAAGTCGTCGACGCTGGGCCCGCTCGTCAACGCCAAGCAGGTCGCGACCGTCGAGGACCTGGTGTCCGATGCGGTTTCCAAGGGTGCGACCGTCGCCGTGGGCGGCGTCGCCCCGGGCGGGCCAGGCCACTTCTATCCCGCGACAGTGCTGGCCGGGGTGCCCGCAGACGCGCGCATCTTCAAGGAGGAGGTCTTCGGGCCCGTCGCACCGGTCATCGGCTTCGACACCGAGGAAGAGGGCATCGCCGCGGCCAACGACACCGAGTACGGCCTGGCCGCCTACATTTACACCCAGGGTCTGGACCGTGCGCTGCGCGTCGCCGAGGCCATCGAGGCCGGCATGGTGGGCGTCAACCGCGGCGTGATCTCCGACCCCGCGGCGCCCTTCGGTGGTGTCAAGCAGTCGGGCTTCGGCCGTGAAGGTGGCTCGGAGGGCATCGAGGAGTATCTGGACACCAAGTACATCGCTCTGACCAACTAACGCTCCTGGCGTCACATTTGGGGGCAAGCTGTGCCCATGGAGCAGTGCAGGTAGCCGTGCGCGTACTGCTGGTGGTGTCGGCGTTCAACGGGCTCTCGCAGCGCGTGTGGGATGAGCTGCGTGCGCGTGGACACCACGTGGCGGTCTCGGTGCATGACGGCCCGGCGAGCGTCGTCGCGGCCGCGTTCGCCGCAGAGCCCGACCTGGTGTTGTGCCCGTACCTCAAGGAGCGGGTGCCTTCCGAGGTGTGGCGGAACTGGCCGACCGTGATCCTGCATCCGGGACCGGTGGGGGATCAGGGCCCGTCCTCCCTGGACCGCGCGATCCTCGACGCTCAACCGGTCTGGGGCGTTACCGCGGTCGGCGCGGTCGAAGAGTTCGATGCAGGCCCGATCTGGGCGTGCCACACCTTCCCCATGCCCGCCGACCCGCCCCGAAAATCCGCCCTGTACGGCGGGCCGGTGACGGCGGCCGCCGTGGCCTGCGCGCTCGACGTCATCGCGCGCGCGCGCGATCCCGCCTTCCGGCCCACCCCGTTGCGGGAGGCCACCCGCCCCGTCCCTGGTACGACGAGACGGCCCGTCCTCAACCAAGCCGGTCGCCGGTTCGACTGGGCAACCGATTCGGAGTCGATCGTGCGCCGGATCCGCGCGGCCGACGGGTTTCCCGGTGTCCGCACCGTGCTCGCCGGTCACGACGTCAGCGTGTTCGACGCGCGGTCCAGCACCGGTGTCGGTGCCCCCGGCGAGATCATCGGCCGTTGGCGCGGCAACGTGCTGGTCGCGACCGGATCGGGAGCGGTGTGGATCGGGCAGGCCAGACGTGTCGGTGGCATCAAACTCCCCGCAACGACGGTGCTGCCCGTCGCGGATGTGCCAGTCGCGCAGGCTGGCCACCAGGACATCTGGTACCGCCGCGAAGGTGCGGTTGGGCACTTGACCTTCTCGTTCTACAACGGTGCCGCCGGGGTCGACCAGTGCCTGCGACTGGAGTCCGCGCTGCGTTGCGCGGCGCAGCAGGACACCCAGGTACTCGTCCTGCGATCCGGACCCGAGGTGTTCTGCACTGGCATCCACCTCGGCGAGATCGAATACGCCGCCGACCCGGCGACGGCGGCATGGGACAACATCCAGGCCATCAACGGGGTGTGCCGCGCGTTGATAGAGATCAAGGACCAGATCACCATCGCCGCCTTCACTGGGCCTGCGGCGGCAGGCGGCGTCATGCTCGGGCTCGGCGCCGACGTCGTCGTCGGGCGCAGCGGGGTGATGCTCAACCCGTACTACGACATCGGGTTGTACGGCTCAGAGCTGCACACCCTGACCTTGCCGCACCGGGTGGGACACCAGGGGGCGGCGACGTTGTTGTCGGCGAAGCTTCCGATCAGCACCGATCGCGCGGCGGCGGTCGGGCTGGTCGACCTGGTCGGCCCCGCCGACCCCTTGGAGTTCGGTGAATGGCTGGATGACGTGGCCGACCGCTACACCGACCCGGCGGCATGGCGCGGCATCATCTACTCCCGCATCCCGGTTGACCGGCCGTTGGACTACCACGAGTCCCTGGAGCTCGCCGAAATGGCTCGGGACGTGTACGACGATTCGCACGGATTCGCCGCCGCCCGCCGCGCTTTCGTCGACAAGAATCGATTCCGTCCCGCCACCGACGGCCTCGTCGTGTCCGGCGACCGCACCGACCTCGACGACTTCATCGACGACAACACACTGCGAGACATGTGGCAGTTGGCGCCATACCCGTGAGGGCTCAGTGCCGGATGTCGCTCCGCAAGCGTCGCTCAGTGCCGGATGTTCGCTCCGCAAGTGTCGCTCAGTGCCGGATGTTCGCTCCGCACGCGTCGCTCAGTGGCCCAACCGGCCGCGGCCAAGGCGAAGCAGCAGCATCGCCAGGTCCTTGCCCTCGGGGCCAAGCGTGCTGTAGCGCTCGATGACCTTCATCTCGCGGCTGTGCACGAGGCGGGTGCCGCCGCTGGCCATTCGGACCTTGCCGATCGCCTGCGAGACCTCGGTGCGGCGCTTGACTGCGGCGAGGATCGTGGCGTCGAGCCGATCGATCTCTTGACGCAGATCGTCGATGTCGAGCTCTTCGGCGTCCAGTGATGCTGGAGTAGACATTGGTGGCTCCTGATTCTCGGTGTGTGGAGGGTCTGGTCTCATCCGATTTCGGGCCTCACACAAGAGACGAGCCCCGGATCCGGAAGCGGACCGCGGGGCTCTGGGAAGCAGCTAGACCACGGGCACCGCAGGCCGGTACCCGTAAAAAAATCGTCCCTGCTGGTTGAGCACGAGATCGAGTGTGCCACCAAGGGCCGCGTCGGCGCAAAGTGTCTCTGGTCAGCGGTAAGTTTAGGGACGATATGACGATCGCGACCGAGACTGATCAGCTCCTCGAGGGCCTCAACCCACAACAGCGCCTGGCGGTGCTGCACGAGGGCTCCCCGCTGCTGATCGTCGCGGGCGCGGGCTCCGGCAAGACGGCGGTTTTGACCCGCCGCATCGCCTATCTGTTGGCCGCCCGCGACGTCGGCGTCGGGCAGGTGCTGGCCATCACCTTCACCAACAAGGCCGCCTCCGAGATGCGCGAGCGGGTGGTGCAGCTGATCGGCCCAAGGGCCAGGTCCATGTGGGTGTCGACGTTCCACTCCACGTGCGTACGCATCCTGCGCAACCAGGCGTCGCTGCTGCCGGGCCTGAACTCCAACTTCTCGATCTACGACGCCGACGACTCGCGCCGGTTGTTGCTGATGATCGGCAAGGACATGGGGCTCGACACCAAGCGGTATTCGCCGCGGTTGCTGTCCAACGGGATCTCCAACCTCAAGAACGAGCTGATCGGCCCGGAGCAGGCAGCGGCCGAAGCCTCGGAGGCGGAGGAGGACCTGGCACGCATCGTCGCCGAGGCGTACGGCGAGTACCAGCGGAGACTGCGCGGCGCCAACGCGCTGGACTTCGACGACCTGATCGGCGAGACGGTGGCTGTGCTGCAGGCCTTTCCGCAGATCGCCCAGTACTATCGGCGGCGCTTCCGGCACATCCTGGTCGACGAGTACCAGGACACGAACCACGCGCAGTACATGCTGGTGCGTGAACTCGTCGGACACGATCTGCAGGACGGTGACGTCCCACCTGGCGAACTGTGCGTGGTCGGCGACGCGGACCAGTCCATCTACGCGTTCCGCGGCGCGACCATCCGGAACATCGAGGACTTCGAGCGCGACTACCCGAACGCGACCACGATTCTGCTGGAACAGAACTACCGCTCCACGCAGAACATCCTGTCGGCGGCCAACTCCGTCATCTCCCGCAACGCCGGTCGCCGTGAGAAGCAGCTGTGGACCGACGCAGGCGAAGGCGAACTCATCGTCGGCTACGTCGCCGACAACGAGCACGACGAGGCCCGCTTCGTCGCCCAAGAGATCGATGTGCTGGCCGATCGCGGCGACATTACCTACAACGACGTCGCGGTGTTCTACCGCACCAACAACTCGTCGCGCGCGATCGAAGAGGTCTTCATCCGCGCGGGCATACCGTACAAAGTCGTTGGCGGCGTTCGGTTCTACGAGCGAAGGGAGATCCGCGACATCGTCGCCTACCTGCGCGTGCTGGACAACCCCGGCGACGCGGTGAGCATGCGGCGCATCCTCAACACGCCGCGGCGCGGCATCGGCGACCGGGCCGAGGCGTGCGTCGCCGTCTACGCCGAGAACACCGGCGCCAGCTTCAACGACGCCCTGCAGGCCGCCGCCGCGGGCAAGGTCCCGATGCTGAACACCCGCTCGGAGAAGGCGATCGCCGCGTTCGTGGAGATGCTCGACGAGTTGCGGGGACGGTTGGACGACGAGCTGGGCGATCTGGTTGAGGCGGTGCTCGACCGCACCGGCTACCGTCGCGAGCTCGAGTCCTCAAGCGACCCACAGGATCTGGCTCGTCTCGACAACCTCAACGAATTGGTCAGCGTCGCACACGAATTCAGCATCGATCTGGCCAATGCCGCTGCATTGCGGGAAGAGTCGGACGAGCCGCTGGACGAGGACATCCCCGACACCGGTGTCCTCGCCCAGTTCCTGGAGCGGGTGTCGCTGGTGGCCGACGCAGACGAACTACCCGAACACGGCGCGGGCGTCGTCACCATGATGACCCTGCACACCGCCAAGGGTCTGGAGTTTCCCGTCGTCTTCGTCACCGGCTGGGAGGACGGCATGTTCCCGCACATGCGGGCGCTGGGCGACCCCGCCGAGTTGTCCGAGGAGCGGCGGCTGGCCTACGTCGGCATCACCAGGGCGCGCCATCGGCTCTACCTGAGTCGCGCCAAGGTGCGCTCGTCGTGGGGCCAGCCGATGCTCAACCCCGAATCCCGGTTCCTGCGCGAGATTCCGCAAGAGCTCATCGACTGGCGACGCGTGGAGACCCCGTCGTCGTTCAGCGCTCCCGTGAGCGGAGCGGGACGGTTCGGCGCGCCCCGTCCTGCGCCGACGCGGGGCTTGGCGAGCAAGCGTCCCCTCGTGGTGCTCGAACCGGGCGATCGCGTCAACCACGACAAGTACGGGCTTGGCCGGGTCGAGGAGGTGTCGGGCGTTGGCGAGTCGGCGATGTCGCTCATCGACTTCGGCAGCGCAGGACGGGTCAAGCTCATGCACAACCACGCGCCGGTGCAGAAGCTCTGACCGGAATCTTGGGCGCAAGCGTCGGCTTTTGGGCCGGGGTTGGCCCGTCACGTTTGTCGGCGGGGGCGGCCTGACGTCAGGGTGGTCGGGCTTGGTCGCCGATGTACTGGTTGATGATCGATAGCGGTGCGCCTGTGCAGGAGACGGCGGAGTAGGGCGGGGACCAGGGGTGTCGGAGCATGCGAGCGCGGGCGCAGGCGCTGGTGAACTCGCGGCGCACGGCGTTGGCGGGTGCGGTCTTTGAGCCGTTGGACCAGGGTGTTGATGGCCGGGGTGGGTGGAAAGGGCATGAGTGGATGTAGTCGGTGTCGCGGTTGGACTCGATGAATTCCACGGCGAGTTCGTCGCAGACGGTGCGTATGGTGTGCTCGCAGATGGTGAGCATGGCGTCGGTGAACACGTCGCGCCGGTATTTGGTCACGAACACCAGATGCGCTTGCGGCAGGGACACGCTGTGTGGTGCGTGACGGTAGGTCTGGGTT
>NZ_JAVRPS010000264.1:0-5765 GCF_032162105.1 Mycobacterium sp. | reverse complement strand
TTCGTGAGGTTGGCGCAGGCAGGCGAGGTCGGCGTGCTCCTCGCCCACCCGCGCGGCCCGATCGATCCGACCGCGTCGATCAAGCGGGGAGTGTTCGCCCCGGCGGACACCTGGGTGTCGACGGAGTACCTGTTCCGCAAGGATGACGACGGCGACTTCTGGCTCGTCGACAACCGCGGTTCGGTCATCCGCACCGCCCGCGGACCCGTCTTCGCCGCGGCCGTCAACGACGCCGCGGGCCGAGTCGGCGCCGTTGACCTGTCGGTCACCTACCGGGTCGAGGTCGACGGGCTGACGCTCGCGGTCACCGCCTTGGCGCTGGCCCCCGGCGGGAGCGTGCCGACAGCCGACCTGAACGAGGCGCTGGCCGGGCTCGCGGTCGGGGTCCCGCCGGACATCATTCACGTGGTGCCGGAGATGAAGCTCAGCGCGTCGTACCGGCCGCTGCTGGGACCGCTCGAGGCCGTCGGCATCCCGAAGCCGTCGCGTAACGCCTGGTACCTCGACGACGAAACAGGTGTGTACAGGCGGCTCACGACCGCCGTGCGCGCCGAAATGATGGGTGACGGGTCGACCGACTGAGGTCGTGCGTCACACGAGTCACACTGTTAGGCTCCCGGGTGCGGCAGATCGCCGTACGGGTCGGGCAACGCTCCGCATGGAGGATCGATGACATCGCAGACCAGCAGGAACACGGGCTGGCGGCGCGCCCTAACCGGGGCAGTGGCCAGCGGTGCGCTGGCCGCGGGGCTGATGGTCGGGTTGGGATCGGGTACCGCGAACGCCGACGTGCTCGACGACATCGCAGCGCAATACGACACCGGCGCCGGCGGCGGTCAGGTTTCGGAACTGATCCACACGGCGCTCAAGATGCGCGCCCTTGGCTACGTCCCGTCCAAGGGCAACATGGACGATCTCGTCGCCGCGATGGACAAGCGCCCCAACCAGGTGCCGTTGATCACCGCGCTGCAGAACACGATCGCCTTCCAGAAGCGGAATCAGGCGCGTGGCGTGCAGCAGCAGAAGCCGGTGACCATCGGGATCAACCAGTACGACCCGACCAACCCAGGAGGCGCTCCTGGTGGATTCGGCGTCGGCGCGCCCGGCGGCGGAATCAACATCCCACTGGGCCCGTAGCCGTCGTGCTCGACGAACGGTTGCGCGCCATCCTGGTGTGCCCGGAGGACCGCGGGCCACTGCTGCTGTCGGGTGACGTGCTCTACAACCCGAGGCTGCGACGTGCCTACCGGATCGAGGCCGGCGTGCCCGTGCTGCTCGTCGACGAGGCCGTGACGATCACCGACGATGCCGAGCATCAGCGGCTGCTCGAGCGCGCCGAACCCTAGCCCAGCCCCGGCAGGTCGCCGGTGAGATAGCGCTGCAGGTTCGGCGCGATGGTCTCGGCCACCTGCTGCACGGGAAGCGATTTGAACGGTTCCAGTTCCAGGATGTAGCGCGCCATGACGACGCCCACCAACTGCGACGCGACGAACTGAACCCTGATCCGGCCCGAGCCGGGTGGGTCGTCGACGCGCGTCCCGACTTCGACGGCGACGACCTCCTGCAGGAACGATCGGATCAGGCTGACGTCGCTGCCCGCCAGGAGCGATCGCAACGTCGCGATGATTCCGGAGCCCAGCTCGGAGTCCCACAGCGGCAGAAGCAACGAGGGCAGCGCCAGCCCGAGATTCTCGACGGGGATCTCGCGCATCGGCCCGATCACCTGCATCGGGTCGATCGGAATGTGGATGGCGGCGGCGAACAGCTGCTGTTTGGTACCGAAGTAGTGGTGCACTAGCGCCGCGTCGACGTCCGCGCCGGACGCGATCGCGCGGATCGATGTTCTGTCGATCCCGTTGCGGGCGAACAGCTCTCGCGCACTCATCAGGATCCGGTCGCGAGTGTCGGACGTCCCCGGTGGACGCCCTGGTCGCTTCGGGCTCACGGAGTTCTGCGCCGCAGCGTCGCCGCGGCCAGGCACAGCGCCACCACCGCGAAGCCCACGACGATCCCGATGTCGCGGACTGTCGTGGCTGTCAGGTCGGCGTTGGCGCCGACCTGCTGCAGCGCTTCGAGCGCGTAGCTGGCGGGCAGCGCGTTGCTGATCCACTGCAGCCACTCCGGCAGCAGGGCGCGCGGCACGATGATGCCGCACAGCAGCAGCTGCGGCACGATCACCACCGGCATGAATTGAACGGCCTGGAACTCGGTGCGCGCGAACGCACTACACAGCAGGCCGAGGCCGACACCGAGGACCGCGTTGATGATCGCAATGGCGAAGACGAGCATCGGATTGCCCGCCGTCTCGAACCCGAGAAACCAGAAGGCGACGACGCACGCGAGGGACGCTTGCGCGGCAGCCGCGATCGAGAACGCGGTGCCGTACGCGGCCAGCAGATCCAGCCGGCGCAGGGGAGTGGTGAGGATCCGTTCCAACGTTCCGGACATGCGTTCGCGCTGCATGGTGATCGACGTGATGAGGAACATGACGATCAGTGGAAAGACGCCGAGCATGATCAGGCACGCGGTGTTGAACGGCGACGACGTACCCGGCCGGTGTGGTGCGTTCTGGAACATGAAGTACAACAACGTGATGACGACGCTCGGCACCACCAGGATCATCGCGACGCTTCGGTGGTCGCCTGCGAGTTGCCGGAGTATCCGCCCGGTGGTCGCGAGGTAGGCCTGCGGGCTCAGTCGGCTTCGTTGCTTCACGCCGCGGTGCTGTGCCGAATGATGGACAGAAACGCCTGCTCCAGTGACGTACATCCGGTGTCCTTCCGCAGTTTCGATGGTGTGGTGTGAGCGAGAAGGCGGGCTTCTCGCATGAGCAACAGGTCGCCGCAGTGGTCTGCTTCATCCATGACGTGGCTCGAGACCAGCAGTGTCGTGCCGCGGCGGGCCAACTGGTCGAACTGCTCCCACAGGTCGACCCGCAGTACCGGGTCAAGACCCACGGTCGGTTCGTCGAGCACCAGCAGGTCGGGGTTCGACACCAGCGCGCAGGCGAGTGACACCCGGGTCCGTTGGCCGCCGGAGAGGTTGCCGCACAACGCGGTTCGATGGTCCGTCAGGCCCACTGTGGTGACCGCCTCGTCGGCCGACTTCGAATCGGATCCGTAGAGCGACGCGAAGTAGCGCACGTTGTCGATGACGCGAAGGTCGTCGTAGATGGTGGGGTCCTGGGTGACGTAGCCGACGCGGCGGCGCAGTTCGGCGGTCCCTGCCGCCCTGCCCAGCACGGTGACCACCCCTGAGGCGACGATCTGGGTGCCGACGATCGAGCGCATCAACGTGCTCTTGCCGCACCCGGACGGGCCGAGCAACCCCGTGATGGTGCCGCGGGAGATCCGCACCGAGACGTCGTCGAGTGCGGTGCGCTTCCCGCGAACCACGGTCAGATGCTCGATCGAGATGGCGGTCCCGTCGTCGCCGATTAATTCATCGCGCGATGAAGTCATCATGTGATGAATAGTGCTCCCTGCCCGGGTGGGTGTCAATGGCGGCGGGCAAGATGCCTCTGATGAGCGCGGAACTGCTGGCCGTTGATCCCATCACGGCAGCGCGGCGCCTCCTCGGGGCCCGTCTAGTGGGGCGCGGGGTGTCCGCGGCGATCGTCGAGGTGGAGGCATACGGCGGCCCCCCGGATGGACCGTGGCCGGATGCCGCGGCGCATTCCTTTCGCGGCCCGACGACGCGCAGCACGATCATGTTCGGACCGGCCGGCCGACTGTACACCTACCGCAGCCACGGCATCCACGTATGCGCGAACGTCGTGACCGGTCCTGACGGCGTGGCGGCGGCGGTGCTGTTGCGCGCGGCGGTCGTCGACGACGGCGTCGACATCGCGGGCAGCCGTCGAGGCGTCTCGGTGTCCCCGGTGGCCTTGGCCCGCGGCCCCGGCAACCTGTGTTCGGCGTTGGGAATCACGATGGACGACAACACGATCGACCTGTTCAACCCCGACAGTCCGGTCCGGCTGGAGCTGGCTGATGCCCATCCAGCCGCCGACGGCCCGAGGGTCGGGGTCAGTGTGGCCGCCGATCGGCCGTGGCGATTCTGGCTGGCCGGCCGGCCGGAAGTGTCGTCGTACCGGCGCAGTCCGCGCGCACCGGCACCCGGCGACAGCGACTGATACGGGAAGATCGAGGTCGTGACATCTCAATCCACAGGCATCCTCGACGAGCTGGACTGGCGCGGGCTGATTGCCCAGTCCACTGACCGGGACGCGTTGGCCGCCGAGCTCGCGACCGGCCCGATCAGCGTCTACTGCGGATTCGACCCGACCGCGCCGAGCCTGCACGCCGGAAACCTGGTCCCGCTGTTGGCGCTGCGCCGTTTCCAGCGGGCCGGCCACCGGCCGATCGTGCTGGCAGGTGGCGCTACCGGCATGATCGGCGACCCGCGCGACAGCGCCGAACGCAGCCTCAACACCACCGATACCGTCGCCGACTGGACCGAACGCATCCGCGGGCAACTCGAACGGTTCGTCGACTTCGACGATTCACCCACCGGCGCGATCGTCGACAACAACCTGTCCTGGACGGGCGAACTCTCTGCGATCGAGTTCCTCCGGGACATCGGCAAGCACTTCTCGGTCAACGTGATGCTGGACCGCGACACCATCCGGCGCCGGCTCGAGGCCGAGGGCATTTCCTATACCGAGTTCAGTTACATGCTGTTGCAGGCCAACGACTACGTGGAGCTGCACCGCCGATACGACACCCGGCTGCAGATCGGCGGATCGGATCAGTGGGGAAACATCATCGCCGGCGTACGGCTGGTCCGCCAGAAAGTCGGTGCGACGGTGCACGCGCTGACGGTCCCGCTGGTGACCGCGGCCGACGGCACCAAGTTCGGCAAGTCGACCGGCGGCGGCAATCTCTGGCTCGACCCGGAGATGACCAGCCCGTACGCGTTCTATCAGTACTTCGTCAACACCGCGGACGCCGATGTCGTCAACTATCTGCGTTGGTTCACCTTTCTGACTGCTGACGAGCTGGCCGAACTGGAGCAGGCGACAGCGGAGCGGCCGCACGAGCGGGGCGCCCAGCGCCGGCTGGCGCAGGAGTTCACCACCTTGGTGCACGGTCAGGCCGCAACGGATGCGGTCGAACACGCCAGTCGCGCGCTGTTCGGGCGGGGCGAGCTGACCGAACTGGACGAGGCGACGCTGGCAGCCGCGCTGCGGGAGGCCTCCGTCGCCGAACTCGCGCCGGGGGGACCGGACGCGATCACCGACCTGCTGGTGGCAAGCGGCCTGTCGGCGAGCAAGGGTGCCGCACGGCGGACCATCGCCGAGGGCGGCGTCTCGGTCAACAACACCAGGATCGAAAGCGACGAGTGGGTTCCGCAGCCTGCGGACTTCCTCTACGGCAGATGGCTGGTGCTGCGCCGCGGCAAGCGGAACATCGCAGGGGTGGAGCGCGTTTCGTCCCAGTGAGGCGGATATGAAAAGCGCCGCCCAGCAGGCGATTTGACTCCGAGTTTTCCCTCTTGTAACTTTATCCAAGTCGTCGCGACGCGGTCAGGCCGCTGAGCGCGACGGCATCCCAGAGGGAAGTCCACTTCGGTGGGTGACCTCATCTGTCCGCACTACGCTTCGCGGCTATCGCCGCGGGGTCGTTGCGCGGCCGGTGGGTGTGTTGTTTGAGAACTCAATAGTGTGTTTGGTGGTTTTTGTTTGTTGTTTGGCCATGCTCTGGCGTCCCGTGTTGGGGTGTGGTTTTGTTTTTTTGATTGCCAGTTTTGACTGGTTGTTAGGT
>NZ_JAVRPS010000263.1:0-19302 GCF_032162105.1 Mycobacterium sp. | reverse complement strand
TCCGGCGTCGGCTCGATGATGGCGCTCACGGCGTCACAAACCTCGACGGCGTACTCCAGTTCGGTGCCCGTGTAGGACTCCGGCGAGTACTCGAAGCGCCAGTGGGTGCCTGGATACTTCTTGGCCTCCTCGACGCACATCCGGGCGCCGTCGGTGGCAATGGCCTTGACGGCCTCGCGGTCGGCCCGGAACACCACCCGCCGCTGCAGGATCGACGTCGAGTTGTAGAAGTGCACGATGGCCCGCGGCGCACCCGCGCACGCCTCGAAGGTGCGCGTGATGAGCTCGGGCCTGCACTGGGTCAGTACCTGGATCGTCACGTCGTCGGGGATGGCGCCCTGTTCGATGATTTCGCGGACGAAGTCGAAGTCGGTCTGGGACGCCGACGGGAAGCCGACCTCGATCTCCTTGTAGCCCATGCGGACCAGCAGGTCGAACATGCGTCGCTTGCGTTCCGGGCTCATCGGGTCGATGAGGGCCTGGTTGCCGTCGCGCAGGTCGACCGCACACCACATGGGGGCGGTCTCGACCACCTTGTCCGGCCAGGTGCGGTCGAACGGAATGGACGGCTCTCCCCCTGGAACTTCGGAGGCGTAGGTGCGGTATCTGCTGACCGGCATCGACGTCGAGCGCTGGGTGTTCCACGCGGGCTGGCTGGGATTGGGCGCACCCGACGGGGTGCTGATGGTGCGTACCGACGTGTAGGCGTCGATGGAATGGGGGTTGGGGTTGTTCACGGTTCCTGCTCCGGATTCGTCTGGGTTTTTACTTCAGACCGGCGCATCGTGAACACCCGCGACGGGAGGCCAGTCTGGATCAGACCCCGTCGCGGCGTCCGAGGAGGAGCACCCACTGCACGGAACGGACTCTACTCCGTAGGCCCGCCTCGCCAAAACCTCGCTGACAGGGGCCTATGTCAGACTGGCCGGGTGAGACGGCTGGTGTCCGGTCTGCTTGCCATTCTGGTGATCGTCACGGGCTGCGCCGCGGCGGTCGACGGCACCGCGCGGGTCGGATCGCACGAGGTGGACCCGGCGGCCTTCTTCGCGGGGCCGGTCCCCGTCTACGGACAGCCCGTCAGCACCGACGACGTCGACGTGCTGGCGTACCTGCGCGCGATCCGCCGCATCGATCCGTGCGGCCTGCTGACCCGCGATGATCTCGCGAAGATCGGTGAAATCGGTTCGGTGGGAACGTTGTTCGCGTTCGACGAGTGCGACGCCGACCTCAAGGTGCCCGGTGAGGCCGAGCGTCGCTACGTCAGTGTGGAGCTGACGTTGACCCACGTCGACGGCCAACCGGTCGATTTCCAGGCCGCCGGCCTCCCGGTGTACGAGGCGTACCCCCGCTCCTGTGACTACCTGCTGCCGATGGACCTGTCCCGGCTGCCGGGCGCGCCACCCGAGCGTGGTGTCGACCGGCCGTTCGTGCGGATCGGACTGATCGCCGACGGCAACTGCGAGTTCGTCCAGCGGTTGGTGCGGGCGGTCGCGCCGCGGCTGGCGACGCTGCACGTGCCGTTGCGGGACGCCGTCGCCACCTACCCAGCCGAGGTCGCCGAACACGATCCGTGTCACGTACTCGTGGCCTTGCGCGGTCAGGTCGGGCACTGGGACGCTGCGGGCTCGCGCCCGTACCAGTGCGACTTCGTCCTGCAGCGCCTCGGTTTCGACGCCACTCCGCTTCGGGTGTCGCTGGAACCGCAGACCTACGACCTGGCCACGGAGACCCGCACCCGCCTCGACCGCGACGGGGTGGAGGTGTACGTCGACCAGGCGGCGTGTACGGCCGCGACGTTCGTCGGCGCCGCGCTGCGACGCAAGCTGGTCGGGGGTGACTTCGTCACCACGGGGGACGTGGTGATCCGTCCCGCCGTGGTGGTCGACGCCGGACCAGGACACTGCGACTCCGCGGTCGACGTGGCTGCGGCCGCGTCGAAGTTCTACGCCTGACTACACCTGGGAGTCGGGGAACGCGACCACCGACAGGAAGCGGATCGGCACCTCGACCAGATCCACCGGGCCGTGGGCGCCCTCGCCGTCGAGTTGCAGGGAGTCACCCGGGTGCAGTCGGTACACCGAACGGCTGTGGCTGTAGTCCATGACGCCTTCGAGCATGTAGATGAACTCGGTGCCGGGGTGCTGGAACAACGGGTAGGTCTGGCTCTTCGCCGACAGAGTGACTTGCAGGCACTCCAACCGCTTGTGCTCACCGCGCAGCGAGCCGAGCAACTCGTACTCGTGGCCCTCGCGGGTGCCGTTGCGGACGATTCGCGCACCGGTGCCCGCCCGCACGAACGCCGCCGGCCGCTCGACGTCGGCGCCGCGGAACAGGCTGGTCACCGGGACGTCGAAACCCTTCGCCAGCAGAGCCAGTGTGGACAGGCTGCACGACGTCTGGGCGTTCTCGATCTTGGACATCATCGCCTTGGAGATGCCGACCCGGGCGGCCGTCTCCGCCACCGTGAGCCCCTGCTGTTGGCGCAGCTGACGCACGTTTCGCCCGATGGCCGCCTCGAACTCCAGCTCCTCGACGGGCTCGCGCGGATCACGATCGCGGGCGGTGCCGGATTTGTTGCGGAGCAGCGGAATGTCGGTCACGGCTACAGTCCCTATCTTTAGCGGCTAGCGCATCTCGCCCGCACCGACATACGGATACGGCGACGTCAACGGGTCGTTCTCGGCGAAGCGCGACAACCGGAAGTCGGTCTCCGGGATGCGCGGGTCGGCGCTGCGGCCGTCGACCACCAGATCGGCCACCAGCCTGCCGACCGCGGGCGCGATCTTGAAGCCGTGCCCGCTGAACCCGGCGGCCACCACCAGCCCGTCGATCCCGGTGCGCGAGATCACCGGGTTCCAGTCCGGGGTGACGTCGTAGCAGCCGGCGTAGCTGCCGGTGATGGCGGCGTCGGTGAAGCCAGGGAAGCGGGTGCCGACCCGATCGACCGTGAGGTCGACGAACTCCTCGGTGGCCCGGTTGAGGTAGTCGTCGGGGTCGACATCCTGGACGTGGGACAGGTCGCTGTTGCCGAACAGCACCGTGCTGGCTTCGGAGCCGCCGGGCTCCGGCCGGATGTACTGCAGCGAGACCAGATCGGAGAACACCGGCACCGGGCCGAGGTCGACACCGGGGGAGATCAGCACGATCTGCTCGCGGACCACGCGGATCGGCACGTCGATTCCGTAGCGCGCCAGCAGGTCCCGGGTCCACACGCCGGTGGCGACCACGACCGTGCCCGCCGCCACCTCGGTGCCGTCGGCCAGTCGCACGCCCGTCACCCGGTCGCCGTCGAGCAGCAGGTCGGTCATCGCGGCGCCCTGCCGGATCCGCACCCCGGCGGCCCGCGCCGACACCGCGAACGCCTGCGCGGTCTGATACGCGTCGCCGTACCCGCCGCGGGCCTCCCACGCGAAGGCGGCAAACGGCGACAGGTCGGCGAACGGCCACAGCTTGGCCACCTCGCCCGCGTCGATCTCTTCTGTCTGCACGCCGACGGCGCGCTGGGCGGCCAGGCTCTTGCGCAATGACCCGACGTTCGGTTCGCCGACCCCGACCACGTAGCCGGTCTGCCGGAAGCCGATGTCGGAGCCGAAGATCTCCTCGGCCTTCTTGAACACCTCCAGCCCGACGGTTGCCATCGCGGCCAGCGAGCTGACGCCGTAGTGGCACCGGACGATGCCGCTGGACTTGCCGGTCATTCCCGAGCCGACGGTGTTGCGTTCGGCGACGAAGACATCGGTGACGCCGCGCTGCGCCAACGCCCACGCCGCCGCAGCGCCCTCGATGCCGCCGCCGACGATGACGACGTCTGCGGTCTCGTTCATCGGCCCGGAATCCAGTCGGTGCCTGCCAGCGGTACCCGCGCCATCGCCGCGGCTTCGATGGTGACGGCGACCAGATCCTCGGGCTCGAGGTGCCGCACGTGCGCCTTGCCGCAGGCCCTGGCGATGGTCTGCGCCTCCATGGTCAGCACCCGCAGGTAGTTGGCCAGCCGACGACCGCCCTCCACCGGATCGAACCGCGCGGCCAGCTCCGGATCCTGGGTGCTGATCCCGGCAGGGTCGGTGCCGTCCTGGAAGTCGTCGAAGAAACCAGCTGCGCTGCCGAGCTTTTCGTACTCGGCGGCGTAGCGAGGATGGTTGTCGCCCAGCGCGATGAGCGCGGCCGTGCCGATGGCAACCGCATCCGCGCCGAGCGCGAGCGCCTTGGCGACGTCGGCGCCGCTGCGAATGCCGCCCGAGACGATCAGCTGAACTTTGCGGTGGACCCCGAGTTCGGCGAGCGCCTGCACCGCCTGGGGAACTGCGGCCAGCGTGGGGATCCCGACGTGCTCGATGAACACGTCCTGGGTGGCGGCGGTGCCGCCCTGCATGCCGTCGACCACCACCACGTCCGCGCCGGCGTGCACGGCGAGCTTGACGTCGTAGTACGTCCTGGTGGCGCCGACCTTGACGTAGATCGGCTTCTCCCAGTCGGTGATCTCGCGAAGCTCGTTGATCTTGATGGTGAGGTCGTCGGGACCGGTCCAGTCCGGGTGCCGGCAAGCCGAGCGCTGGTCGATGCCCTCGGGCAGCGTGCGCATCCCGGCGACCCGTTCGGAGATCTTCTGCCCCAACAGCATTCCACCGCCGCCCGGCTTGGCGCCCTGTCCGAGCACGACCTCGATGGCGTCGGCCTTGCGGAGGTCGTCGGGGTTCATCCCGTAGCGCGACGGTAGATACTGGTACACCAGGTATTTGCTCTGGCCGCGCTCCTCGGGCGTCATGCCGCCGTCGCCGGTGGTGGTCGACGTGCCCACCTCGCTGGCGCCGCGGCCGAGTGCCTCCTTGGCCGGACCGGACAGCGCACCGAACGACATGCCCGCGATGGTCACCGGAATGTCAAGATGCAGTGGGTGTTTGGCGTGGCGGTCGCCGAGCACCACGTCGGTGTCGCAGCGCTCGCGGTAGCCCTCCAGCGGATAGCGTGACATCGAGGCGCCCAGGAACAGCAGGTCGTCGAAGTGCGGTAGCGGCCGCTTGGCACCCCAGCCGCGGATGTCGTAGATGCCGGTCTCGGCGGCCCGTTGAATGGCCGCGATGGTGCGCCGGTCGAAGGTGGCGGACTCGCGCAGGCCCAGTCGTGCTCGTGCATCGGCTATTTCGGTCATCAGTAGCTCGCAGCGTTGTCGACGTGGAAGTGGTAGAGGCTGCGCGCCGAGCCGTACCTGGTATACGCATGGGTGTCGTCGTCCTCGTACCCGGCGGCCTTCAGCAACCGGCCGAGTTCTTCGTGGTGCTCGAGCCGCATCTCCTTGGCCACGCAGTCGGCGCCCAACGACGCGGCCTCACCGCGCAGGTAGATGCGCGCCTCGTAGATCGAATCGCCAAGGGCATCGCCCGCGTTGCCGCGTATCACCAGACGGCCGGCCTGCGCCATGAACGCGCTCATGTGGCCGACGTCGCCGCCGACGACGATGTCGACCCCCTTCATCGAAATACCGCACCGCGCAGCGGCGTTGCCGTCGATCGTCAGCAGCCCGCCGTGGGCAGTGGCACCGGCGGACTGCGACGCGTTGCCCTTCACCCACACCGCGCCGCTCATCATGTTCTCCGCGACCCCGGTGCCCGCGTTGCCGTCGATGGTAATCGCGGCGCGTTGGTTCATGCCCGCCGCGTAGTAGCCGACGTGGCCGACGATCGTCACCGCGACGTCCGCATTCACGCCCACCGCCACGTTGTGTGCGCCCGCGGGACTCTCGATGACGAACTCACCGGTCAGGCCCGGCTCGTGCAGGGCCGAGTTGACCTCGCGTACGGAAGCACTGCCGAGATCGAACCTCGTTACCGCCGACGAGCGCTTGCGCGAGGAGTCATTCAGCGCTGCCATGCGTAGACGACCTCCGGTTCGGGCTCCCAGATCTTTGCCGATCCGACGCCAGGAAGCCCTGCAAGGGCGCGGTATTCGCTGCCCATCGCCACCCAGTCGTCGGTCTCGGCGATGACGGCCGGCTTGCACGCGATCGCGTCGCGGACCACTGCGAACGAGTCCCGGTTGGACACCAGCAGCGTGTAGAAACCGTCGAAGGTGGCGCACAGCTCCTTCAGCGTGGTCTCCACGTCGCGGCCCTCCGCCAGTCGGCTCGCCACGAAGCGGGCGCCGACCTCGGTGTCGTTCTCGCTGTCGAACCGGATACCGGCGGCCTGTAGTTCGCGTCGGATGGTGGCGTGGTTGGCGAACGAGCCGTTGTGCACCAGGCACTGTTCGGGTCCGACCGCGTACGGGTGGGCGCCCGAGGGCGTGACCGCCGACTCGGTGGCCATCCTGGTGTGTCCGACGCCCTGCCAGCCCTGCGCGGTGGCCAGGCCCCACGACCGAGTCAGCGTGGCGGGGTCGCCGACGCCCTTGAGCACGGCAAGGTCGGCGCCGAAGCCGGCCACCAGAGCGCCCGGGTAGGCCGTTCTGGCCGCGGCGAGCAGGGTTTCGGAGTCGGCGTCCGCGGTCAGCAGGTGGGTGTCGCCGATCATCGTCACGCAGACTTCGGCTCCGAGTGCGGAACCGACTGCAGCGCCGATCGATTCGTCGTCGGCGCCGACCTCGAGAAGCGATACGCAGCCCCGGCCGGGTGGGGTCCACCGCGGGTCGCCGTATACGGCAACGCCCGCCGAGTCACTGCCCCGGTTGGACATCTCACACAGCATTCCGGTGAGCAGTTCGCCAAGCCGTGGATACAGGTCGGGTGTGCGCAGGTGTAGTCCCACGATTCCGCACATCGCTTGCCTCCCTTAGAAGTTCGCCGCGCTAGAACGCGGTCAGGTACTGCTCGACCTCCCACGGGGACACCGAGCTGTGGTAGGCGAAGAACTCGTCGCGCTTGATGGCGGCGAAGTATCCGGCCACCCCGTCACCGGCGGCGTCGAGCACGCCCGTGATCACCGGGTCGGCTTCCAGCTGGTCCACCGCGTGCAGCAGCGTCGGCGGCAGGGAGGGCCGTGCCCCCGACGGTCCCGTGACGGCTCCCACCGCTCCGGGGTCGAGGCTGCGCTTGATGCCGTCGACGCCGGCGCCAAGAGCGGCGGCGATGGCGAGGTACGGGTTGGCCGACCCGTCGCCGCCCCGCATTTCGATGCGTTGGTCGTCGGGCACGCGGATGTAGTGCGTCCGGTCGTTGCCGCCGTAGGTGGGCTGCCTCGGCGCCCACGACGCGCCGGATGCCGTGGTGATCGCCCCGGTTCGCTTGTAGGAGTTGACCGTTGGCCCGACGACGGCCTGCAGCGCACACGCATGGTCGAGGATGCCGCCGATGAACGAGTACGCGGTGGGGGACAGGCCGAGGCCTCTTTCGTCTTCGTCGCGCCCGGAGGGGAAGACCGGTGTGCCTGCACTGGTCAGCGACAGGTGGAGGTGCAGCCCGGTGCCGGTGCGGTCGGCGAAGGGTTTGGGCATGAACGTCGCGATCATGCCGCGCTCTGCGGCGATCATCGACAGCAGATAGCGCAGCGTGACCACCCGGTCGGCGGTGGTCAGTGCGTCGGCGAACTGGAAGTTCTGCTCGAACTGCCCGTTGCCGTCTTCGTGGTCGTTGGCATAGTTCGACCAGCCGAGTTGGTTCATCGCCGACGAGATCGTGGTCAGGTGGTCGTACATTCGGGTGACCCCGCGGGCGTCATAACAGGGCTGCGCGGCGGTGTCGGCGGTGTCGGCGGTGGCCAGGCTGCCGTCGGGGTTGCGGGTGAGCAGGAAATACTCCACCTCGGCGCCCACCCACGGCTCGAACCCGGCGTCTGCGGCCCGCTGGATCAGCGACTTGAGGATGATCCGGGGCGCGTACGGCCACGGTTTGCCCTCGACGTGCGGGTCGCAGTGCACGATCGCCAACCCGTCCTTGATGAAGGGGATCGGGGTGAAGGACGCCGGATCGGGGATCGCCATCAGGTCGGGGTCCTTGGGCTCCTGGCCCATGGCGCCGACGGCGTACCCGGCGAAGCCGACCCCCTCTCCCGCGAGGAGGTCGATGGCCTCGACCGGCACCAACTTCGCGCACGGCTTGCCCCTGAGGTCGACGAACAACGCGAGGATGAACCTGGTGCCCGCTTCGTCCGCGAGCGCGGCGAGGTCGGGGGTGGCCATGGAGGTTCCGGTGGTCATCGAAGTCCTTGTCTCTTGATGGGAATCAAGGTATCACGCTAGGAAACTCTGTGCGCGACGAGAAGTCCCGGCCGACGCGGGGCGAATCGCGTCGGCCGGGACTTGGCGTCAGACCGGTTGCAGTTCGTACGCCGCGTCGCGATGGACGTGGGTGTCGATGCCGGCCTCCTCTTCCTCCGGCGAGATGCGGATGCCGATCGTCTTCTTGATGGCGAAGGCGATGATGAACGCGACCACGAACGAGTAGGTCATCACCGCACCGGCGGCCACTGCCTGCCGCCACAGCTGATCGAAGCCGCCGCCGTAGAACAGCCCGTTCACCTTGCTCGGCATGCCCTCGCTGGCGAGGAAGCCGATCAGCAGGGTGCCGATGACACCGCCGACAAGGTGCACGCCGACGACATCGAGTGAGTCGTCGTAGCCGAACTTCGACTTGAGACCCACCGCGAACGGGCAGATCGCGCCGGCGATCAGGCCGAGGATGATGGCGCCGACCGGGGTTACCGCACCGCACGCGGGGGTGATGGCAACGAGGCCGGTGATTGCTCCGGCTGCCGCCCCGACACCGGTGACGTGTCCGTCCTTGAGCTTCTCGACTGTGAGCCACGCCAGGGTGGCCGCACAGGTGGCGACGAAGGTCGTGACCATGACGATGGCCGCCGAGTTGCCCGCCGCCAGCGCCGAGCCGCCGTTGAACGCGTACCAACCGGCCCACAAAAGGCCCGCGCCCAGCAGCGTCAGCGGAACGTTGTGCGGCTTGCGCAGCGTGCCCCAGCTTGCGGACTTGCCGAGCACGATCGCGACGGCCAGAGCGGCGGCGCCTGCGTTGATGTGGACCGCGGTGCCACCGGCGAAGTCGATCGCCTTGAGGTTGTTGGCGATCCAGCCGCCGACGGCGTCGGGCGTCACGACGCCGTTGAACGCGAACACCCAGTGCGCCACGGGGAAGTACACCAGCACCGCCCACAGGCCGGCGAAGACCATCCACGCGCTGAACTTCATCCTGTCGGCCGCCGCACCCGAGACCAGCGCGACGGTGATCGCCGCGAACAACGCCTGGAACAGGGCGAACAGACTGACTTGCAGGCCCGCGATGGTCGTCTGCGACTCGAGTAGGTCCTTCATCCCTGCGAACTCGGTGAAGCTGCCGACGAAGCCGCCGTAAGAGGTGCCGAACGCCATCGAGAAGCCGAACAGCACCCAGAGCACGCCGACGAGCGCCGCCGCGCCGAACGTCATCATCATCATGTTGGTCGAGCTCTTGACCGAGACCATGCCGCCGTAGAACAGCGCAAGCCCGGGAATCATCAGCGTGAGGCCGATGATGCAACACAGCATGAACGCGGTGGTTCCTGTATCCATCAACATCTCCTGGAGTGGTGCGGCCACCAAAGGGCCGATCACTGGCAGTAACCGATGTTTCTGTTACGTAGACGGGATTGCTGTGTTGCGTCCCGGTAACGTCCTCGAGATCACAGCAGGGCCCTCGTGTCAGCATCAAGGCATGAGACGAGTAAAGCCACTGACGACTGTCGTGGTGTTGGTGGCCATCGTCGTCGGAACCGGTGTCTGGTGGGTGTTCTTCCGGGGGCCGTCCTCAGCTGACTGTGCTCCCGTGCGAGAGCTGCTGTCGTACAACAAGACTCAGATCGACGCGTTGAACGCCAAGACTCACGTCCCCGAAGCCGGGTCCTACGAGAAGGCAACAGAGCCCAGCGAGTCCGACTACCGAGGCTGGGCAGACGGACTGGCCGACCGGGCGGCGAAGGTCACGGCGACCGACCTGATCGGGCCGGCGGGCGACATGGCCCAGACCGCGGATCGACTCGTCCGTGCGCGCATCGACTTCGACGTTCAGAGCAAGCACACCGCCCCGGGTGCGGCAATGCCCCCCGCGGCGATGGCGGTCACCGCGTTCAACGACCAGTTCGAAGCCCAGGTCAAACAGCTGGCGACGACGTGTCCGGCGTGAACGCCAACCCCCACCTGCCCACGAAGGCAATGTCCTCCAGCGGGAGCCGGCGGCGGCCCTGCGCGTCGCGTTCTAGGACCTCCGGCGGCGCCTTGTCGTAGTCGCCCAGCGACCCGAGCGCGACCACGGCGATGGGCCGCACTCCGCCGGGAATGTCGAACACCTCGCACGCGCCGTCGCCGTTGAAGCCTGCCATCGGGTGCGCGATCAACCCACGTGACACCGCCTCGATGGTCAACTGGGCGATCGCGGCGCCTGCGTCGACCGCCGCATACCGGGCGGTCCGCTCGTCTTCGCCCTCATCGGCGCACACCAGGATCAGTGCGCCCGCGGCTTTCGCGTAGCTGTTGCCGCGCTTGAGTAGGTCGGCGATCTTGGCGTTGGTCTCGTCGCCGCGGAGCCCGACGATGAAGCGCACTGGTTGGCGGTGGCCCCACGTCGCCGCCCAGCGCGCCGCCTCGAGCAGCGCGGTGACCTCCGCGCCCGTCACGACGGCGTGCGGGTCGAAGGCTCGCGGGCTCCAGCGTGCGGCGATGTGGGGATGGATCGGGACGGACGTCTCCGCCCTCCGGTCCGGCACTGGGTCGATCACGGTGTCCAACGCTACCGCCGGGCGGGAGGAGAAAACCGCGTGCGCAAACCAACTATCCTTTGTAGGAATCCCCTGCGGAAAGACCAGAAAGGCGGACGGGTGGCACTCGTCGTACAAAAGTACGGTGGATCCTCGGTGGCCGACGCCGACCGGATCCGCCGCGTCGCCGAGCGCATCGTCGAGACCAAGAAGGCGGGCAACGACGTCGTCGTGGTCGTCTCCGCGATGGGCGATACCACCGACGACCTGCTGGACCTGGCCCGCCAGGTCAGCCCAGCGCCGCCGCCGCGCGAGATGGACATGCTGCTGACCTCGGGTGAGCGGATCTCCAACGCCCTGGTCGCGATGGCCATTTACTCGCTCGGCGCCCAGGCCCGGTCGTTCACCGGCTCGCAGGCCGGCGTGATCACCACCGGTACGCACGGCAACGCCAAGATCATCGACGTCACCCCCGGCCGGTTGCGAGCCGCGCTCGACGAAGGCCTGATCGTCCTGGTCGCCGGATTCCAGGGCGTCAGCCAGGACAGCAAGGACGTCACCACGCTGGGGCGCGGTGGGTCGGACACCACCGCCGTCGCGTTGGCGGCCGCCCTGCACGCCGACGTGTGCGAGATCTACACCGACGTGGACGGCATCTTCACCGCCGACCCGCGGATCGTGCCGAACGCACGGCACCTGGACACCGTCAGCTTCGAGGAGATGCTCGAGATGGCGGCGTGCGGGGCCAAGGTGCTCATGCTGCGGTGCGTGGAATACGCCCGCCGCTACGACGTTCCGATACACGTCCGGTCGTCGTACTCCGACAGGCCGGGAACGCTCGTCAAAGGATCGATGGAGGACATCCCAATGGAAGACGCGATCCTGACCGGAGTCGCCCACGACCGTGGTGAGGCGAAGGTCACCGTCGTCGGTCTGCCCGACGTTCCTGGTTACGCCGCCAAGGTGTTTCGCGCGGTCGCCGACGCCGACGTCAACATCGACATGGTGCTGCAGAACGTGTCGAAGGTCGAGGACGGCAAGACCGACATCACGTTCACCTGCTCGCGCGAGAGCGGGCCGGGCGCGGTGGAGAAGCTGTCGTCGCTGCAAAACGAGATCGGTTTCAGCGCAGTGCTCTACGACGATCACATCGGCAAGGTGTCGCTCGTCGGGGCGGGCATGCGCAGCCATCCTGGCGTGACGGCCACGTTCTGCGAGGCGCTGGCCGCCGTCGGCGTCAACATCGACCTCATCTCGACCTCCGAGATCCGGATCTCGGTGCTGGTCAAGGACACCGAGCTGGACAAGGCCGTGCTGGCGCTGCACGAAGCCTTTCATCTTGGCGGCGACGAAGAGGCAGTCGTATACGCGGGAAGCGGGATCTAGATGGTCAACATCGGAGTGGTCGGTGCGACCGGCCAGGTCGGCCAGGTGATGCGACGGCTGCTGGAGGAGCGCGACTTTCCCGCGACATCGGTGCGGTTCTTCGCCTCGGCGCGTTCGCAGGGCAAGAAGTTGTCGTTCCGCGGCCAGGAGATCGAGGTCGAGGACGCCGAGACCGCCGACCCGTCGGGTCTGGACATCGCGCTGTTCTCGGCAGGCGCGACGATGTCGCGGGTGCAGGCGCCGCGGTTCGCCGCGGGGGGCGCGATCGTCATCGACAACTCGTCGGCGTTCCGGAAGGACCCCGACGTGCCACTGGTGGTGTCGGAGGTCAACTTCGAGAGGGATGCGGGTCAAAGGCCCAAGGGCATCATCGCCAACCCGAACTGCACCACCATGGCCGCAATGCCGGTGCTCAAGGTGCTGCACGACGAAGCGCAGCTGGTGCGCATGATCGCCTCGACCTATCAGGCGGTCTCCGGCAGCGGCCTTGCCGGTGTTCAAGAATTGTTCGGCCAGGCACGTGCGGTGATCGACGACAGTGAACAACTGGTCCACGACGGCTCGGCGCTGACGTTCCCTGCGCCGGAGAAGTACGTTGCGCCAATCGCTTTCAACGTGGTGCCGTTGGCCGGGTCGTTGGTCGACGACGGCTCGGGTGAGACCGACGAGGATCAGAAGCTGCGCAACGAGAGCCGCAAGATCCTGGGCATCCCCGACCTTCTGGTCAGTGGAACCTGCGTGCGGGTGCCGGTGTACACCGGGCACTCGCTGTCGATCAACGCGGAGTTCGCCAGGCCGATCTCGCCGGAGCGTGCGCGGGAGATCCTCTCTTCTGCACCCGGCGTGACGCTGGTCGACGTGCCGACGCCGCTGGCCGCAGCGGGTGTGGACGACTCGCTCGTCGGCCGGATCCGCCAGGACCCGGGGGTGCCCGACGGCCGCGGGTTGGCGCTGTTCGTGTCAGGCGACAACCTGCGAAAGGGCGCCGCGCTCAACACCATTCAGATCGCCGAGCTGCTCGCCGCGCAGTTGTGATCCGCGCTGCGGCCGTAGCGCTGCTCTGCACCGTCGTGCTGCCATGGCCCGTCGCCTATGCCGATCCGCCTGCGCCCATCCCGGAACCCATACTGCCTCCGCTGGCGCCAGGGCAGGTGATCCGCATTGGCCCGACTGCCGGAACAGGCACGCCGACAAGGGATTACGACATCGGTGCCACCGATCTCTGCGAGTTCATGGAGTTTCCCAGCGGCATCCTGCAGGTCTGCGGCGATAGCTTCGCTGGTCAGGGCGTCGGCTTCGGTCCCTGGCATTCTCCGATCGCGCTGCACGTCGAAACCGAGTCGATCGACGACCCGGCCGGGGTGCGCTACTACGGAGTCACGGGCAACGACAGTCCACTACTGGTCGATCCGAGGCCGCCGGGGATGTCGCAGTTGCCCGCAGGCGTGGTGCAGATCAACCGGGAGAACTACCTGCTCGTCACTACCGTCAAGGACCTGGTGCCGCAGACGTCGAAGCTGGTGAAAGCCAATCCAGCGCAAGGCAATTGGCCGACGATACCGAATACACAACGCCCAGGCGACTTCGCGGGCGGACGGCAGTCGCAGATCAGCGGCTACTACGACCCGATCCCGACGGCTGACTCCCCGAGCGGCTGGGTGTACATCGTGGCCGACGACTTCGACCGCAGCGCACCGGCGGAGCTCTACCGGTCCACGCCGCAGGCCTTCACCGACCGGTCCAGCTGGCAGCCGTGGTCCGGGACCGGCGGATGGAACAAGCCGCCGACGCCCCTGTGGCCGGACAAGGTCGGGGAGATGAGCATCCGTCAGGTCGACGGCAAGACGGTGCTGTCCTACTTCAATGCCAGCACCGGCAACATGGAGGTCCGCGTGGCCGCCGACCCGACCGGGCTCGGCACCGCGCCGGTGACGACGGTCGTGTTCGCAGGCGACTGGCCCGACGTCGCGGCGGAGTTGCCGCCGCCCGAGGACAACCGGCTGGCCCAGCCGTACGGCGGATTCATCTCGCCGGGGTCCACGCTGGACGAGCTGCGGGTGTTCATCAGCCAGTGGAGAACCGACCCGCGCGGCGACAATGCGCCCTATCGCGTCATTCAGTTCGCGGTGAACCCGCTCAAGCCGTGGTGAGCGAGTACTAGTGGGCAGCCATCTGCAGGGCGGTGGTTACGACGATTCCGCCGACCAACGCGATCGCACAACCCACGATCCACCAACCCCACCATCGAAGCCGTAGCGCCGACGCCTCGTCCGTGATCGTTTGGCGACGGATGACGTTGCCGTACATGTCGACCGTCAAGACCTGCTTTCTGCCGCTGAGCGCTACGAGCAGCCAGATCCACGCCCAACCGCCCAGCGCCCAGAACGTAAGCACGGTCAGCAGAAAATGTAGCCAATGCTTAGGCCCCTTGATGACCTCTCGCGCGGGCACTGGTACTGGGGCAATCCAGTCGGCAGTCCACTCTTCGCCGTCGAAGTATCGTGCCCCGTACCCGTCTGGGTCTGGATACCAGCCCGGCTCTCGTTCGGGTTCGCCCATGTCGGCCCATGATAGGTCGACGACCGCAGGTCGGCCCGGGACAAGTCTTCACAGCTGATTCATAGGCGGTTCTTCAGTCACACCTCAGTACCGCGACCATCATCGGGGACATGAGCGAAACAACCACGTCCACCGAACCCACAACCGGCCCCATCGCCGCCGCGCCGCCGCCGGCCGAGCCCCCGGCGGCGCCGCCTCCGCCGCACGAGCACGAGCGCGGACGCCGACCGAGCAGGCTGAACGCGGTCGCCGCATGGGTCGGCATCGTGGCAGGCGTCGTGTTCATCGTGACCGTCATCTTCTTCAGTGGCTTCATCCTGGGCGCGCACGCCGGGGGCGGCCACCACCGTGGTGGCGGCCAGGGCGATCATCGCGGTAGCGGGGAGATGATGCACCACGAGGGGCCGATGTTCCGGCCGGGCCCCGGCTTCGTCTTCCCCGGCGGACCGGGTGGGTTCCCCGGCTTCGGGCCCGGTGGACCCGGCGGCATGGGACCGGGTGGGGGCGGACCTGGTCAGTCGCCCTCGTCGACTGCCCCGACGCAGCCTCGCTAGTTCGCAGACGCTTTTCTTGACTCGTTCCAGAAAGAGCGCACACTAGGGCGAGCCATGGGTGCCGGGTTGCGGCGCGCACCGACGTCGATCACGTCGTCGGTGCCACGTCGCTCCCGGCACTTTGTGCTTTTCGGTGATGCGACGGCCGGGTATCCGGACTTCGAGTGGTGACAGCCCAACCACGAGAAGGAGATGAGTCAGGACATGGCCGAGAGTTACACGACGAACGACGCAGGCAATCCGGTACCCAGTGATGAGCATTCGCTCACCGTCGGTCCCGATGGCCCGATTCTGCTGCAGGATCACTACCTGATCGAGCAGATGGCCAACTTCAACCGGGAGCGCATCCCGGAGCGCCAGCCACACGCCAAGGGCGGCGGCGCATTTGGCCACTTCGAGGTGACCAATGACGTCAGCCAGTTCACCAAGGCGGCGGTGTTCCAGCCTGGCGTCAAAACGGAGACGCTCAGCCGGTTCTCGACGGTGGCAGGCGAGCGCGGCAGCCCAGACACCTGGCGCGACCCGCGGGGGTTCGCCCAAAAGTTCTACACGTCCGAGGGCAACCTGGACATCGTCGGGAACAACGTCCCGATCTTCTTCATCCGGGATCCGCTGAAGTTCCAGCACTTCATCCGTTCGCAGAAACGGATGGCGGCCAACAACCTGCGTGATCACAACATGCAGTGGGACTTCTGGACGCTGGTGCCCGAATCGGCGCACATGCTGTCCTGGCTGATGGGCGATCGGGGCATCCCGAAGGACTGGCGGCACATGAACGGCTACTCCAGCCACACCTACAGCTGGCTCAACGCCGCCGATGAGCTGTTCTGGGTGAAGTACCACTTCAAGACCGACCAGGGCATCGAGTTCCTCACCCAGGACGAAGGGGACGCGATGGCAGGCATCGACGGAGATGCCCATCAGCGCGACTTGTACGACGCGATCGAGCGCGGTGAGTATCCGAGTTGGTCGCTGAAGGTGCAGATCATGCCGTTCGAGGACGCCAAGACCTACCGGTTCAACCCGTTCGACCTGACCAAGGTGTGGCCGCACGGCGATTACCCGCTGATCGATGTCGGCACGCTGACGCTGGACCGCAACGTCACCGATTACCACACCGAGATGGAGCAGGCGGCGTTCGAGCCGAACAACATCGTGCCCGGCACCGGCCTGAGCCCGGACAAGATGCTGCTGGCCCGTGGTTTCTCCTACTCGGATGCGCACCGCGCCCGGCTCGGGGTCAACTACAAGCAGATCCCCGTGAACACACCAAAGGTGGAGGTGCACAGCTACTCCAAGGACGGCGCGATGCGGATCCGCAACGTCAGCGACCCGGTGTACGCGCCGAACTCGATGGGCGGCCCAAAGGCCGACCCTGCGCGTGCCGCCGAGGTGCACTGGGTGGCCGATGGTGACATGGTGCGTACCGCGTACACATTGCGACCCGAGGACGACGACTGGGGTCAGGCCGGCACCATGATCCGCGAGGTGCTCGATGACGCGGCGCGGGAGCGGTTGGCCAACAACGTCATTGGGCACGCGTCCAAGGGTGTGAAGGAGCCGGTGCTGTCGCGGGTGTTCGAGTACTGGAAGAACATCGACCCCGATCTCGGCAAGAAGATCGAGGAGGGTGTGCGGGCCAACAACGGCTGAACCGTCGACACGACACGCCAGGAGAATCACAGTGCTGTGATTCTCCTGGGGTCTGTGGGACTATTGAGAATTTTGGGGATCATGTGGCGGTGGCCCGTGAATCGTGACAGGGTCGCTAACCATGACCCGCCTGCGCTGCGCCCGATGGGCGTTCGTCGCGGTGATGGCGTTGGTCGCGGTGATGAGCAGTGGCTGCGGGCTGCGCGCCGAGCCCATGGCCCGTGAGGGGGCCACGGTGTTCGCGGTCGGCGACTGCGTCGAGATTCCCGCCGGTAGCCCTGCGTCCCCCGGCACGCTGAAGGCCGCCAAGACGGGCTGCGGCGCCGACCCGAGTTACACCGTCGGCGCCACCACCGACTCGAGCGGCTCTTGCCCGAGCAACGAATACCAGCACCTGCCAACGCAATTCGCAGATCCTTCGACGTCGCGGCTGTGCCTGGTGCCCAACCTCGTCGCCGACCACTGCTACGTGCTCGACATGCCCATCGGCGTGGTCCAGCGGGCCGACTGCTCCGATCGGCGTCAGGCGGGCTTGCTCGTCCAGGTCACTCAACGGCTCGACTTTCGTGACCAGCAGGCGTGCCCTTCGGACGTCGGCGAGTTCGCCTGGCCGTACCCCTCGCCACCGCGTACCTACTGCACGCTGACCATCTCCTGACGCCGGATACTGGCCCGGCCGCCGACATGCGCAACTGGCATGATCGAGCCATGAGCATCGAAGTCGTTTACACCGCAGAATCGACGGCGACCGGCGGCGGCCGCGATGGCCACGTCAAGTCCACTGACGGCAAGATCGACCTGGATACCCGCCCGCCCAAGGAGATGGGTGGCAGCGGCGAGGGAGTGAACCCCGAACTGCTGTTCTCGGCCGGCTACTCCGCCTGCTTCCTCGGTGCGCTACGTCTCGTCGCGCGCAACGAGAAGATCGCCATCGACGACGCCAGCGGCATCACCGCCCAGATCGGCTTCGGCAAGGACGTTGGGGAGGGCTCAGCGGGCGGTTTCGGTTTAACCGCCAACCTCATCGGCTACCTGCCCGGCCTGGAGCAGAGCGTTGCCGACGACCTGATGGAGAAGGCGCACGGCGTGTGCCCCTACTCGAAGGCCACCCGCGGGAACATCGACGTAACGCTGTCGGCGAAGGTCTAGCCCGGGTGCGGACCGACGGGATGGAGCGCAGCGACCGGGGATTCGGTGTGGCCGCGTTGATGGGCGTCGGTATTGCCGTCGCACTGGCCGCACCCGCCGCCGCGCGCCCATCCGATCCGGGCGTGGTCTCCTACGCCGTGCTGGGCAAGGGGTCGGTCGGCAACATCGTGGGTGCCCCGATGACGTGGGACTCGACGTTCACCGCGCCGTTCCAGGGCTTCTACGTCGACGCCCCGATGTGCAACAACTGGGCCGACATCGGGCTGCCCGACGTGTACGCCGATCCCGACCTGGCGTCGTTCAACGGCGCCGTCGCCCAACGCGCGGCGAACGACGACACCAACCTGGTCAAGCAGGCCGTCGGGGTTTTCGCCACCAACGACGCGGCGACCAGGGCGTTTCACCGGGTCACCGACAGAACGATCGGTTGTGCGGGCACCAGCACCGCAATGCACCTCGAGGACTTCGTCACCGAGACGTGGTCGTTCGACGGGGGTCAGCCCACGCCGACCGACGCGGTGTGGGTGAAGCAGGAAGCGGGTACTGACCGACGGTGCTTCACCCAGACCCGGCTGCGCGAGAATGTTCTGCTGCAAGCGAAAGTCTGCCAGCCCGGCAACGGCGGGCCCGCGGTGAACGTGCTGGCCGGGGCGATGCAGAACACTCTCGGTCAATAACGGTCACGGAGGCCGGACGCACGCAGGAGGGTGGAGCGAGAAATACGCGCGACTTTGTCGGTGTCCTCTGGAGGATGAGGTGGATGGCGACGCTCGCTCGTGATTCCGCGTCCGAACCCGGGAGGAACGGTTGAGATGACCACCACCACTTCGGACCTGCGCCGAACACCACCCGGGGGCCTCGCCGCACTCTCGAACGCCCAGAGCGCCGCACTGCACATCGGCGGCGAATGCCTGCGCGACGGACCCGTCGGCAAGGTCGGTCTGGAGATCGAGGCGCACTGCTTCGACCTGGCGGATCCGATGCGTCGCCCCGGCTGGGACGAGCTGACCGAGGTCATCGGTACGGTGCCCGACCTGCCGGGTGGCAGCTTGATCACCGTCGAACCGGGCGGCGCGGTCGAACTCTCCGGTCCGCCCCACGACGGCGCGGTCGCCGCCATCGCGGCGATGAGCGCGGATCGCACGCTGCTGCGCCAGGCCTTCGCCCGACGAGGCCTCGGCCTGGTCCTGCTCGGCGCGGACCCGCTGCGGCCCGCCAAACGTGTCAATCCCGGCGCCCGCTACCGCGCGATGGAGAGGTTCTTCCACGCCAGCGACACCGGCGCGGCCGGGGCCGCGATGATGACCTCGACGGCGTCGGTCCAGGTCAAC
>NZ_JAVRPS010000262.1:0-11911 GCF_032162105.1 Mycobacterium sp. | reverse complement strand
TCGGGCTGGGCTCCTTCACCAGCGGCGAGAACAAGCTGGACAGCCAGCTCGCCGCCGCGGTGATGGGCATCCAGGCCATCAAGGGCGTCGAGATCGGCGACGGCTTCGAGACGGCACGCCGTCGCGGCACCGTCGCCCACGACGAGATGTACCCCGGACCGGGTGGCGTGATGCGTTCCACCAACCGCGCCGGCGGTCTGGAGGGCGGCATGACCAATGGCCAGCCGCTGCGGGTGCGGGCCGCGATGAAGCCCATCTCGACGGTGCCGCGCGCTCTGGCCACCGTCGACATGGCTACCGGCGACGAGGCCGTCGCCATTCACCAGCGCTCCGACGTGTGCGCGGTGCCCGCGGCAGGCGTGGTCGTCGAGACCATGGTCGCCCTGGTGGTGGCCCGCGCGGCGCTGGAGAAGTTCGGCGGCGACTCACTGGCCGAGACCCGCGCCAACGTCGACAACTACCTGCACGCCGTCGCCGACCGCGGCCATTCAGGAGAGCAGGCGTCGGGCTGATGGCGCCCAAGGCCGTCCTCGTGGGCATGCCCGGCTCGGGCAAGTCCACCATCGGACGGCGCCTCGCCAAGGCACTCGACGTGCCGCTGCTCGACACCGACGTCAAGATCGTCGAGACCACCGGCCGCAGCATCGCCGACATCTTCGTTGACGGCGAGGACGAGTTCCGCCGCATCGAGGCAGACGTAGTTCGCGCGGCCCTGGCCGAGCACGACGGGATCGTGTCGTTGGGCGGCGGCGCGGTGACCTCCGCCGACGTGCGCGAGGCGCTCGCCGGTCACACCGTGATCTACCTGGAAATCAGTGCCGCCGAAGGTATTCGGCGCACCTGCGGCGGCGCCGTGCGCCCGCTGCTTGCCGGCGGCGACCCGGCCGAGAAGTTCCGCACGCTGATGTCCGCGCGGGTTCCGCTGTACCGTCAGGTCGCCACGATGCGGATCAACACCAACCGGCGCAACCCCGGCGCGGTGGTGCGCCACATCGTGCACCGACTCAACTGCACCACGCCGGAACCCCAGCAGGGCCGACGCCGACGCAGGCCCGCGTGGCGCAGGCTGCCGACCGTGTTGAATCCCGCCCCCACCACCGAGGCCCCGCCGAGTCCCTCGGCGCTGGCCCGCCGAGCGGAAGCGCGCAATGACTGAACCCGTGACCGTCGACGTCCTCGTCGAGCGGCCGTACCCGGTGATCATCGGCACCGGGTTGCTCGACGACCTGACCCGTGTGCTCGACGGACGTCACAAGGTGGCGATCCTGCATCAGCCGGTGCTGACCCAGACCGCCGAGGCGATTCGTGATCACCTGTCCGAGAAGGGCATCGACGCGCATCGCATCGAGATTCCCGACGCCGAGGCAGGCAAGGAACTGCCGGTCGTGGGCTTCATCTGGGACGTTTTGGGCCGCATCGGAATCGGCCGGCGCGACGCCGTCGTGAGCCTGGGCGGGGGAGCGGCCACCGACGTTGCAGGCTTCGCCGCTGCGACCTGGCTGCGAGGCGTCGACATCGTGCACGTGCCGACGACGCTGCTGGCCATGGTCGACGCGGCCGTCGGCGGCAAGACCGGGATCAACACCGACGCGGGCAAGAACCTGGTGGGCGCCTTTCACCAGCCGCTCGCGGTGCTCATTGACCTGGCCACCCTGGAGACGTTGCCGCGCAACGAGATCGTCGCGGGCATGGCCGAGATCGTGAAGGCCGGCTTCATCGCCGACCCGGTGATCCTCGACATGATCGAGGCCGACCCCGAGGCCGCACTCGATCCGACCGGCAGCGTGCTGCCCGAGTTGATCCGGCGCGCAGTCGCGGTCAAGGCGGAGGTGGTGGCCGCCGACGAGAAGGAATCCGCGCTTCGCGAGATCCTCAACTACGGCCACACTCTGGCGCACGCGATCGAGCGGCGCGAGCGCTACCAGTGGCGCCACGGTGCCGCGGTCTCGGTGGGTTTGGTGTTCGCCGCCGAACTCGGCAGGCTCGCCGGGCGGCTCGACGACGCCACCGCCGACCGGCACAGGTCAGTCCTGACGTCGCTTGGGCTTCCGGTGAGCTACGACGCCGACGCCCTGCCACATCTGCTCGAGTACATGGCCGGTGACAAGAAGACCCGGGCGGGCGTGCTGCGTTTCGTCGTCCTCGACGGGCTGGCCAAACCGGGCCGTCTGGAGGGGCCGGACCCGGCCCTGGTTGCCGCCGCCTACTCGGAGATCGGAGTCCGGCCGTGACCGAGACCATCAACGTGATCAACGGACCGAACCTCGGCAGGCTCGGCCGCCGCGAGCCCGCGGTCTACGGCACCACCACCCACGACGATCTGGTTGCGCTGATCGAACGCGAGGCCGCCGAGCTTGGGCTGAAAGTCGTTGTCCGCCAGAGCGACAGCGAAGCCGAGCTGTTGGACTGGATTCACGCCGCCGCCGACGCGGGCGAGCCGGTGGTGCTCAACGCAGGCGCGTTGACCCATACCTCGGTGGCGCTGCGCGACGCGTGCTCGGAACTGAGCGCGCCGCTGATCGAGGTGCACATCTCGAACGTGCACGCGCGCGAGGAGTTCCGGCATCACTCATACCTGAGCGGCGTCGCGACGGGCGTGATCGTGGGGCTCGGCGTGCAGGGGTACCTGTTGGCGCTGCGCTATCTGGCCGGTTGCGGCTAGGACGACTTCTCGGCCTCGGTTGGCGCGGTCTCCGCGCCGACCGCCGCCGGCTCGCGCACGGCCTCGAACACGTCGGTGTCGGTGCGCTCGCTTTCGGCGCCATGCCGCTGGAACGGCGGGGTGTTGCGGTCGATGAGGAACCGGCCCAGCGACACGCCCGCGATGGCCGCCAGGAACGTCAGGAGCGCGGTGAACGCGGCGAACGTGGTGACCTCGTTGAGCAAGGCCTCGGCGTACAGGTTGTCGTAGAACAGCGAGATGAACCACGCGACAAGGCCGCTGACGATGCCGGCGAACAGCCCCGCGAGCAGCCACGTCATGGCCAGGTCGCCGCGCCGGTCCGGGTCGGGTTGGGCACTGGCGTCTGCGCGGCCGTCCATCAGCCCCCAGATGAACGCCGCGATGGCGAACAACACAACCAGGCTGACACTGATCACCAAAGCCTGTGTTTCCCAGGCGTTGATCATCGCGCCCTGCAGTAGACGGACGACGACCATCAGCGCCGCGAACGCCAGTCCGCGCAGCAACCACTTACTCATGAGGGCACAGCGTAGCGAGTAGCGTCAACACCTGTGACGATTTCACAGCGCCGGGACCGGCTGCGTCGCCGTTTGGTCGCAGCGGAGTTGGACGCCATGTTGGTAACGGACCTGGTCAACGTGCGTTACCTGTCCGGTTTCACCGGTTCGAATGCCGCGCTGCTGATCCTCGCCGAACACGAAACGCCGGTGCTGGCCACCGACGGGCGCTACCGCACCCAGGCCGCTCAGCAGTCGCCGGACGCCGAGGTCGTCATCGAACGGGCCTGCGGGCCGCACCTGGCGGCGCGCGCGGCGGCCTGGAACGTGCGTCGGCTCGGGTTCGAGAGCCACGTCGTCACCGTCGACGGTCACACGATCCTGCAGAAGGCGGCAGGCGAGACCACGTTGGTCCGGGCCGCGGGAACCGTCGAGGCCCTGCGCGAGGTCAAGGACGCGGGCGAGATCGCCTTGCTCAGGCTGGCCTGCGAGGCCGCCGACGCTGCGCTCGCCGACCTGGTGGCTGCGGGCGGGCTGCGACCGGGCCGCACCGAGAAGGAGGTTGGCCGGGAGCTCGAGTCGCGGATGCTCGACCACGGCGCCGACGGAGTGTCATTCGAGACCATCGTCGCGGCGGGCCCGAATTCGGCGATCCCGCACCACCGGCCGACCGACGCCGTGCTGGCCGCGGGCGACTTCGTCAAGATCGACTTCGGCGCCCTGGTCTGCGGCTATCACTCCGACATGACCAGGACGTTCGTGCTGGCACCGGTGGCGCAGTGGCAGCTCGACCTCTACGAGCTGGTGGCCACCGCGCAGCGGGTCGGCCGCGATGCACTGTCGCCCGGTGTGTCGCTCAAGGGTGTCGACGGCGCATCGCGCCAGGTCATAGACGACGCCGGGTACGCCGAGAACTTCGGGCACGGGCTCGGGCACGGCGTCGGATTGGAGATCCACGAAGCGCCGGGAATCAGCGCGTCCGCCGCCGGTACACTGCTTCCTGGCTCTGCGGTGACCGTGGAGCCTGGTGTCTATCTGCCCGGCCACGGCGGCGTCCGCATCGAGGACACGCTGGTCGTGGGCAGCGAGGAAGCACCCACACCCGAATTGCTTACCCGGTTCCCCAAGGAACTGGCCATCCTTTAGGAGTATTACCGACCGTGGCTTCGACCGCAGACTTCAAGAACGGCCTCGTCCTGCAAATCGACGGGCAGCTGTGGCAGATCATCGAGTTCCAGCACGTCAAGCCGGGCAAGGGCCCCGCCTTCGTGCGCACCAAGCTCAAGAACGTGCTGTCCGGCAAGGTCGTCGACAAGACGTACAACGCCGGCGTGAAGGTGGAGACTGCGACCGTCGACCGGCGCGACACCACCTACCTGTACCGCGACGGCAGCGACTTCGTGTTCATGGACTCCCAGGACTATGAGCAGCACCCCCTGCCGGAGTCCCTCGTCGGTGATGCGGCGAACTACCTGCTCGAGGGCATGCCGGTGCAGGTCGCGTTCAGTGAGGGCGCGCCGCTGTACCTGGAACTGCCGGTGACGGTCGAGCTGATCGTGTCCCACACCGACCCCGGCCTACAGGGCGACCGGTCCAGCGCGGGCACCAAGCCCGCCACGATGGAGACCGGTGCGCAGATCAACGTCCCGCTGTTCATCAACACCGGCGACAAGCTCAAGGTCGACTCCCGTGACGGCAGTTACCTAGGTCGTGTCAATGCCTAACGGCTTCGGCCTCAGGACCGGAGCGCGGCTCCATGCCTGACCGTCGCGGCGACCGTGGCAGGCATCAGGCCCGCAAGCGCGCGGTCGACCTGCTGTTCGAGGCCGAGGCGCGCGGGCTGACCCCTGGCGAGGTGGCCGAGTCGCGCGGCCTGCTGGCCGAAGGCGATCCCGAAGTGTCGCCGCTGAACTCCTACACGGTGACGGTGGCCCGCGGGGTGACCGATCACACCGCGCACATCGACGACCTGATCTCCGCGCACCTGCAGGGCTGGACGCTGGAGCGGCTGCCCGCCGTCGACCGCGCGATCCTGCGCGTCGCGGTCTGGGAACTGCTGCACGCCGACGACGTCCCCGAACCGGTCGCCGTCGACGAAGCGGTCGAGCTGGCCAAGAGCCTGTCCACCGACGACTCACCGGGCTTCGTCAACGGTGTGCTCGGCCAGGTGATGCTGGTGACTCCACAGATCCGCGCCGCCGCCGCGGCGGTGCGTGCCACCCCGAAAGGCTAGCGATGAGCGTGCCGCAGGACTGGGCGCCCTACGAGACCCTGGAGGAAGCGGCAAGGGTCTACCTGCGTGACCCGGAACTGGCGCTGGATCAACTCCGCTCGCTGGTGGACTTCCCGTCGATCAAGTCGTTCATCATGTCCCGCGGCGAGACCGAGGAGCCCTGGGGCGAGGCGCTCTGGCAGGAGGTCGTGCTCACCGACGGCAGGCGCCTGATCATGTGGCGCGCCGACGACGAGTCGACGTCCACCGAGGGATATGAGCGCCGAACCTTGGACGCATCGGTGCGGACCATACTGCTGTCCACCATCACCGACCACATCCTCACCACGCAGTTCGACGTGCTCGACGACGGGACCCGGCGGTTGTCCGAGGTGCGCTTGAGGATGTACACCCAACTCATCACGCGCAGCCACCAGAAGTCGGCCACCGACACCGATCTGTTCTGCGAGTCGTTCCGCTACACCAAGACCGTCGACAACGGGGGGCTGGCCCAGATGCAACGTCTGCTGCAGTTCGGCCGGGGGTTGTCGCGTTCCATGTAGAGGCGTGCGCCTTTCACCGAGCCGGAGAATGTGAGTAATGCGGCAAGGCGATCGAATCGGCCGTCGTGAAGAACTTCTTTGCGGCGAAGCTGCGGAAGGGCCAGCGCTGCATCCACTTCATCACCTGCGCGGTAATCACGATGTCGGAGTTGGACTTCGGCGCGTAGCCGTCCACCCCCGCGGGGAGGTCCTGGCACCTGTCGACGTAAGGCCGCATCAGTCGTCCATAACCGGCCAGCGCGTGATCGACGTGCGCGGACGTCAGCACATCCGGCGCGGACCCGAGCTCCGCGCCAAGCAGGTACGAGCCGACCAACGCGAGGCTGGTGCCCATGCCGGACAGCGGCGACGCGCAGTACCCGGCGTCGCCGCACAGCGTCACCCGGCCTCGCGACCACGAGTCCATGTGGACCTGGGCGAAGGCGTCGAAGTAGAAGTCGTCGGCCTCCCGTGCGGCGGCCAACAGAGCGTCGCAATGCCAGCCGGCGCCGGCGAACCGATCGGCGAGCATTTGTCGTTGTGCGTCGAGATCGCGGCGGTCATAGGTCAGTGGGTCCGAGCGGAATGCCAACCCGGCCTTGGCGATCGACGGGTCGTGTGACGGGCGCAACGACGCGTTGAGTCCGCCGGCCGCTTGGTACATCAAATACCAGCCGTCCAGCCCGACACTATCCGGCGCGGTGAACCACGCGTTGTAGCCACCGAGTGGTTTGACGAACTGCTCCTCGGGGCCGAAGGCCAAGCGCCGCACCGCCGAATGCGGTCCATCGGCGCCGACGACGAGGTCCGCCTGCAGGGTCGTCCCGTCGGACAGGGTGGCCTCGACCGCGTCCTGCCTCTGGTTGAGCTCGTCGATACGGGTGTCGAACCGATACTCGACCCGGTCCTTGGTGGCCTGATACAGCACGTCGACCAGGTCGCCGCGCAGGATCTCCAGCTTCGACACCACCCCGTTGCCGTCGAACGCCTCGACCGGCATCTCGGCCCGTCGGCTGCCGTCGGCGCGGACCCACGCGATGCCGCGCTGTGCGAGTGAGCGGTCGACCATCTGATCGAGCAGCCCCATGCGAGCCACCGCGTCGCGTCCTGCGCCGCGCAGGTCGACCGTTTGGCCACCGGGACGGATGCCCGGCGCCAGCTCGACGATCACCACGCGGTAGCCATTGCCGGCAAGCCAGTGGGCGAGCGCAGGACCGGCGACTCCGGCACCGCTGATCAACACGGTCGGCTGTGTCATGACGCTAAGCGTATGACATACGCATTTCGCTGGCAATGGTGCCCCGGATCCGCCCGCCGACGTGGGTTTCGTCCGGTGATGCATTTGGGAAGCCTGTTGCCTTGCGGATCGCACGGACGTGTGCGACAGGACAACGACAGGGCGGTGTGATGAGCAACGAAACGGCAGAAGTGGTTCAGGAGCGACCGGCCGGCGGACTGGGCACGAGCCTCAAATCGCGTCACATCACCATGATCTCGATCGCCGGTGTGATCGGCGCGGGGTTGTTCGTCGGTTCCAAGAACGCCATCAAGGAAGCGGGACCCGCCGTCCTGATCTCGTACTTCCTGGCGGGCACCCTGGTCGTCCTGGTGATGCGGATGCTGGGCGAGATGGCGACCGCCAACCCCGACACCGGATCGTTCTCGGTCTACTCCGAGCGGGCGCTCGGTCCGTGGGCCGGCTTCTCGGTCGGTTGGCTCTGCTGGTGGTTCTGGGTGTTGGTGATCCCCGTCGAAGCGACCGCCGCCGCGGAGATCCTCACCAATCTCATCGGTGGCGCCCAATGGATCTGGGCCTTGGCCGTCACGCTATTGCTCACGGTCACCAACCTCGCCAGCGCCGGCAACTACGGCGAGTTCGAGTTCTGGTTCGTGCTCATCAAGGTGGTCGCCATCGTGGCGTTCATCGCCATCGGTCTGGCGGCCATCTTCGGGGTGATCCCGGACTCGCAGGTCAGTGGTGTTCACCATCTGTGGGAGCCGGATGGCTTCATGCCCAACGGATTCGGTGCCGTGATCGCCGGACTGCTGATCACCATGTTCTCCTTCATGGGCACCGAGATCGTCACCATCGCCGCCGCCGAGTCGCCGAACCCGTCGGCCGGCATCAGCAAGGCGGTCAACTCCGTGATCTGGCGAATCTCGTTGTTCTACATCGGCTCGATCTTCGTGATCGTCGCACTGATGCCCTACGACCAGCTCGCTGACGGCTCCTACCAGTCCACGCTGCAAGCCATCGGCATCCCCGGCTCGAACTTGATCATGGACCTGGTGATCCTCACCGCCGTGGCGTCGTGCCTGAACTCCGCCCTGTACACCGCGTCCCGGATGCTGTTCTCGCTGGGCGAGCGCAGGGACGCACCCGAGGTGGTGCGCAAGGTCGCGGGCAACGGTGCGCCGTGGGTGGCGGTGCTGGCCTCGATGGTGGTCGGCTTCGTCGCCGTCATCGGCAATTACCTGTTGCCGGAGAAGATCTTCGGTTATCTCCTGGCGACCAGCGGCGCGGTCGCCTTGTTCGTCTACCTCGCCATCGCGTCGAGCCAACTGGTACTCGGCCGCAAGATGCGCTCGGAGGGGGAGCGGGCTCCGGTGCGGATGTGGCTGTTCCCGTACCTGACCGTCGTGACCATCGCGGGCATCGTCGCGATCCTCGTACTGATGGCCTTCGATCCCGGACAGCAGCAGGCTATCGCGCTGTCCGCGATCTCGGCGGCGTTCATCGTCGGCGCAGGCGTGGTGGTGCACCGCCGCCGCAGTCGCGAACGCTCGCCGGTCCGAACCGGGTAACTCTTCCCCGGCGCACAACCCGTCCACACCGCGCACCTAGGTCGCGGGCGTTGACTGATGTCATGAACCGCGAGACATCTGCCGCCGCAACCACTGTCGTCCTCGTGCTGGACGGCGACACCGATGCCGGATATCGGATGGCACGCAAGCTGCTGGCCGACGGGTGCCGGGTCGCGGTGGTCGCCCGCCACCCGGGCGACGTGGTCAGGGTGATGCACGGCTATCCCGCCGACCGGGTCATGGCCATCGCGGCGGACATGACGGACCAACGGCAGTGGAGTCGGGTGACCGAGCGGGTGATCGCCCGGTTCGGTCGCATCGACACCGTCATCCCCGCCGAGGACACCGCGCTACGCATCTCGGCCTAGCGGGACTCAGGCTTCCAGCGACTTGTACGTGCTCCGGACGAACCGTGGCTGGGCCGACTGCAGCTTGGCCATCGAGGTATTGCCCGCCACCGCGGCGGCAGCCGTGTCGGGGTTGAGATCGGGATGGTTCTGGATGAGATACAGAATGATCAGGTCCAGCGACGGATCGGCCTGCCACCACGTCCCGTACGCACCAGGCCAACTGAACGTGCCCAACCCGCCGGGCCCGTACAGCTGCCGTGACTGCGCGGGGTCGGTCACCACCGACAGGTTCAACCCGAATCCGCGGCCACGCCAGAACGGCATGCCCAGGAACGGATACTGCTTCTGCTCGTGGGTCAGACGGTCGGTGCGCATCAACCGCACCGACTCCTCCGAGAGCACCCGCACACCGTCCACGGTGCCATTGCCGAGCAGCATGCGGACGAAGGTGAGGTAGTCGTCGGCCGTCGACCACAATCCGGCGCCGCCCGCGCAGAACGTCGGCAGTTGGACCGGCGCCGGCCCCATCGCGTCGTCATGCAGCACGTCATCCGCGTCGAGCTTGTACATCGTCGCCGCCCGACGCCGCCCGTCCTGGCTCACCGCGAAGCCGGTGTCGGTCATGCCGAGCGGTGCGCAGATGTGTTCGGCCAGAACGTCCGGCAGCGGCTTGCCCTCGATCCGCGACAACGCGATTCCAAGCACGTCGGTGGCGTGGCTGTAGGTGAGGCGGTCACCGGGCTGATGGGCGAGCGGCAGCCGGGCGAGTTCGGCCAGCCAGCGGTCCTGGTCCTGGCGGAACATCAGCTTTCCGTAGGCCCGGCTGAGCGGCGGGCCCACCGAGAACGCGTACGCCAGGCCGCTGCGGTGCGTCATCAGGTCGTCGAACGTGATCGGCCGTCGCAGGGGCACCGTCCTGTCCAGCGGCCCGGCCGGGTCGGCCATCACCCGCAGGTCGGCGATCTCGGGCAGATACTGTGCCACGGGATCGGTCAGCGCGAACTTGCCCTCCTCGACCAGCGCCATCGCGGCAGCCACCGTCACGGGCTTGCTCATCGACGCGATCCGGAAGATGGTGTCGCGTTGCATCGGCAAGCCGGCGTGGATGTCGCGGTGGCCGAGTTCGTTGACCTGCAACACCTTGCCGCCCTGCCACACGACGGTGACCGCACCCGCGAGCAGACCCGCGTCGATCACCTCGCGGATGGACGCCTGGTTGCCGTCGAGATTCACCGTGTCAGCGTACTCAGCGACGCGCGGCCCGCAGCAGCCAGAACGTTGCGGGGGTGCCGTCGGGAGGGAGCTGTACGGTCTCCGAGTCGAGCGACGCGATGTCCCAGCCTGCGTCGCCGAGCGTGTCGCGCAGCGTCTGCTCGGACACCATCGGCCGCGGCCAGTCCTGGCCCTGGGCGTTGGCGTCGGAGAACGCGCTGAGCAGCAGCGTGGCGCCCGGGCGGGTGGCCCGGTGCACGGCCGCGGCGTAGCCGCGCTTCCCGTCGTCGTCCAGGCAGTGGTACATCCCGCTGTCGATGACGGTGTCGAAGGCGTTGGTGTAGCCGTCGAGCCTGGTGGCATCGGCCACGGCGAACCGAACTTCGACGCCTGCGTCGCCGGCGCGCCGTTCGGCGGTGACCAGGGCGGTCGGGGAGATGTCCAACCCGGTCACCGAATGGCCCTTCCCCGCCAGGTAGACGGCGTTGTCGCCGAGCCCGCAGCCGATGTCGAGCACCTCGCCTCGGACCAGTCCCGCCTCTTGCCAGCCGACGACAGTCTCCTTGGGAGCCTTGGTATCCCACGGTGGTGTGGTGATCGCCGGCACACCGTCGGCGGGGCTTTCCCCGCGGTAGAGGGCGTCGAAGTCGAACTGGGGAACGTTGGGGGAGGACGTCGGACCTGTCATTTCCGCCAGCGTAGCGCGCGGTGTTAAGCTGCCCGGCAGTTCGACGTCCTTTAACGATCCGTCCAGAGAGGCGGAGAAGGAGGTCCAGGTCATCTTGGGTGTCTCAGATGTTCCGGCCGCGCCCATCCCCGACCGGGAATTGATGTCCGCCGCTGACGTCGGCCGGACCATCTCGCGCATTGCGCATCAAATCATCGAGAAGACCGCGCTGGACGGCCCCGACGCGCCGCACGTGGTTCTGCTCGGCATCCCCACCCGTGGTGTCACGCTCGCCGCCCGGCTGGCGCGCAACATCTCCGAGTTCGCCGGAGTAGTGGTGCCGTCCGGCGCGCTGGACATCACGCTCTACCGCGACGACCTCAACATCAAGCCGCCCCGGCCGCTGGAGGACACGTCGATTCCCGACGGCGGCATCGACGACGCGGTGGTGGTGCTCGTCGACGACGTGTTGTACTCCGGCCGTACCGTGCGCGCCGCTCTCGACGCACTGCGTGACATCGGCCGACCGCGGGCGGTTCAACTGGCCGCCCTGGTCGACCGGGGCCACCGGGAACTGCCGCTCCGCGCGGACTACGTCGGCAAGAACGTACCGACCTCCCGCAGCGACAACATCAAGGTTCTGTTGACCGAACACGACGGCCGCGACGGCGTGCTGATCGCCAACACCGGAGGTCCCGTTCGATGAGCACGAGACATCTCCTTTCGGCGGCCGACCTGACCAGGGACGAGGCGACCGCGATCCTGGACGACGCCGACCGGTTCCGCGAAGCCCTGGTCGGTCGCGAGGTCAAGAAACTCCCGACGCTGCGCGGCCGCACGGTGATCACGATGTTCTACGAGAACTCCACCCGCACCCGGGTGTCCTTCGAGGTCGCGGGCAAGTGGATGAGCGGCGACGTGATCAACGTCAGCGCGTCGAGTT
>NZ_JAVRPS010000261.1:0-37704 GCF_032162105.1 Mycobacterium sp. | reverse complement strand
CGCGAGTAGCACCGGTCGTGGTACTCGATGTGGTCGATCCGGTCGGCTCGGTGTTCGTCGACCCACACCCCGAACACCCCGCAAGCGCCACGACGGCAACCACGATCGCCCACCGAGTGCGAAGCGTGGCGTCGGGCAACGTCATCTCCTTCGCAGCCCATGATTCGTTTGCTCGCGGCGTCTCGACGGATCATAGAACGGCGCAGGCCGTGCGTAGCCGCTCGCGCCACCAGGCGATCCTGTCGTTGCCGGTGACCGTGTATCGCCTGATGAGTTCCGGATCCGGTGCCGGTGGCATCGGGGCGACCGGCAAGTAGCCGTCGACGGGAATCAACGAGCGCGGCCCGGCGACCAGGTCGCCTGCCAGCAGCGACCTGGTGCCGAGCCCGCAGGCGTACGGCAGCTCCGGCAGCGCTCCGGCCAGCGCGAGCGCTGCGGACAACCCGATGCTCGTCTCCCCTGTGGACGTGACGACGCATGGCAGCCCGCAAGCCTCGGCGACCACCAGCGCGCGCCGTGCGCCGCCCAGCGGTCCGCACCGAAGGACTGCGACGTCCGCGGCGCCGACCAGCGACGTCCGCGACGCATCCTCGGGGCGGATCGGCACGGTGGTGGCGATCGGGACAGTGCTTGCCCCTCGGACGGCGGCCAACTCCTCGAAGGTGCGGCAAGGCTGCCCGACGAATTCAAGTCCGCCGGCCGCCCTGTCGAGCGCCGCGATCGCCGACACGGCGGTGTCGACATCCCAGATTCCGTTGGCGGTACAGCGAATTGCGCCATCGACGCCAAGCGCGTCGCGCACCGCCTCCAGTCGAGCGAGGTCGTCGGCGAGCGAGCCCTTGTTGCCGACCGTGACCTCTGCGGTGCGGCACCCGGCGGTCGCGACGATCTCGTAGGCTCGTCTGGGATCGACCGCAGGCACCGTGACGGCGATCGGAACCCGACCCCGCACCGGGTCGGGCCACCCGACGGTGCCGGCCTCGATCGCCGCGGTCAGCCAGCGCGCGGCCGCGCGGTCGTCGCAATCGTCGTCCGGGCTGAACTCGCCCCAGCCCTGCGGACCCTCGATCAGCATGCCTTCGCGGACGCTGGTGCCGCCGATCATGGGGATGGCGAATATTGGCGCGTCGTCGAAGTCGATCATCGTTTGCATTGGCGGCTCCTCCCCTCGGGAGGGTCGACTCGTCGCGTGTTCATCACACGAACTGCTGGCCGCCGTCGATGTCGTACGTCGCTCCGGTGAGCGCCATGTTGCTCATGATGTGGACGGCGAGCGCGGCGACGTCGGCAGGCCCGACGACGCGGCCGATCGGAAGCGTTGCCCGCAGCTCGCTGCGGCGTTCCTCGAGCCGATCTCCTAGCAGCGACGCCGACAACGGGGTGTCGACGAAGCCCGCGGCGATGAGGTTGACGCGAACCGGCGCGAGCTCGAGGGCGAGTGCCGCCGTGAACGGAGGCAACGCTGCGGTGGCAGCCGAGACGATCCCCAGGCGGTGATCGATCCGCCGGCCGCCCGTACCGCCCACGAGCAGCAGCGTGCCGCCGGGCCTCATCTTGCCCGCGGCATGGCGCGCGACCTCGAGCGCCAGCACCGCGTGCCCGCCGATCGCCTCGCGCACCTGGTCTGAGTCCATCTCGAGCATGGGCCCGTACTGCGGGCCACCGGCCGTGATCATCACGTGGTCGATCGGTGTCGGCAGCCCTTGAAAGAACCCCTCGAGGGACACCGCGTCGTTGGCGTCGAAGGAGGCGGTCTGTTTCGCGCCGACGTCGAGCGCCGCTTGCTCGAGCCGGTCGGCATTGCGGCCGGTGAGGATGACGTCGGCGCCCTCCGCCCTGGCGCGTCGAGCCGTTTCGAGCCCGATGCCTGCGCTTCCGCCGATCACGACGACGGTCTGCCCGACCAGTTCCGGGTCGCGCTGGGTCACAACAGGACTGGTTCCGCTGGTCATGCATCCTCCGGTGGGTGGTGTCGGCTACGCGACGTCCTCGGAGGCTACTCCGGCCAGGCCGAGTTCTTGATCACGTCGACGAAGTCGATCCGACGGAACCCGGGCACGAAGTGTTCCAGCACATCGGCGTTGACGGTGCCGAACGTGGTGTCGGGCCGGTCGGAGAATCCGTCGGAGAACGCCTGCAGGATCTCGTTCTTGAAGTTCGGTCGCGGATGCACCGCAGTCACCGCATCGATCTCTGCGGCGTCGATGGCGTCCAGCCGGATGCCCAGAACGTCGGTCTCCACTCCTGCGGTGGTGGCCGCGATCACCGGATCCATCTTGTACGGCACCTCCGGCGTGGTGTGCAAGGCGATCGCCGTCCACACCACGTCGGACTCCGCGGCCGAGAATCCGTGCGAGGTCAGGAAGCCCCGTGCCGTGTCCGCGCCGTCCAATTCGAACCGCTGCTCAGTCCCTCGGTACGGCGCCACCAGGCCCGTATCGTGGAACAGTGCCGCGACATACAGCATCTCGGCGTCCGGCATGATGCCCAACCGCCGTGACTGCAGGGTGCCGAACAGGAACACCCGCCGCGAATGATGGAAGATCAGCTCGTTGGTGGTGTCGCGGATCAGCTGGGTGGCCTCCTGGGCCAACGAACTGTCAGGGATGCGAACCCCCGCAATGATTTCAGCCATGTCTCGTCCTTTCTCTTGCGATGCGGGACACCGGGAGGTGCCGCGCGGTTAACTCGACTATCGGCCTCCCGTAGTCGCGGCGGCAGTGCGCAAAGCGCCAGGAAAGGCACACATGTGGACACCACTGAACGAATGACGCGGAACTGATGGCCGCCGAAGCCGACGCCGGACCCCACCACGTCGTCGTCATGGTCTACGACGGCATCCAGATGCTCGACGTCACCGGGCCGGTCGACGCGTTCACCTCCGCCAACGCCCTCGGCGCCCATTACCGCGTTCTTCACGCGTCGATCACCGGCAGCGACGTCGTCGCCAGTTCCGGTGCCCGCCTCGGTGTCGACACCGCCGCACATCTGGTCCCCGAACGCATCGGCACTCTGCTCGTTCCCGGTGCGCCGGACTGGCAGGCCAGCATCACCAACACGGAACTCGTCGACGCCCTGCGCGAACTCGCGCACCGCAGTCAGCGCACCGTGTCGATCTGCGCAGGCGCCTTCCCGTTGGCCGCAACCGGGCTGCTCGACGGCAGGCGGGCGGCGACCCACTGGAAGCTGGCGCGCCAACTCGCGGCACGATTCCCCGACGTGAGTGTCGACGCCGCCGCGATCTTCGTCACCGACGGCGCCTACACCACCTCCGCAGGCGTCACCGCAGGGATCGACCTCACACTGTCCCTCATCGAACAAGACCATGGACCGGCGCTGGCGCGTGACGTCGCAAGAGATCTGGTGGTCTTTATGGCCCGCCCCGGCGACCAATCCCAATTCAGCGTCCGATTGGAAGCGCTACCGACCAACAACTCCGTCGTCCGCGCCGTCATGAACACGATCACCGCCGACCCGCGGCGCAACCACACCCTCGGCACGCTCGCCGCGGCCGCCGGGGTCAGTCCCCGCCACCTTTCGCGACTGTTCCTCGCCGAAACCGGCCACACCCCACAACACTTCGTCGACCGCACCCGGCTCGAAGCCGCCTGCGCGATCCTCACCAGCGGTCCGGATTCCCTCGACCACGTCGCCGAACGAACCGGCGTCGGTTCGAGCGAATCGCTGCGTCGGCTGTTCCAACGCGAGCTGGGCCTTACCCCCGGCGCCTATCGCAAGCGGTTCAAGACCACAGTCCGCTGACGTTCTCGCGTCAGGTGAATCATTTTTCGACCGTCTGTGCATGGACGGCGGCATACTGCTCACCGACGATGCGGTTCCGCGCGAACACCTCTGAGAGATAAGCGATTTCGTCGATGCTGATCGCGACGTTAATGGCCTCGACGTTCTCCTGCACGTACTCGGCCCGCCTCGTACCGGGTATGGGCACCACGTCCAGTGGCTGGGTCAGAAGCCACGCCAGGGCGAGCTGCCCTGCACGACAACCCTTCTCTTGCGCCAGCGCCATGAGACTGTCCACGGGTTGCAGGTTGGAGCGGAGATTCTCGCCCGAGAAGCGTGGATTCGTGGCCCGAATATCACCCTGGACAAAGGCGGCATCGTCTTCGATCGGCACACTGCGATCCAGGCGATGGTAGTAGTACAGGTCGATCACGTCGGTCCGCAGACGGCGGAGGCTGTCCTCGCACGCCGCCCTGACGTAGTCCGGGCGGCCGTCAATCATGATGCCCGTGCGGTCGTCGTCGATCTTCGCGGCGAATTTCGTCGCCAGCACCACGTCATCGCGGCGGCCGGCGAGCGCCGTGCCGATGAGTTCCTCGTTGTGGCCGAAGCCGCGAATGGTCACTCCCCACCTGATGTCCGCCGCACCGTAGACATCGGAGGTGTCCAGAAAGTTCACTCCCAGGTCAAACGCTGCCCGGATCGTATCGATCGACTGACTGTCATCCGCAGCGCCGTAGAACTGTGACATTCCCATGCAGCCCAGACCGATTGGGCGCACCGTCAGGTCCGACTGCCCCAGGCGTACCCGCGCGGAGCCGGCGACGGAGGACGGAGTCACCGAATGCCTACCAGCGTCCCCATCCGCCCTTGGGCGCGTCTCCTGGCGTTGAGGAGTTCCTGTCGGGACTGGGTGGCGGAGGTGGCGTCGCACTCATCGGCGCCCGGGTGACGGGGGTGCGAGTCACCCCGATCTCGGGCATGTCCGACTCGGATGGCGCGGATCGACGGGGCGTGTACACGCGAGTCGGGGCAGGCGCGGTGATCTGTTCGGCCGAGGGTGGTGGCGGTGGCGGTGGAGCCGGCGGTGGCGGTGGAGCAATACCTGTGGACAGAGCGGGCGCTGGGCTCGAGGGTGCAGGCCCGGCACTGGTGGGGTTGGTCGGCGACACCCTCGTCGACTCCTGCACGCCCGCGGCAGAACCCCGCGTAAGAAGCAGGACGCCGGCCACCACGAGCGCTGCCACCGCCGCTCCCCCCGCTGCGGTCAGCACACGTTTCGAGCGGTACCACGGCACTGCGGCGGACGCCTTGAAGTCCCATGCGCCACTGTTGGACAACTTGGATTCCCACGACGTGGTGGGTGGAACGCCGGGTCGGCCGTTGCGCGGCGCGAGGATGCCGGTCCACTGGGTGCCTTCGGGGTCGTCCGGCCTGCGGTGCCGCGGTGCGTCGCGGGGCGGAACGGCACGGGGGGGCGGGTCGTCGAGTTCGCGCATGGCCAGCGGCTCGGCGGCTTCTGCCTGCGGGTGCCGCGGTGCGGTGTCGTCGGGGGTGACCAGTGCGCGGCCGTACCACCCGTCGTCGTCGGGGTCGTCCACCCCGTCATCGAAGTCAAGATCCCCGAGAGTTCTGCGCTCGGTCACACATCAATGCTAACGCCACGCCCGTGGGAGACTCCGTTTCGCGGGAAGCCGCTGGCGGAGCCGTGATCGCTCAGCGGATTTTCTCGCCGTACACGCGTTCGACGGCCAGCGTCATCAGCACTCTGCGGTCGGACACCATCACCGACCGGTACTCCTCCCAGTCCGGGTGCTCTCCCGCCGCCGCCCGGTAGTAGTCGACGAGCGCCTCGACCTCGGGGCCGTGCGGGTCAGTGCCAGGACCGGTGAGGGTGACCGTGCCCTCTGCGGTCGCCCACGCCCAACCGTCTGCACTAGTGACCTCGATCGCCGCCCGGGGGTCCCGTCGCAGATTGGCGGTCTTGGCGCGGCCATCGGTCATCGATACGTAGACGATGTCGGCCTGCTGGTCGTACGACGGCGTCACGGGCGACAGCTGAGGGAGCCCGTTCGCCTTGATCGTGGCGAGGACGCCGATCCGGGCTTGGGCCAGCAATTCACGCGGGTCGAAGGGCTCACTCATGTGTCACGCAACACGAGGTCGCTGGTGCGCATTCCCGCCGATCGAATGCCGAGTGGAACGATGGGTCAGGTGATCGAATTGCCCGCTGCGGTGCGTGCGATGGCTGCCAGGGGACCGGAGTGGGCGACGTGGATCGATGGCCTGCCCAAGTTGGTGCAGAGCCAGATCGACGAGTGGGACCTGACCGCCGACGGTGCCCCGACCCACGGATACTGCTCGATCGTGGTGCCCGCACGCACGGCGGACGGCGCTCCAGTGATCCTGAAGGTCGCCTACCCCGACGTCGAGTCCGAGCACGAACACCTGGCCCTCCGGCGTTGGGGCGGCGACGGTGCGGTCCGGCTGCTGCGCGCCGACCCGCACCGCCGAGCCATGCTCCTCGAGCGGTTGTACTCACGAAACCTCAACGAGCTCTGGGATGTTGAGGCGTGCGAAGTCGTCGCGTCGCTCTACCGGCGTATCCACGTCCCCGCGTTGCCCCAGCTTCGGACGCTGGCGAAGTACGTCGAGGGGTGGACGGCCGACCTCACCGCACTGCCGCGCAGTGCGCCACTTCCACGCCGACTGGTGGAGCAGGCGATCACCCTCGGCCGCGATCTCGCCGCCGACCCCGCCAGCACCGGCACGCTCATCCACGGCGATCTGCACTACGAGAACGTGCTCGCCGCCGAGCGCGAACCGTGGCTGGTTATCGACCCCAAGCCGGTGAACGGCGATCGGCACTACGAGATCGCCCCGATGCTCTGGAACCGATGGGACGAGCTCGCCGGCGACACCCGCGACGGTGTCCGCCGCCGCTTCCACGCGTTGGTCGACGGGGCGGATCTGGACGACGACCGCGCGCGAGCCTGGGTCGTCGTCCGGATGGTTCACAACGCCATGTGGGAGCTGACCGACAGCGCGGAACCGGACCGGAATTGGCTCACCATGTGCGTGGCCATCGCCAAGGCCGTGCAGGACTGAGGTCGCCCGTCCTGGTGCCGGTTCACACCTGGCGGGGCAACTGCGCGGCGATGAGCGGCGCGATCTTGTCCGCCATATAGGCGTGCCCCGCGTCGGTGGGATGTACGCCGTCCTGGCCGATCAGGTCCGGTCTGCCGACGAACCACCGCTCGGCGATCGGATCGATCCACGTCGCTCCGATGGCCCGGGCCTGGCCGTACAACACGTCGCGAACCTGAAGTACGTCGGCGGGGACGTCGGCCGTCGGCCACGGCGGACCGATGACGAGTAGGCGCGCCGATGGTGCGACGTGCCGCGCGAAGACGAAGCAGTTGCGCACCGCGTCGGTGAGTGCAGCCGGATCGACGCCCTGGTCGTTGCGCGACCCGAAGAACAGCACCAGCATGTCGTCGGGCCGGACGGCTCGCGGTGTCAAGTCACCGAAGACGCTGCCGCGGTTGCCGCGGACGGCGTACCCGGCTCCCCCCTCGGCGGCCACGTCGGGGGTGATCTGAAATCCTTGCCGCGCGAGGGTCTGCCAGGAGCGGGCGGCCCATCCGTTCGAGCCCTGGCCGCCTTCGTCGCTACCGGTGGTGTACGAGTCGCCGATTACGGCGACCCGACTCAGTGGCGTGTCCCGGCTCGTCAGCACCACGGGTGCCGCGGGTGCGCCGACCGCACCGAAGAGAAGAGCGCACAAGACGACGAACGCGGCCAGACGACCCACTGTTACCTCCACTGCCGACGGGCACTGCCAGCCTATTATCCGGGTCACCAAACGCGTCCGCGACTCGCTGCTGACTCACCGCACACGGTGTGCGGCCGAACACCATTCACGCATCAGCTCGCGCGGGCCGACTGGTCGATCGGCTGCACATTGCCGGTGTCGTGCTCCAGGTTGGCCCGGGATTCGAGCGAGGCCTCCCTGACGTCGACCATTCTGCGCATCCAACGTCGGGCCGGCTCCTCGACGACGTGGTACAGCACAGCCGCACCGAGCATCGCGAGCACGATCAGGCCCGCGACCGTGAACTTGCCCGCTGTGCCGGCCAGCACCAGCTCGAACTGCTCCGTCGCCCAGATCCAGGCGGTGTGCACCAACTCGTGCACCATGTACAGGCTGAACGAGATCTGGCCCAGGTACACCGCGACGCGGGTGGACAGCAAGGCAGGAAGGGTACCCGCCCCGATGGCCATGCAGATCACCAGGGGCAGGAACAGAACGTCGACGAGCCCGCTGCCGTCGCGCACCGTGGGCAGCGGATGCGCGGACAGCAGGTAGAGAGCGCCGACGATGGCGCCGATCAGAAGTATCGAGAGGTAGCCCGCGCCGGTGCGGGTCCGATCACTCGGGCGCAATCTGCGGACCGCGGCGCAGGCCAGCGCGCCTGCGATGAACTGCATCACGATACGCGGCAGCCAACTCCACGGCGTGTAGAGCGCACCCGACGCCAACAACAACACCACCGGAGGCAGCGACGCGGCGAACGCCAGCCATAGGAGGCTGCGGGCCCGCGTGGCCCGCGCCATCCGAAAGATCACCAGTATCAGCACGCCGAACATCAGGTAGGCCAGCCATTCCGCGCTGATCGACCAGGCAGGCCCATCCCAGCTCGACCCGTCGAAGAACGGCTGGAACCACAACTGGACGAGGAGGAGCTGGCGAATGTAGCTGGTCGCGTTGAGCGTGCCGACGTTCTCGGACGGTACGTGGCCGACGTTCAGCGTGAAGATGATCCAGAGTGCGGCGAGATGCAGGGTGACCAGGTACACCGGCCACACCCGGGCAAGCCGCAGCCACAGGAAGCGCAGGGTCGCACGCATCGACCACGACTTGCCCATCTTGTCGATGTAGTTCCAGGTCAGGACGAATCCACTGAGGATGAAGAACAGGTCGACACCCTGGGCTCCGCAGTCGAGGATGGGGGCGACGGCCGAGGCGAAATCGGGGGCCGCCTGCCACAGAAGTGGGCGGAAGTGGAACAGTACGACCCACAGCGCAGCGACGATCCGCAGGCCGGTCAGGGCCCTGATCTCTCCGCTGCGCACAACACTCTCTTCGTATGGACTCTTGCGGTTTCGTTCGCGCCACTGCGTTCGCCGTCCGGGCGTCCCGCTCAGCGGTCCGGCATCCGGCAGCCATCGCAGGGTAGCAAGGTGATCGCACCGCCCGCGCGTTCGGAATGCCGTGTGGCTCCTGTCGAAACCGAGGATCGGCTGTTCGACGCGTGACGTCGCCTTTGCTAGTCGTCGCCCCTCTTCTTGCCGTTGCCATTGCCCCGCTTCTTCGGTTTCTGCGGGGGCTGCTCGTCAATCGACGTGGCAGTCGTCGGTGCGGTCGAACTAAACGTGGGAGTGGTCGCGGAAGTGCTGGTGGTCGTGCCGACCGGTTGGGGCGTCTCCTGCGGTGAGGAATCGAGCGCGACGGCGAGTGCGGTGATGGTGAGCGCGATCAATGCTGCGGCGGCCACGAGCACCGTTCGGGTCCGCTGAGAGAGGCGACGGCGTGGCGGCGTGGGCACGAAGTAGGAGGCCGACGGCGCGAGGAAGGTGGCCGACGCCGCGAGCGGATCGACGAGCACCTTGGTCGCCGGCCGGAATCCACCCGTCAGGGCGGCGCGCATGTGATCGGCGTCGGGGAATCGCTGCCGAGGGTCACGTGCCATCGCCCCATCCACCACGGTTGCCAGGGACGGCTCCACGTCTGGTCGCGTGACGGCCAACGATGGCGGCGGCGTGTCCATGATTGCGCGAGCCAGGGCCGCAGGGTTGTCCTGAGGGAACGCCGGGCGTCCGGTGAGGGCCTCGTATCCCATCACGCCGACGGCATACAGATCGTCGGCGACCGAACCCGGTGCGCCCGCCACCCGTTCCGGGCTCAAGTAGGCCATCGTGCCGACGATCTGACCAGTGGCGGTCAGTGTGGTCCCCGCGGTCTTCGCGATGCCGAAGTCGGCGACCTTCATGGCGTCACCGGTCACCGAGGCCAGGATGTTCGCGGGCTTGAGATCACGGTGCAGCACCCCGGCGGAGTGCGCTGCGGAGAGCGCGCTCAACACGTCGTGGAGCACCGCACGCACCCGTGCGGAGTCCAACGGGCCGCGCGCGATCTGATCGGCGAGGGTGTGGCCGGGCAAACGCTCCATCACGATGAACGGCCGTCCGTCATGCTCGCCGTAATCGTGGACGGCCACGATGTTGGGATGGCTGAGAGCGGCCGCTGAGCGGGCCTCGTGCTCGAAGCGCCGCCGCATGTCGGGTTGAGCGTTGAGTGCCGAGTAGAGCAGCTTGATCGCGACCGCGCGGTTCAGCCGGGTATCCCAGCCGTCGCGGACCTCCGCCATCCCACCCCGACCGAGAACGCCTCGAAGCTCGTAGCGGCCAGCGAGCAGCTCGCGGCCATCCATGGGACTACGGTAGCCCGCCGGTGCGGAACGCAAACGTCACGCAGCCTTCAGTCGACGTCCGGTCGAATCTCCTCACAACCTCCATGGTTTCTCCATGTAAGGCGACGTCGGGGAGACCATGCTCGTCTCATGAACAAGAAAAGGATCGGTCCGCTGGTGACGCTGGCCGCAGTCGCGGCACTGGGCGGCGGACTCTGGTTGATGAACGACTCCCAGGAGACCGCCGACACGCCGCCGGCCAAGCCCGTCGCGCAGTCGACCACGACGGCCGCACCCGCACCGCCGCCTCCGCCGCCCGCTCCGCCGCCGGTGGCCTTCCCGGCCAAGGCCGACTACGTCGGGAAGATCCCGACGGCGGCGGGTGTGATCACCCTGGAGATCACGGTCAACGGTCCGAAGGCCATCGCCTACGCCTGCGACGGCAACACCGTCGAGGTGTGGCTGAAGGGCAGCGCGACGAACGGGGCCCTTTCGCTGGCGAGCAAGGACAAGGCGAGCCGCCTCGGGGGCAGGCTCCAGGGCCCGACGGTGGTCGGGACGCTGTGGATCGGCGAGAAGAAGTGGGACTTCACCACGGCCCCTGCCGAGCCGCCGGCCGGGCTCTACGTCTCTGAGAACAATGGCGTACGCAACAGCTGGATCGTCGACGGGAACGGCGCGGTCACCGGAGTGCAGCGCCAGGCCGACGGCTCGACGGCGCCAGCGCCCGCCCTGGCCGCCGACGGCACCGCCGTCGTCGGTGGCCAGACCGTCACCGCGACGCGGGTGGACGGAGCCGACGATGTCATCTGATACCCGCACGAACAACGCTGGCGCCGTCGGGGCGGTGATCGCCGTGCTGATCGGCTCGGCAGTCGCCGTCGGCCTCGGCGTGTTCGGCAAAGTGCATGATCCGCAGTTCTTTTCGATCAACGTCGCCGGATTCTCCAGTGGGCTCGCGGTCAAGGCGTGGCTCGCGACAGTGGCTGTCGTACTGGCGCTGTTCCAGTTCGGCTCGGCGTTCTCGATGTACGGGCTGCTCCCCCGCGGCCGCGTGCCGTCGTGGGTCAGCGCCGCGCACATCTGGTCGGGCCGGCTGGCCGTCCTGGCCAGCGTTCCCGTCGCGGTGCACTGCCTGTATGCGCTCGGCTTCCAGTCCACCGATACGCGGGTGCTCTTCCACTCGCTCTTCGGGTGCTTCTTCTATGGTGTGTTCGTGACGAAGATGCTGCTGCTCACCCGCAAGGGACTCGCCCCGTGGGTGATTCCGATCGCGGGCGGCCTGACCTTCTTCGGCCTGGTGTTCATCTGGCTGACGTCAGCGTTGTGGTTTTTCGAGACCAGTGGTGTCCATTTCTAGAACCGGTCGGCACGGACGCGGTCGGCGGTCCACAATCCCTGTAAAGCCCAGCCCAGCCCAGCCCAACGAAAGTGCAGCCATGAACCTCGACGAGATCAGACAGCCCCGCCGAACCGTCATTGCCGGAGCAGGGCTCGGCCTGGCCGCCACCGCGCTCGCCGCTTGCAGCACCTACGGAAACAAGCCGGCGGCCCCGCCGACCCCGTCGGCCGGTTCGGCATCGGCCCCGGGATCATCGGGAGCACCTGCGCCCGCCGCCACGACCGCCTTGGCGAAGACCGCCGACGTCCCGGTGGGCTCCGGCGTGATCGTGGACGACATCGTGGTGACGCAACCTACTGCCGGAGTGTTCAAGGGGTTCTCCGCCGTGTGTCCGCACGCAGGGTGCACCGTGTCGAAGATCGAGAACGGCACCATCGACTGCCCATGTCACGGCAGCAAGTTCAGCCTCGACGGCGCCGTGGTCAACGGACCCGCGAAGGATCCGCTGCAGGCCAAAGCCGTTTCCGTGCAGGGTGATTCCATCGTCGCGGGATAGGTTTCATAGCGCCTTCGCCGCGGGGGTGGCCGGGTGGGAGAATCATCGGCGATGGCTACCCGCTGGCAGGGCAACGACGCACCGCGGGGCGACGACTACGACGCGCGGTGGCGCTCGCTCGCGGCCACGGGGCAGAACGTGCACGGCGAGGCGGACCTCGTCGAAACCCTGCTCCAGGAATCGGGTGGGACACGTGTCCTCGACGCAGGGTGCGGCACAGGCCGGGTGACGATCGAGTTGGCGGCGCGCGGGTTCACGGTGCTCGGTGTGGACCTGGACGCAGGGATGCTGCAGACCGCCCGCGCCAAGAAGCCCGGACTCCGCTGGGTAGAAGCCGACCTTGCTGACCTCGCGAGCGCTGTCGACGCCGAGTTCGACCTGGTGTTGCTGGCAGGCAACGTGATGATCTTCCTGGCACCGGGTACCGAGGGCGCCGTGCTGCGCAGCGTCGGTGAGCGCCTCTTGCCAGGCGGGCTTCTGGTGTCCGGGTTCTCGATTCGCCCGGATCGCCTGTCGCTCAATCACTACGACGAATTGACCGAGGACGCCGGCCTGCAACCCGTTGCGCGCTGGGCCACGTGGAGCCGCGACCCGTTCACCGGGGGCGACTACGCCGTGTCGGTGCATCGCAGGCCGGCGTCGTGAACCTCCCGACGCCTGATCCGGCGCTCCCCCACCTGAGCGACGTCGTGCCCGCGGTGCTCACCGCGATGGGGGCGGCCGGATTCGAGAGCCGAATCAGCCTGCCTGCCAACATCGCCGGGGCGTGTGTTCTCCTGATCGACGGCTTGGGCGCGGAACTACTCGACACGCACGCGGAGGATGCGCCGGTGCTGGCCGGGTTGCGCGGTCAGACGTTGAGCGTCGGGTTCCCGTCCACCACAGCAGCGGGATTGGCCGCCGTCGGCACCGGCCGCCAATCCGGCGAGCACGGCATGGTCGGGTACACCTTCCGGCTTCCCGGTGCCGGTGTAGACGGCTCCGGAGTGATGAATGCCCTGAGCTGGCGCCCGCACCCGTGGGGCGACGACCTTCGCGACGTCGTCGAGCCCGAGCGGGTGCAGCCCATCCCCACCACGTTCGAGCGTGCTGCCTCGTCGGGGATCGCGGTGAGCGTGGTCTCCGGCGCGAAGTTCACCGACTCCGGGCTGACCCGCGCGGTGCTGCGCGGCGGCCGTTATATCGGCGTGCACGCGATCGGCGACCTGGCCTCTTGCGTGCGCACTGCGGTCGCCGACGGCGGGTTCTGCTACGGCTACCACGCCGACCTCGACTTGCTGGGACACCTGTACGGCCCTGGATCGGAGGCGTGGCGCATGCAGTTGCGGCAGGTCGACCGACTGGTGGAGTCGGTGGTCGACGGCCTACCGCCGGGCGGCTTGCTCGCGGTGGTGGCCGACCACGGCATGGTCGCGACGGGGTCGTCGGACGCGGTGGACGTCGACGACCACCCGCTGCTGCTGGAAGGCGTGCAGGCGATCGGCGGGGAGGCCCGCGCACGCCACGTCTACGTCGAGGACGGGGCCGACCACGACGTGCTCGCCGCGTGGCGCGCGACGCTGGCAGACCGGGCGTGGGTGGTTTCCCGGGATGAGGCGATTGCGGCCGGATGGTTCGGTGCGCGGGTCACGGACCACGTGCGCCCCCGCATCGGCGACGTCGTCGCGGCCGCCCGCGGATCGGCCGCCATGGTGCGCAGGACAGTGGAGCCACTGGAGTCCGCGCTCATCGGGCACCACGGCTCGCTCACCACCGCCGAGCAGCGGGTGCCACTACTGCTCGCGTACGGCTGACAAGGACCTCCATTAGCCTCAACCACCGTGATCGTGCTTCTGCCGCCGTCGGAGACCAAGCGCGCCGGAGGCGACGGTCCGCCGCTGCGCCTCGATGCGCTGGGCTCCCCCGAACTCGGACCACTGCGCGCGGAGCTCGTCGACGAACTGATCGCGCTATCCGCCGACCGCCCAGCGAGCAGGAAGGCGCTGGGCATCTCCGCGTCGCTCGACGGCGAGATCGACCGCAACGCCGCGATTCGCAGCGCGCCGACAATGCCCGCGATCAGCCGCTACACCGGCGTGCTCTACGACGCGCTCGACGTCGAATCCCTCCGTGGGGCAACGGCTTCCCGTGCACGTGCGCGCCTGGCCGTCGGCTCTGCACTGTTCGGGCTGCTGCGCGCGGACGACGCCGTGCCCGCCTACCGGTTTTCGGCGACCTCGAAGCTCCCCGGTCGGCCGACGCTGGCCGCCCGCTGGCGGCCGGTGCTCGAACCGGTGCTGGCCGGGTTGGCGGACGAGGAGCTGATCGTCGACCTGCGCTCGGGGTCGTATGCGGCGCTGGGCCGGTTGCCCGGCGCCGTGGAGGTCGACGTCGTCTCCGAGCATTCCGACGGTCATCGGACGGTGGTCAGTCACTTCAACAAAGCCCACAAGGGCAAGCTGGCGCGGGCGCTGGCGGGTTCCCGGTCCGAACCCACCGACGCCGCCGGGGTGGCGGCGGTCGCTCGCCGGGCCGGGCTGCGGGTGGAGCGCCGCGGCAACGAACTGACCGTCGTCATCGCTGCCTAGGCCAGCCCTGCGGGCTACACCAGGAACGGTGCGGTCAATACGTCACCGCGATGGTGTCGTTCACCCGTACCTCGTCACCCACCCGAAGTCGCCCGGATTCCACGCGACCCGTCGCGACCGTGCCACGCCCGCGGATCGCGAACACGTCCTCGATCGTCATGTGAAACATCACAACGTGCCGAACAGCTCGATCGAGTTGCCATCGGGATCGGCGATGAACATCCAGCCCATTCCCGGAACGGGAGCGAACTCGGTGGGCGGCTCGACGATCTCGTAACCCGCAGCCTCGATCCGCGCGGCGGCGTCCCGCAGGTTCTTGATCCCGATCGTGAAGTAACGCAGTCCGGCCTGCGCATGCCCGCCGCCGGGCGTCGCAGGCTGGGGCGGCGGCGTGGCGTACGTGACGAGCTTGATGACGCTGCCGCCCAGCACATACCGCCGCTGCGAGCCGTCGGCGAACTCGATCTCACCCTGCGGCTCGAGCCCGAGGAAGCCCTCGTAGAACTCGACCATCGCCTCCAGGTTGGTGGTCACCAGCCCGATCTCGACGGAGGGAGTCAACAGGTCCAGGTTCATCGTCACCTCGGGTCGGGTCGTCTCAGCCGCGAGCGCGGGTGCTGCGACGTTGCTCACAATATGCTTACCTCGATTCGCCCCACGCCGAGACGGGAGACCCGACGTTGTCGACATTCTGGCGCTACCTCCGCGTCCAGGCGTTCGTCTTCCTGTGCGGCATCGTGGGCCCAATCTTCCTCGTCGTTTACTTTGCCGCCCAACCGGAACCGACGCTCAAATGGATGTACTGGGCCGGTCTGTTCATCACGGCCATCGACGTCTTGATCGCGCTGGCGCTGACCAACGCCGCCAACCGCCCCCCTGAGGCACGCAAGTCGTCCGACTAAGACCGTCGCCCCGGGGCGGGGTTTCGCCGCTGGCTGCCCGTCTGACAGACTGTCAGCCGAGGGGAGTATTCCTTCGTCGCGGCGTCGTCATCACGTTGTCCATCATTGGGCAGCCGGTTCCGCGGGTCGCATCATGCGGCGGCAGAGACCTCGGCCGTTTTTCGACGTCCGGAGGCCCATTACATGCAGGTAACCCAGATCGAATGGATCGTCACGCTCGGCGTGACGATCGCCGTGCTGCTGTTCGACGTCGTGGTGATCGGGCGTCGACCACACGAACCATCGAAGCGCGAGCTCGTGACCGCGCTGTCGATCTACATCGGCCTCGCGGTCGCGTTCGGGGTCTGGGTGTGGCTGTTCCACGGCAGCCAATTCGGGGTGGAGTTCTTCGCAGGCTGGCTCACCGAGTACAGCCTGTCCGTCGACAACCTGTTCATCTTCCTGATCATCATGGCCAGCTTCAGCGTGCCCAAGAAGTTCCAACAACAGGCGCTGCTGGTCGGCATCATCCTGGCGCTGATCTTCCGCGGCATCTTCATCGCGCTGGGCGCCGTGGCGATCGACCAGTTCTCCTGGGTCTTCTACATTTTCGGCGCGTTCCTGGTCTACACCGCGATCACGCTGGCCCGCGACACCGAACACGACGACGACGCGGACAACTTCGTGGTCAGGTTCGCCCGCAATCACTTGAGCCTCACTGACAAGTGGGATGGCCTCAAGCTGTGGATCAAGACCGACGGCGAGCGGTTGATGACGCCGATGTTCCTCGTGATCGTCGCGCTTGGCACCACCGACCTGCTCTTCGCGCTGGATTCCATCCCCGCGATCTACGGCCTGACCCAGGAGCCCTACCTGGTGTTCACCGCGAACGTGTTCGCGTTGATGGGCCTGCGGCAGTTGTACTTCCTGCTTGGCGACATGCTGAAGCGTCTGGTCTACCTCTCGCAGGGGCTCGCCTTCATCCTGTTGTTCATCGGCGTGAAGCTGGTGCTGCACGCGCTACACGAGAACGAAGTGCCGTTCATCAACGGCGGCGAGCCCGTGCCCGTGCCCGAGATCCCCACCCTGCTCAGCCTTGGAGTCATCATCGTGGCGCTGCTCATCACGACCGCCGCCAGCCTGTACAAGACTCGGGTCCACGACAAGAAGGGTGAGCCGGACAGCGTCCCCGTGCCGCCGGAGAAGCGGTCGAGCCCGAACTGACCGCGCCGCCCACCCGCACACCCCGCAGGAGGCCTGACGATGGATGAACCCCGCCCGCCGCTCCCGCCGTTCGACCTGGACGACGCGATCACCAAGGTGCAGGCCGCCGAGGACGCCTGGAACAGCCGCGACCCGCACCGGGTCAGCCTGGCCTACACCGCAGACTCGGTCTGGCGCAATCGCGACCAGTTCGTCACCGGGCGAGCCGAGATCGTCGAGTTCCTCACCGCGAAGTGGGAGAAGGAGCTCGACTACGTTCTGCGCAAGAGCCTGTGGGGATTTCGCGGCAACCGCATGGCGGTGCGATTCCAGTACGAATGGCACGACAGAACGGGCCAGTGGTATCGCAGCTATGGCAATGAGCTGTGGGAGTTCGACGACAACGGCCTGATGCGCCGCCGCGAGGCAAGCATCAACGACGTCGTCATCACCGAGGCCGACCGGCGCTACTTCCGCCCAAGACCGGACGACGAGCGCGGCCAGGGGCACGACATCCCGCTGCAATGACCGCAGGCAGGTGGGTCCGAGTTGCCTGGGTCCCCGACACCACGCAAGATCCGTGTCAATGGACCAGAACTCAGCCGTCGAACTCTCGAAGCTCGACGCCATCGGACAGGCCGGGCTCGTCGCAGGCGGCGAGGTCACCGCTGCCGAACTCCTCGATGCGGCCATCGTCCGCCTCGAGGCCGGGCGCGCACTGAACGCCGTCATCACCGACCTGTTCGACCGCGGCCGGGCGCAGGCCGCCGCACTCGACGAGTCCGGCGTACTGCGCGGCGGGGGCGCCGGACGACTGGCGGGCGTGCCGTTCCTGCTCAAGGATCTCGGCGCATCGCTCGCGGGGACGCCCGAGGCGATGGGATCGCGCGCATTGCGTACCCACGTGGCCTCCGAAACGGCCTGGATCGTCGATCGCTATCTGAGCGCGGGTCTCGTCGTGTTCGGCAAGACCAACACCCCCGAGTGGGGAAACCACTGCACGACCGAACCCTCGCTGTTCGGGCCCACCGTGAATCCGTGGTCACCCACCATCACCCCTGGCGGATCCAGTGGTGGGTCGGCCGCGGCGGTGGCGGCAGGCGTCGTACCCGCCGCGTCGGGTGGCGACGGCACCGGTTCGATCCGGGTGCCCGCGTCCTGCTGTGGACTGGTCGGCCTCAAGCCGCGGCGCGGTCGCACGTCGTTCGCGCCCGGCGCAGGTCAAGGGATGGAGGGCCTGGTCAACGGGCACGCCCTGACCCGCACCGTCCGCGACAGTGCCGCGCTCCTCGACGTCGTCACCGGAACCGCACCGGGAGACCCCTACTCGGCGCCGCTGCCCGAGCGGCGGTTCCTGGATGCCATCACCGAAGCACCTGCGGCGCAACGCATCCTGACGACAACCGGCTCGCCGTTCCCAGGCACGCCCACCCACCCGGAGGTGATCGCCGCCGTCGAATCGGTGGCCAAGTTGCTGGTCGGGCTCGGGCACCACGTCGACACCGCGGCCCCGACCATCGATCCCGATGCCGTCGCCGACGCGATCGCCGTCCTGCACACCGTGAGCAACGCCGAACTGCACGCCTTCGCCACCCAGCATCTGGGCCGCGAGCCCCGCGAGGACGAGTTCGAGCCGAGCACCTGGGTGATGGTCCGGGAGGGCTTCACCACCACCGGCCTCGCGTACGCCGAGGCGATCGGCGCAGTGCACGCCCAGACCCGCCGGTTCGCCGCGGGGATGGCCGGCCACGACGTGCTTCTGGTGCCGACCCTGCTCACTCCGCCGCCGCCCTACGCGCTGTTGGATCAGCCCCGCGGCACCACCAGGAAGTTCTTCGACGTGGAGTTCGCCACCACCGGCTGGACCACGCTCGCCAATGTCACCGGCTGGGCGGCGATCTCGTTGCCTCTCGCGGTCAGTTCGGCGGGACTACCGATCGGGGTCCAGTTGATGGCGCCCGACGAGACGGTCCTGTTGCAACTTGCCCGCCAGCTCGAGGTGGCCGAGCCGTGGATCGACAGGCTGCCGCCGAACTGGGTCGGTGCCTGAGCGGACCCCATTAGGCGGCCTGGACGAGCAGATCCAGGAACAACGTCGCTGCGAGCAGGTCGCCACTGCCGCCCATCGACAGTCCCATTTCGTCGGCTTCCTGGCACAACGACTCCAACCCGAGCCTGCCCTCGGCGGTGCCGCAGCCGCCCGCCCGCAGGATGTCGGTCGCACGGCGGTGCACCAGGCGCTGAGCGCCGGGCCCGCCGCGCCGCGCGACGCAGGTGTCGTCCAGGTTGGCCATGATGGCGATCAGTGCGTTGAGCGCTGCGGTGTCGGGTGCCTCGCAGCGGCGTCGGCTGGCCCGCAACGCCGGCAAACCGATCCGGATGACGCGCGGGAAGCCACCTCTCGCTTCGCCGAGTGGTCCGCGTGCACCGTCGCGTGGCCCGGCGGGAGCGCAGGGATCGGGGATGCGGGCCACCAGCGCGGCGAAACTCGCCACGGAATCGGCCCCTTCGGTGACGGCGGCGCCCGCCGACAGCAGGCCGAGCGTCCGCATCGCGCCACGGTGGGTGTCGGCGCCGCCGGTGGCCTCGCGCATTCGGCGTTCGGCAGCCCGCCCGATCTCGCCGAGCCGAGCGCGGAGGTCCGGCCCGAGCGGTAGTGACCGCGCGGCTTCGGCGCACTGTTGCAACGGCTCTCGCAGGGCATCGGCGGACGAGACGAGCAGTGCCACATTCGCGTCGGGGTGGTTCAAGCCTCCCCGTCCGTCGACGAGGCCGGGCTTGGGGGTGAGCCGGGCGTGGGTGTGCAGCGCGGCTACGGCGGCCCCAGCGATTTGCGAGGTTCGAACCGGAGAGCGGGCGAGGCCGCAGGCGTACACGTCGACGGTCATGGGCTTAGACGATGCTCTCCGCGGCGACCGAAGTCATTGCCGCTGCCGACACCTTCGGATACCGGCTACCCGGTATACGGTGCTCCGGGCCTGCACTAACTGGCGTGCGCCGGAATCCGTGCGGTGACGACGGTCCCGCCACCCGCCGGGCTGGCGACCTCCAGGGAGCCCGACAGCGCCTCGACCCTGTCCTTGAGACCGGTCAGGCCCGTGCCGCCGCCGGGGACCGCGCCACCGATTCCGTCGTCGGCAACCTCCAGCTTGAGGTTGTCGCCGTCGAAGCAGGCCAGCACGGTGACCTCGGACGCCTCGGCATGTTTGGCGGTGTTGGTCAGCGCCTCGGCGATTACGTAGTAGGCGGCCGCTTCGGTGGATTCGGGCAGGCGTCGGTCGATGCCGATGTCAAGCCGCACCGGGACGACCGAGCGCCGAGCGAGGGTCTTTATCGCCGGTCCCAGTCCGCCTTTGGACAGAATCGCCGGGTGGATGCCGCGGGACAGTTCCTGCAGCTCGGTGTACAGATCGGCCATGCCGTTGACCAGGTTGTCGAGTTGCAGCCGGACGGTGTGCTGTTCCTCGGGAATCGACGCTTCGAGCGCACGCAGGCCGAGGCCGAGCGACACGATGCGCTGCTGTGCGCCGTCGTGCAGGTCGCGTTCTATTTCCCGGCGGACCTGGTCGCCTGCGGTGATGATGCGGGCCCGTGACGCCTTCAGTTCGGCGCGGGTTTCGGCGTTGGCGATCGCGGTGGCCACCAGATCGGCGAAATCGCTTATCCGCGCTTCGGTTCCGTCGGGCAGGGGCTCCGCACGCGCCGTGCCGATGATCAGTGCCCCTCGCGTGGTTGCACCGACGGTGACCGGTGCGCCCACTCCAGAGCGCAATCCGAGCTCGCGCAGGCGGGACGCTACGGTCCCCTCGACGTCCGCGTAGTCGTCTATTCGGGCCGAGGTTCCGGTTCGGCGTATTCGGAGGGCGATGCTGTCACCGTCGAGCGAAAGTCGTTCTCCCACTGCGAATTTCTCCCGTCCCGGGGAGTCGTGGGCCGCCAGCATCGTGATGTGTCGGTCAGGCTCGAACTGGGCAAGGGTGACGTGCTCGATGTCGAGACCCCTGGCCAGTTCGGTGACCGCGGCGGGATAGACGTCGGCGGGTTCGGCGCCACGCGCGACGAGCGTGGCCACCCGGCGCAACGCGGCCTGCTGCGTGGCCAGCGCGTCGGCCTCGCGGCGTCGTTGCTCCGACTCGGCGGCGCGCAACCGGGCCTGGCCGGCCAGCACGTTGGCCAGCAACGCCAGCGGCAGGAACACGAACAACGCGGGCGCCGGACTGTCGCCGCCCTCGAGGTGGAAGTACAGGTAGACCAGCGCGCTGGCCACCGAGGTCGCCAGCGCCAGCCCGAAGCTCCAGCCTGCGGAGATCACCAGCACGCCGAACAGCAAGACCGCACCGAACGCGTTCTCGGGCGCCACCGTCTTCAGCTGCAACACCAGGAGGGTCTCGCCAACGATGAAGGCAGCCGCGACGACGATGCCCCAGCCCAATGGCCGGGCGTCCGGTCGCAGCACCAGCGCCAGCAGTCGGCTCCTCAGCGACCGCGGACCCTGGTCGGCGGTGGTTTCTGGGCGTTCTGTCATCGCACCGGATGGTAGTGGGTCCGAAATCGGCGACGGATTCCTGCTAGCAGTAATGTCACCGCGTGGTCGATCTGCCAAACTCAACGAATGTGGTGCTCCGGACGCTTTCCGTGCGTTGTCTGATCGTCGATGACAGCGCAAACTTCCGCGACGCCGCGACCAGCATGCTCGAGCGCGCGGGGATTTCCGTTGTCGGAGTCGCCTCCAACAGCGTGGAGGCGCTGACCCGATATCGGGAGCTCAAGCCCGACATCACCCTGGTCGACGTCGACCTCGGCGTCGAGAGTGGATTCGATCTGGTCGTCCAACTGAACGCCGCGGATTCGCCCGCACCGTCGGTGATCCTCATCTCGACGCACTCCGAGCAGGACTTCGCCGACATGATCGCCGCGAGTCCCGCCCTGGGTTTCCTTCCGAAGTTCGCCCTCTCCCCCGCGGCCATCCGGGATCTGCTCGGCGACAAGGCTTGAGGCGGCTCAGAGCGAGTCGAGATACATGATCACCGCGCGCACGCGGCGGTGGTCGTCACCGGTCTCGGGAAGGTTCAGCTTCGTCAGAATGCTCCGCACGTGCTTCTCGACGGTGCCCTCGGTGACCCAAATGCGGCGCCCGATGCCCGCGTTCGACAGGCCCTCCGCCATCAACGTCAGAACCTCCCGCTCACGGGCGCTGAGCACGGCGAGCGGATCGTCGCGCCTGCGCGCCGAGACGAGTTCGGCCACCAGGGCGGGGTCGACGACGGACGCGCCGCCTGCGATGCGGCCCACGGTTTCGACGAAGTCCGCGACGTCGGTGACCCGGCTCTTCAGCAGGTAGCCGATCGAATGGCCGCCTGCCAGCAGTTCCATCGCGTGATCGACGTCCACGTGCGCCGACAGCACCAGGATGGCGACCTCCGGCCACTCCCGTCTGATGGTCTTGGCCGCGTCGAGTCCCTCGGTGCCGTGCGTCGGTGGCATCCGGATGTCGACCACGGCCAGGTCGGGTTGTAGGTCGCGGACCGCGTTCAGCAGCTCGGTGGCGTCGCCGGCCTGACCGACCACGTCGAAACCCGATCGTCCCAGCAGGCTGGCCAGCCCCTCCCGGAGCAGCACGTCGTCATCGGCCACGACCACGCGTACGGCATTCATTCCGATGATTCTTACATCAGACGTGCCGGCGCCGGTGCGAACGCGACGAGGTTGCCGAAGTCGGGGTGCGAAGCCGGTCGGACCGGCAAACTCCGCGTGGGACACTTTCGGGCATGATCCCCATCGCCCGCCCCAAGCTGGAAGGCAACGTTGCCGTTGGCGACGATCGTCAGCTGGGGTTCGCCGAGTTCGGCGACCCGCAGGGCCGTGCCGTGTTCTGGCTGCACGGAACCCCGGGCGCGCGCAGGCAGATTCCCACCGAAGCCCGCGTCTACGCGGAGCAGAAACACATCCGGCTGATCGGCGTCGACCGGCCGGGAATCGGCTCGTCCACACCGTTCCAGTACCCCGACGTGCTGGCGTTCGCCGACGATCTGCGCACCATCGCCGACGTTCTCGGCATCGACCAGATGGCCGTCATCGGGCTCTCCGGCGGCGGGCCCTACACGCTGGCCTGTGCCGCGGCGATGCCCGACCGCGTCGTCCTTGCAGGCGTACTCGGCGGCGTCGCCCCTTCGGTCGGTCCCGATGCGATCGGCGGCGGTGTGATGGCGCTCGCTTCGACGGTGGCCCCAGTGATCTCGTTCGCCGGCCTCCCCCTGCGGCTGGCGGCGGCCGGCGTGATCCAACTGCTGCGGCCCATGGCCCCGGCCGCGCTGCAGCTGTACGCCAGGCTTTCTCCCGAGGCCGACCGGCAGCTGCTGGTGCGGCCCGAGTTCAGCGCGATGTTCCTCGACGACCTACTCAACGGCAGCCGCAAACAATTGTCCGCCCCGTTCGCCGACGTCGTCGTCTTCGCGAGGGACTGGGGCTTCCGGCTCGACGAGGTCAAGGTGCCGGTGCACTGGTGGCACGGCGACAAGGACCACATCGTGCCGTTCGAGCACGGCCAACACGTCGTCTCCCGGCTGCCCGACGCCGCGCTGTACCACCTGCCCGGCGAGAGCCATCTGGCCGGCCTCGGCCGCGCCGAGGAGATCCTCGGCAACCTGATGGATCTGTGGAACGAGCTCGACGCGGGGTGACGACGTGACGGTGCCCTGGCCGCCCGCGCCAGCCAAGTGGCCGATCTCGGCCGTCGATCTGACGATCTACATCATCTCCCTGGTGCTGACGGTGCTGGTCGGACTCGTGGTGACCATCGTCCAACTGGTGCGACGCCGCCTCGCGTGGCCCTTCGCCTCCGGGACCCTGGTGCTGTGCGGGGTGATCTGCCTATTCGGCGGCGTCGGCTACTTCGCGGCCGTCGGCGCCTGACGGTCGGCCGCGCTGTTGGCGAGTACCTCGTCGAGCCAGTCGAAGACGTAGCCCTCGAACAGCGTCGCGCCGAAGCCTTCGCAGTGCCCGCCCCCACCCTCGGCCTCGGTGAACCGCTTCAGATCCTTCTCGCAGCGCAGGTGGTCGTAGAGAAGTTGGCTCCGTGAGGCGAAGTCGCCCTCGCCCCCCGTCAGCAGCGTTGGGCACGCGATGTCGGCGGCGACGCCCTCGAGCGTGAAGGTCAATTGGTTGCGGATGAAGTCGCCCACCAGGGTCGCGCCCATCGCCGCCATCCGTGAGCCGTACCACTCGACGTTGCGCGGGCCGTCGAGAAGCGTTTGCAGTTGGGCATCGAGATCCGGATCGGAGGCGATCAGCCTGGCCAGGAAGTCCTCCGGGTTGCCGGATCCCAATCCCTTGGCCATCACCCCGACGCGCGAGGCGAAGTCGTACTGCCCCGGGTCGGCGACCAGCGCGGCCACCCGTGGTTCGAACGCCGCGGCGCGCGGTCCCAGGTATCCGCCAAACGAGCGGCCGATCACCGCCACCGCGTCGGGGTCGACGCCGTCCTGCGCGAGCAGCCATTCGAACGCCGCCCCGAAGGGAACCTCGAAGTCCGGCCGGAAGGGCCGCCGATGCTCGAAGAGCATGCCACCCTGGCCAGGGCCCTCGAACACGAAGAAGTTGTATCCGCGCGGTAGCGCCATGTAGCCGGTCGCGCAGTAACCCGCTTCTGCGGTCGAGTCGAATCCACAGGGCGCCAACACCGTTGGCCGTGGGGTGTCGTCGTCGACGGGGCGGAACAGGTAGCCGGTCATGGTGACGCCATCGAACGGGATCTCGGTGGCGACCGCGTGGCAGTTGAGCAACGGGAGCGTCGCGCGGAATGCCGACCGGTGCTGCCGCCACGCGCGTTGGAGCCGTTCGTCGTCGATGTCGTGGCGGATGAAGAAGAACGACTGCCGCCAGTACTCCGACGCACGCAGGTAGGCCTGGCGGGCCGTCACCTGGTGCCCGCGTTTCATGGCTTCGTCGGCGAGTGCCCCTGCGGCCTCGGCCGTCGTGGACCACTGCGTGAACCAAGAGTCGTAATCGCCCGCGGTCGTGCGACTCGCCGTGGCCAGTGCCTCACCGATGTCAGCGGCCTCGGCCGCGATGGCGATCAGGGTCCGGCTGAGTTGCGCGTCCATGTCCGGGTCGTCGAGCAGTAATCTCATCAACTCTCCGTTCCTACCGCAGAACCTCGATGAGCAGCACCCATGTGTTGACCATCGAGATCACGACCGCGGCAATCATTCCCCCGGCGATCCAGTACATGCCGTTCGTGTTGTCCACCAGCAGAAGCACGCCGCCGACCACGAAGGGCAGCACGCTGAACTGATAGAGGCTGATCTCTTGCGCGAGCTGCCCGATTGGCCGCTGGTGCTGGGGGCGCGTCGCCAGCCTGATCCAGACGGTGCGCGCGGTGATCAGCCAGGTCACCGCCGCGAAGGCGATGGTCTCGATGCCGAACCACACCAAGGTCTGCGGCCGCATCAGGCCGGCGATCGACACCACGAGCACGAGCACGAGGAGCCCGATCGCCGTCGCCGCGCGCGACGGTAGCCAAGGGAACTTCAGGATCTCGCCGATGTTGGTGGAGATCGCGACCGTCACCAGACCGGCCAGCGCGGCGCACGCTCCCGCGGTGGCGACGAGCAGGTCCTTCCACGCCTCGAGGGCTTCGAAGATGGTGATGGAATCAGCCTCCCGCCCGCGACTCGGGTATTGGCGGAATCGTATATGCACCTACGCGGTCGACGTGAGAGGTTGGACGGGTGAGGGATTCGACGCAGTGACGGTACTGGCGATCGATCAGGGCACGTCGGGCACGAAGGCGATCGTCGTCGACCCCGAGGACGGCATCGTCGGCCTGGCCGAGATCGACGTGCACCCGCGCTACCTCGACGGAGGCGGCGTCGAGGTCGACCCCGAGGAACTCTGGAACTCCGTGGTCGAGGCGGGACGTGAGGCCGTTGCGCGGGCAGGCCGGTCCGTCGACGCGGTGTCACTGGCCAACCAGGGCGAAACCGTCCTGGCCTGGGATCCTGCGACGGGCCGGCCGTTGACGGCCGCGATCGGGTGGCAGGACCGCCGGGCCGAAGACGTGTGCCGCGAGCTCGGCCCGCACGCCGATGCGCTCGCGGCCCGCACCGGCCTGGTGCTGGACCCGTACTTCTCCGCGCCCAAGATGACGTGGCTGCGGCGCAACGTCGAGACCGGTGGCGTGGTCACCACCTCGGACACCTGGCTGCTGCACCGGCTTTGCGGCGAGTTCGTGACCGATGCGACCACCGCGAGCCGGTCGTTGCTCGTCGATCTGGGCTCCGGTCGGTGGAGCGACGAACTCACCGCGCTGTTCGGTCTGGACGGCGAGCGAATGCCCCGGATCGCCGACAACGACGAGATCATCGGCTCGACAGCGGTTTTCGGCGGCGACGTGCCGGTCGGTGGCATCATCGTCGACCAGCAGGCGGCCCTGATCGCCGAGGGTTGCTTCGAGCCGGGAACGGCCAAGTGCACGTTCGGCACCGGAGCATTCCTGCTCGACAACGCCGGGGTCGCCCCGGTGTTCTCCCGTGCAGGCCTGACCACCTCGGTGGCCTGGCGCGTCGGCGGATCCGAGACCTACTGCATCGACGGCCAGGTGTACACCGCCGCGTCGGCGATCCGGTGGCTCGAATCCGTCGGGATCATCGGCGGCGCAGACGAACTCGACACCGTCGCCGCCGAGGATGCGGGCGGTGTCATGTGCGTGCCCGCACTCGCGGGGCTGGCGGCGCCGTGGTGGCGGCCCCAGGCGTCGGCGGTGCTGTCTGGCATGACCCTGTCGACCGGCCGCGGCCACATCGTGCTCGCGGTCCTGCAGGGCATCGCCGCTCAGATTGCGGAGTTGGTCGCCGCGATCGAATCCGACACCGGCCATGAACCCAACCGCCTCCGCGTCGACGGCGGGCTGACCCGGTCGCGGGTACTGATGCAGGTCACGGCGGACATCCTCGGCGTGCCCGTCGACGTCTACCCGTCGCCACACGCCACCGCACTCGGTGCAGCAGCCCTGGCACGTCTGAGCCTGCGACCCGATCAGGCGCTGCGCGACGTCGTCGCGCCGTGGACTCCCTCGGGCACCTACGAACCGCGGTGGCACGCCGACCGAGTTGCCGAATTCCGTTCCACGTGGCGCGTTCTCGCCGCCAGCACGTACGCCGGGGTGAGACCGTGACCACCCACGACGTCGTGGTCATCGGGGCAGGCATCGTCGGCTCCGCCATCGCCCGTGAGCTCAGCGGCTACCACCTGAGCGTCGCCCTGGTCGAGGCCCGCGGCGACGTCGGCGACGGCACCAGCAAGGCGAACACGGCGATCCTGCACACCGGGTTCGACGCCAAACCGGGCACGCTGGAGTCGGCGATGGTCCGTCGCGGGTACCGGTTGCTCTCGGACTTCGCTTCCGTTACCGGCATCCCCGTCGAGCGCACGGGGGCGATCCTGGTGGCCTGGGATCGCGAGCAACTCGATACGCTGCCCGCTCTATTGGTCAAGGCGGAGGCCAACGGCTACCACGGCTGTGACGTCATCGGCCCCGACGCGGTGTACGCCGAACTGCCGCACCTAGGCGCGGGCGCGCTCGGCGGACTGACCGTGCCCGACGAGTCCATCACGTGCACGTGGACCGTGAACCTGGCCCTCGCGACGGATGCCGTCAACCGCGGTGTCGCCCTACGCACCGGCTGTCGCGTCGAAAGCATCGACGTCGGTGCGGAATTCACCGAGCTGAGCACGACGGGTGGGCCGGTGCGGGCCCGGTGGGTCGTCAACGCCGCGGGGCTGACCGCCGATCTGATCGACAACTGGTTCGGCTACGCCCGGTTCACCGTGACCCCGCGCCGCGGCGAACTCATCGTCTACGACAAGCTGGCCAGGCCGCTGGTGGACAAGATCGTGCTGCCGGTGCCGACCGCGATCGGCAAGGGCGTCCTGGTCAGCCCCACCGTCTACGGCAACGTGATGCTCGGCCCGACCGCCGAGGATCTACGGGACCGTACCGCCACGGCCACGTCGGCCGCGGGCTTCGAGTTCCTGCTCGCCAAGGGGCGAGACCTGGTCCCCCGGCTGCTCGACGAGGAGGTCACCGCCACCTATGCCGGGTTGCGCGCCGCCATCGACCATGGCGACTACCTGATCGACGCCGACTCCGATCGGCGTTACGTGCTCGTCGGCGGCATCCGGTCCACCGGGCTGACCGCGGGCATGGCGATCGCCGAGCACGTCCGCGACCTGCTGGAGAGCGCCGGGCTGGCCCTGCTGGCGAAGACCGAACTCCCCTCCGCTCCAACCATGCCCAATCTCGGCGAGGCATTCCCGCGGCCCTACCAGGATGACGCGTTGATCAAGTCCGACGGCGCGTACGGCCGCATCGTCTGCTTCTGTGAGCGGGTCACCGAGGGCGAGATCCGCGACGCATGCCGTGCGGTGATCCCACCGGTCGGGGTCGACGGACTGCGGCGGCGGACGCGCGCGATGAACGGCCGCTGCCAGGGCTTCTACTGCGGCGCCGAGGTATTGGAGTGCTTCGAGCGGGAGACCCGGCGATGACGACCGCCGTCGACGTAGTGATCGTGGGCGGTGGCCCCGCCGGCCTGACCGCGGCCGCGGCGCTCGCCGACCGGGGCGCGCGCACCGTGGTCGTGGAGCGCGAATCGCGGGCGGGCGGCATCCCCAGGCACAGTGACCATCTCGGCTACGGACTGCGCGACACCGGGACCGTCACGAGCGGGCCGGTGTACGCGCGCAGGCTCGTCGAACGTGCGATGACCGCCGGTGCCGAGATCCGCACGGACAGCATGGTCACCGGCTGGGCGGGCGACCGATCACTCGACGTCACCTCGCCGCGCGGCCGGATACGCGTCGATGCGGGCGCCGTCGTCCTTGCCACCGGCGCGCGTGAGCGGCCGCGGTCCGCCCGCCTGATCCCCGGTGACCGGCCCGCCGGCGTCTACACCACCGGCCAGTTGCAGAATCTGGTGCACCTCCGACACCGCGAAGTCGGCAGGCGCGCCGTGGTGATCGGTGCCGAACTGGTCAGCTACTCAGCGGTTCTCACGCTGCGTCACGCCGGTTGCGCCACCGCGTTGATGACCACCACCCACCCGTCACCCGAGTCGTACGCGGTGTTCAACGCCGCGGGCCGATCACCGCTGCTCGGGCTCGAGGTGGCGACCAGGACGCGGTTGGCCCGGATCATCGGCACCTCGACCGTTCGGGCCGTCGAAGTCGAAGACCTCGACACCGGCGCCCGTCACATCGTGGACTGTGACTGCGTGGTTCTCACGGGCGATTGGATTCCCGACAACGAAATCGCCCGCGCGGCAGGCCTCGACATCGACCCTGCGACGCGGGGCCCGCTGGTCGACACCGCGCTGCGCACCAGCAGTCCCGGTGTGTTCGCGGTCGGGAACCTGTTGCACCCCGTCGACACCGCCGACGTCGCCGCGCTCGACGGCAGGCACGTGGCCGACCACGTGCTGGCCCACCTGGACGGCCGGACGCCTCCGCCGGACGGTGTGCGCATCACCGCAGACCCGCCGCTACGCTGGCTCGCTCCTGGCGTGCTGCGGCCGGGTGATCCGGCGCCGCCCCGGCACCGACTGCTGTCCTGGACGGACGAACTGGTACGGCTACCGACCGTCGTGGCACGGCAGGGCGGAAGGGTGATCGCCGCGAAGCGACTGCCGTGGCCGTGCTCCCCCGGCAGGGTGTTCCGGATTCCCTCCAGCCTTCTCGACCCGGTGGACTTCGCGTGCGGTCCGGTGCGGCTCTCGGTCAGCGGATCCTGGCGTTGGCCGGATCGTAGATCGCCTTGAGCGACACGGTGATCGGGTAGAGCGTGCCGCCGACGTTCACCTGATACTCGCCTTCGCGGACCCACTTCGCGTCGACAGGAGCCTGGTCGGCGGCCCTCACGTACGCCAGGCCGACGCATGACCCCGTCGACTCGCCCCACGCCGCAGAGGTCACCTGGCCTGCGACCACACCGTCGCGCACCACCAGCTCGCCACCCCACAGCATGGGGTCCGGTGATCCGACCGAGAATCCGACCATCCGTCGGCTTGGCCCCTCGGCCTTGGCCTTCTCCACTGCGGCGCGGCCGAGGAAGTCGACGTCGGACTTGAGCTTGCACGCGAACAGCAATCCGGCCTCGACGGGATTGTCGTTGGGGGTCAGCTCGCGGCCGAACGCCCGATAGCCCTTCTCGAGTCGCAACGACTCGATCGCGTAATAGCCACCCCGAGCCACGCCGAACTGCGCCCCCGCCGCCATCAGGTCTTCGTAGACGCCGACTGCGAACTCGGTGGGGACGTAGAGCTCCCAGCCGAGCTCACCGACGTAGGTGATACGGGTCGCGCGAACCGTCGAGTAGCCCAACGAGATTGGCTTGCTGGTGCCGAACGGAAAGGCGTCGTCGCCCAGATCGATGTCGGTGAGGGTGGCCAGCAGATCGCGTGACCGGGGGCCCATCACGCCGAACACCGCGAGCGATGACGTCACGTCGACCAGTTGCGCCTGGTTGCCTGCGGGCAGGTTCCTGCGGATGTGGTCCTTGTCCCGCTCGGTGGTGGCCGCGCTGCTGACGATCAGGTACTCGTCGTCGGCGGTGCGCGTCACGGTGACGTCGGACTCGTAGGTGCCGCGCTCGTTGAGCATGCCGCTGTAGACCGTCGTGCCGACCTCGACCGCCATGTCCGCGGTGCACAACCACTGCAGCGCCGATTTCGCGTCGGGACCGACGAGTACGAACTTCGAGAACGATGTCTGATCGAACACCGTGACCGCGGTGCGGGTGGCGGTCTGCTCGGCCGCCGACCACGGCAGCCAGTTCTGCTTGCCCCAGGAGTATTCGATCGTCGGCTCCCGGTCGGGTGGGGCGAAGAAATTGGCCCGCTCCCACCCCATCCGGCTGCCGAAGTTGGCATTGGCTGCGACCAGCAGGTGGTGCACCGGTGAACGGCGGAACGGTCGTGCGGTTGCCATTTCCCGGTTGGGCCATGGCACTTCGTAGTGCAGTCCGAGTATCTCGGCGACCCGGTCGTGCAGCCACCGGGTGTTGCCGTTGAACGGTGCGAAGCGCCGGACGTCCACACTCGTCAGGTCGGTGGTCGGTGAGCCGTTCACGATCCACTCGGCCAGCGCCCGTCCCGCACCGCCCGCCGACGCGATGCCCACCGAGTTGAACCCGGCCGCCACGAAGAAGTTGGCGCACCCGGGTGCCTCACCGAGGATGAACTGGTTGTCAGGGGTGAAGCTCTCCGGCCCGTTGTAGAACTTCTTGATCCCGGTCTCCTCCAACGCGGGGATCCGCAACAGCGCGTTGTCCATCAGGATCTGGAAGTGATCCCAATCCTCGTCCAGCAGTTGGAATTCGAATGGGTAGGGAATCGCGTCGGGACTCACCCACGGCTTGGCCTCCGGCTCGAAGCCGCCGATGACCAACCCGCCGACCTCTTCCTTGAAGTAGGTGTAGCCGTCCGGGTCGCGCAGGATCGGCATGTCCGTGTGCACCCCGTCGATTGCCTCGGTGACGACGTAGAAGTGCTCGGCGGAGTGCAGCGGAACGTTCATGCCCGCCATCGACCCCACGTGCTTGGCCCACTGGCCTGCGCAGTTGACGACGATCTCGGCCTCGATGTCGCCGGTGTCGGTGCGCACACCGGTGACCGTTCGCCCGTCGGTCACCACGTCGACGACCCTGGTGTGTTCGAAGATCCTGGCGCCACGCATCCGCGCCCCCTTGGCAAGGGCCTGGGTCAGATCCGTCGGGTTGGCCTTGCCGTCGGCGGGTAGCCAGATGGCGCCAACCAGGTCGTCGACGCGCATCACCGGGTAGTGCTCGAGAGCCTGTGCGGGCGTGAGCAGTTCGCAGTCAAGGTCGAACGCCGCCGCATTGGCGGCGGTGCGGCGCAGCTGGATCATCCGGTCCTCGGTGCGCGCGACCGTCACCCCGCCGCATTGCTTGTACCCCGCGGTGAGGCCGGTCTCCTGCTCCAGTTCGGTGTAGAGCTCGGTCGAGTACTGCACCAACCGGGTGCCGCTCTCGGATGCCCGCAGCTGACCGACCAGACCAGCAGCGTGCCAGGTGGTTCCCGATGACAACTGCCCCTGCTCGAGCAGCACCACGTCGGTGTGGCCGAGCTTGGTCAGGTGGTAGGCCACGCTGGTTCCGATGACGCCGCCGCCGATGATGACGACGTGCGCGCGCGCGGGAAGAGAGCCAGTTGACATGCCTATCCTTCGTTAGTCCGATGCCTGCACATCGTCGAGCAACCCGTTGAAGTCGGGGCCCCGGAACTCGGCGACGGCACCCTCGTACCGCTCCATGCCCCATTCCCAGAAGTCGAAGTCCAGTGGGCTTGAGCCGTTCTGGATACAGCCCCACAAGGTCCAGCCATACATCCCGACGATGCCCTGGAGCCGGGCGCGGGCGATCTTGTGCCGCAGTCGGCGTCCGTAGTAGGCGGTCACCAGGTCTTCGCGCTGATCGGCGGACAACTGACATTCACAAGAGGTGTTGCCCAGCTCGAAACACGCGTCGTTGTTTCCGGAGTATTCGTAGTCGATCAGCCACATGGTGTCGCCGTCCTCGACGAAGTTGGCCGCCAACAGATCGTTGTTGCAGGGCACGGTCGTCTGGTCGGTGGCCGCGAGCACCCGCCGCGCGCTTTCGAACTGATCGGCGAAGTCGAGATAGTCGGTGGGTATCCGGAAGCCGTTGTCCTGCACGACCTTCAGGTACCCGGCCTGCTTGGCGAACATGTCGAAGGTGCCGCGGAACCGTTGCCCCGAATGCAGCGTGCGCATCGCGGCGGCCGCCTTGGTCAAGACGTCCGGTCTTTGAAAGTCCTTGTTGGACAATGTCGTCCCGTTGAGGTATCCGAGGAGCAGAATTCCCAGGTCGGGACGGTAGTCGATGACGGGTGCGCCCACCCCGGCGTCGGCTGCGGCCCGGGAGTTGTAGTGCTCCTGATCGCGGTCGATGCCGAGCAGGACCGACGTGTTGCCCGAACACCGCGCCACGTACGTCCCGTTCGGCGTGGTGACCTTGACGTTTCGGTTCGTCAATCCACCGGACAGATCCTCGAGCCTGCGCTGCTGCCCTGCCAGCACGGGAAACTCGTCGAGGGCCGCGTTGAGCTGGTCGTCGGTGAGTGAGAACGACACCGAGGTCAATCCGCGTCGCTGCTCAGCGCGCGGCGCAGCAGGTGCATCGCGACGGTCGTCGAGCGTTCCCGGACATCCGATCGGTTACCGGGCATGCGCAGGGTCCGGGTGAGCGTCCGGCCGTCGGCGAGCATGACGCTGAAGCAGACCGTTCCGACCGGCTTCTCCGGCGTTCCGCCGCCTGGACCGGCGATCCCGGTGGTCGCAACGGCGGTGTCCGCGCCAAACCGCTTCAGTGCGCCCGCGGCCATGGCCTCCGCGACGGGCTCCGACACCGCGCCGTGCGCCTCCAGCAGTGCCGGGTCGACACCGAGGAGGTCGACCTTGGCCTGGTTCGAGTAGGACACCACGCCACCGGCGACGTAGTCGGACGAACCGGGCCGGTCCGTCAGCCGCGCCGCGATCATGCCCGCCGTGCAGGACTCTGCCGTGGCGATGGTGCGTCCGGCCAACAGCCCGGCGATCTGGTCGTCGACGAAGGCGCCGTCGGTGGAGAACAATTCGCGGCCATGGCGTTCGCGCAGCAGAGCGACCAGATCCGTGTAGACGTCCGCGGCGTCGGGTTCGTATCGCGTGACGATCTCGAGCTCACCCCGGCGCAGGCAGGTCGTGATCTCGAGGCGCTGGAAACCGCTGACGGTGTGCTCGGCGTCCCGCAGCGTCTCCGCCAGCCCCGACTCGGGCAGGCCGAACATCCGGATGGTGTCCTGCCGGTACGCCGTGCGGCCCGCGATGGCCTGCTGCACGGCTGCGGTCTGCACCGCCGTCGCCCACATCGGCTGCAGTTCGCGGGGCGGTCCGGGCAGCACCACGACGGTCGGCGTGCCCGGCACGACGACACCCGGCGCGGTGCCGACCGGGGTGAGTACCTCGGCGCCCACCGGAACCATGGCCTGTTTGCGATTCGCCGCGAGCACGGCGTCGAAGTCAACGCTCGCGCGACCCTGCACCATCGACTTGAGGATGTCGGCGATCGTCTGCTCGAGTTCGGTGTCCAAAACCACTTCGCGGCCACAGAACCGGGCGACCGTCGCGACGGTGATGTCGTCGGCGGTGGGGCCGAGCCCGCCGCTGGTGACGATCAGATCGACGCCCTCCGACGCCAGGAAGCGCAGCTGCGCCTCGATGTCCTGCGGGCGGTCGCCGCAGATCGTGATGTGGGCGAGTTCGACGCCGAGTTCGAGCAGCCGGTCGGCCAGCCACGGTCCGTTCCGGTCCTGGACACGCCCCGTCAGTACTTCGGTTCCCGTGACGACGATGCCCGCGCGTGCGCTCACGGGTAAGACACTACGACGCCGGCGATCCGACGGCGCGCAGGCCGTAGTCGGTCTCCGTTCAGCGATTGGCAACGTCGGCAAGCTAGGTTCGGCGGCCGTGACGAGCATCATCGTGGCAATGCCCCAGGTGATGGACCCGATGTACTGGTTGGGTGCAGGCGGTCCGTTCGCGTCTGCGGTGCTCCCCGGCGTGATGCTCATCGTGTTCATCGAGACCGGGCTGCTGTTCCCGTTCCTGCCCGGTGACACGTTGTTGTTCACCGCCGGACTGCTTGCCGCGCAACCGAACGCGCCGATCGACGTGTGGACGCTCGCCCCGTGCGCCGCGGTAGCCGCTGTGATCGGTGGACAGCTCGGGTACCTGATCGGATGGCGGCTGGGGCCCGCGCTGTTCAAGAAGGAGGACGCGCGCTTCTTCAAGAAGCACTACCTGACCTCGTCGCACGAGTTCTTCGAAAGGCACGGCCGCAAGACGATCGTGATCGGGCACTTCGTCGGCGTGGTGCGAACCTTCGCGCCGGTGATCGCAGGCGCATCAGGGATGCGGTATCCGGTGTTCCTCGCCTACGACGTCATCGGTGCAATCGGTTGGGGGGTCGGCCTCACCGTGGTCGGATACTTCCTGGGTGGCGTACCGTTCGTCGGCGCCCACCTCGAGCTGATGGTTCTGGCCATCGCGTTTCTGTCGGTGCTGCCGGTCACCGCCTCGGTGTTGCGGGCCATGCTCGCCCGCAGGCGCTCTGAGCCCGCGGCCGAGTAGTCCGCGCGAGGTAATCTCGACACCCACGATGGGAGTCTCGATACCGATCATCACGGCGTGTAGTGGCTTCCTGCTTGCGGTCCTGTGGATGGACGTGATGTTCGACGTCCAGGTGCTCGCCCACCGGCACGCGGCGGAGCTACCCGAGGCGGCCATCGCGTCCGTCGCCGGCTACTACCACCGGGTCACGACGGCCTCGCGTCCGATGAGTCACCTCGTCGCGGGCGTGATGGCCATTCTGTTGATCACCCTTGGACTCCGGGTGGCGAGCGGTCACGACCCGCTGTGGCTGATCGTGGTCTCGGTGCCGCTGGCGGTCGTGCCGATCCTGCTCGCGCTGTTGCGGACTGTGCCGAACGCCGTCCGCCTGGGCCGCCGCGCCGAATCTGCTGCCGAACAGACCCGGCGTGCGCGCGCCATCTGCCTGGACCACCTGTTGTGCATCGGCTGCTTGGTGCTGTTCGTGGGCTTCTGGCTGGGTTACGCGGCTACGTCAGCCATTTCTTGACCGTGTTCAGATCGCGCGAGTACTGCTCCATCACGTCGTCCTGAAAGCGCGATCCCCCGCTGATCGCGTCGTTGCCGCGCCAGATCACCCGGACCCGTGACTTTCCGCGCAGGTAGATGTCGACGCGTTCGACCTCGCGGCGGCGCCAGCCCGCTTCCTCAGTGGCCTGGGCGAGCGCGGTGCGCTCGTCGGATGCCGTCATTGATCTCTCCTCGCCGGAACGTCTGCTCGTGCCATCCTCCCCGCCGGGGACCGCACCGCCGTCGGCAACCCCGACTTTCAGGAACCGTCCAGTCTCCGTCCGTACCTTTGCTCGAGTGTCGACGCGACTGAACTCCGCGGCCCGTGTCTACGGTCCCGCTGTCCTGACCGTGGCGCTCGTCGTGTACGTGGCCGCCTATCTGCGCTGGCCGAACCTGGCAGGACAGGTCGACCTGCTCGTCTACCGGTTCGGTGCAAGCCAGGTGCTTGCCGGCCACGATCTGTACTCGACCGGTTTGACCGGGAATCCACGCACCCTGCTGTTCGACTACAGCCCGTTCGCGGCGTTGTGCTTCCTGCCGTTGGCGCTGGTCACTCCGCTGACGGCTCAGATCCTGGGCCTGGCGGTGAACGCCGCGTTGGTGGTGTACGTGGTGTTGCGGCTGCTCCGCGCGCTCGGGCTGACGGCGGCGACCGGTCTGTGGAGCCTCGGTGCCCTGCTCATAGGTCTCGTAGCGTGGCTCGAGCCGATCAGGCTGTCGTTGCAACTCGGACAGGTCAACCTGCTCATTCTGGCCATCGTCGTGGCCGACCTGCTGGGGCCCGAGCGGCGAAGGTGGGCGGGTGTCGGGATCGGCCTGGTCGCAGGCATCAAGCTCACTCCGGCGCTGTTCATCGTCTATCTCCTGTTCGTCGGGCGAAGGCGCGCCGCGCTGGTGGCGTCCGCGACGTTCGCCGCGACCGTCGCAGCCGGGTTCGCGGTGCTGCCACGGGACTCCGCGTACTTCTGGTTGCGGCGGGGATTCGACGACGTCGTGCGGATCTCGAGTGACCCGGTGGCGAACACCAGTCTGCGTGGCTTGTTCGTCCGACTGCACTGGCCGCTCGGGACGGCGACCGCGGTGGGCATCGGCCTCGCTCTGGTGGCACTGGCGATCGCGGCGGTGGCGTGGCGACGGGGGCACCGCGTACTCGGTGTGGCGGTCGTCGGCATGGCCACGGACGCCGTTTCACCGTTCAGTTGGAGTCACCACTGGGTGTGGTGCGCGCCGTTGCTGGTTCACCTCGGGCACCGGGCCTTCGTCGCAGGCAGCACGTGGTCGCTGGCCGCACTAGGCGCGTTGTGGGCGACGTTCGCCGGCTGGTTCGTCTCCGTCGCAGGTGACACCCCCGAGACCGGCCTGTTGTCGATCCGCCCAGGCGGGACGTGGGACGTCTGGCTGCCCGCGGCCTACCTGCTGGCGTTCGTGATGGTGTTGGCCGCCACGGCGTGGTGGCTGCGCCGCCAGGACCGGGATTACGAGATGGGTACCGCTACCGCTGGCGTGTTGTACCCGGTGACGCGCACGAAGTTGGCGGTGGCCAGCGGGCTGGGCACGACGGCCTCGAGTTCGACCGTCTCACCAGGGAAGACGGTCACGTAGTTGTCGGAGTACTCGATGGGCAGAATCTCGTCGCCGTCGCGGGTCGTGGTGACCTCCGCCCGTTCGAAGAAGGCGACCTGGTTGGTGGCGTTGCGCAACCGGACGTCGACGACGTTCTGCCCGGCACCGTTGGTGGCGCGCGTCGCGCTGACGTCGAGTGGGACGCGGGTCATGTAGTTGAGGGCCGACATGTCCGCCCAGCTGGCTTGGTTCGCCTGGAAGGCGAAGTCGCCGTTGGGATCTCCGACGTCGTCGTTGCGCTGGGACTGCCAGTAGACGTTCTCGGAGATGACGTCCCCACCCTTGCCGAGGAGCTCGCAGCGGACGAAGAACACCTGCGAGTCGCGGGCCATCCTTGGCAGCGTCATGGCAGGCGTCGCGCCACCGGAGGCCACTGTCAGCGCGGGTGACGTCCGGTCGTCGCGCAGGCGGCCCTGCAGGTCATAGACGCGCACGCGGGCGCGCAGATCGGTTGCGTCGCGCGGAGTCTGGTTCACCACGGTCACTGCTGCCTGGCTGTGGTCGCCGGTGGCGTAGGAGTCGAACACCACCGACAGCGGCCGGAGCCCCTTCTTGGCTCCGTAGTACGCGCCGCCGGGTCGGA
>NZ_JAVRPS010000260.1:0-16699 GCF_032162105.1 Mycobacterium sp. | reverse complement strand
TGCTGCTCGCCTTCGTGCCGATCCACCTCGTCGTCAGCGCCGTCATACCCGCCCGCTCACTGCTCGGGCTGGCAGTCGGCTGGTTCCTCGGTGCGCTGACCGTGCTGCTGGTCGGCACCCCGGCGCTCGAGGTGCCGCTTGCCGGGGCGGTCCGGGCGCTCGGTCGCCGGCGGCTGCTGGTGTCGAAGATGACGGTGGTGCGGCCCGCCGGGCCGGGTCCGCTGACCCTCTCGGCGGAAACCGAGGGCGCCGTGTCATCCGTGGTCATCGAGCTGTACGGACCGAACCAACGGAGCGGTGGCGCCCTGCGGCAACTCTGGCGAAAGCTGTCGCTGCGCAACGACGAAACCGCTCCGCTGCAGACGTCGATGCGCCGTTCGGTCGAGCACCGGGCGCTGATGGCGATCGCGATCGGCGACGCAGGCGTGGCCAACACCGCGACGTTGACGGTGACCACGCTGGACCGCGGCTGGATGTTGTACGCGCACACTCCCGCGAGCGGAACCGGGATCGACGAGTGCTCGGACCAGACCCCCGCCGCCCGGGTGTGGGAGTCCCTCGGCGTCCTTCACGATCACCTGATCTCGCACGGCGATCTGCGGAGCCGGGAGATCACCGTCGAGGACGGCAAGGTCCAGTTCGGTGGCTTCGGCAACGCCGAATACGGCGCGTCGACCATCCAGTCGCAGGCCGACATCGCCCAATTGCTGATGACGACCAGCGCGATCTACGGCGCCGGACCGGCGGTGACCGCGGCGATCGACGTCTTCGGTAGGGACGTGGTGCTCACGGCGTCCAGCAGACTGACCAAATCAGCCATGCCGCAACGGCTCCGGGAGTCGGTCAGCGACGCCAAGACCGTCATGTCGGCTACCCGCGACGAGGTGAAGCGGCAGACCGGAGCCGACCAGATCCACGCCGAAACGATCACCAGGCTCACCCGCTACCAGCTCATCCAGATGGTGCTGCTGGTCGCGTTGGTCTACGTCGCGTACCCCTTCATCAGCACCGTGCCCGCGTTCTTCGCCGAACTGCGCACGGCGAACTGGTGGTGGGCCCTGCTGGGACTTGCGGTGTCGGCATTGACGTATGTCGGTGCGGCGGCAGCGCTCTGGGCGTGCGCGTCGGAGTCGGTGAGCTTCCGGAACCTGACCATCATGCAGGTGGCCAATACCTTCGCCGCCACCACCACGCCGGCCGGCGTCGGCGGTCTCGCGCTGAGCACCAGGTTCTTGCAGAAGTCTGGACTCGGCGCGCTACGCGCCACCGCCGCGGTGGCGCTGCAGCAGACGGTCCAGGTGATCACTCACGTTGCGCTTCTGATCTCCTTTACTGCGGTGGCAGGCGCGTCCGCCGACCTGTCGCACTTCGTGCCGTCGACCACGGTGCTCTATCTGGTCGCAGGCGCAGCGCTCGGGGTAGTCGGCGCGTTCACGTTCGTGCCGAAGGGTCGCCGCTGGCTGGCGACGGCCGTCCGCCCCCGCCTCAAGGAGGTTGGCACTGACCTCGTCAAGCTCGCCAGCGAACCCAAGCGGCTCGGATTGATCGTGCTTGGCTGTGCCGCAACGACTCTCGGCGCGGCACTGGCGTTGTGGGCCAGTATCGAGGCGTTCGGCGGCGACACGACGTTCGTCACGGTCACCGTCGTCACGATGGTCGGTGGGACGCTCGCCTCGGCGGCGCCGACCCCCGGCGGCGTCGGTGCGGTCGAAGCGGCGTTGATCGGTGGCCTCGCCGCCTTCGGACTGCCCGCGGCGATAGCGGTGCCATCGGTGCTGCTCTACCGCGTGCTGACCTGCTGGCTGCCGGTGTTCATCGGCTGGCCGGTGATGCGGTGGTTGACCAAGAACGACATGATCTGACGGCCCTGGGGCGCCCATTTCAGAATGCGCTTCGGCAAAACGGCCCGCAAAACCATTAAATATGTAATCTTTCTGTCGTCAGACCGAGAGAGGACGAAGATGGACGGACTCGAAGGCAAGATCGCGATCGTCACCGGAACCAGTCGCGGAGTCGGCGTCGGCATCGCACACGAACTGTTGCGCGCCGGAGCGACGGTCATCGGATGCTCCCGATCTGCGCTCGACGGGCTGCCCGGCACCGAAGACAACCCGGAGTGGGCTGCCCGGTCGGCCCAGCTGGTCTGCGATCAGGGTGACCACCGATCCATCGACGCGTTCGTCCAGCATATCGCTGACGCCTACGGCCGCATCGACATCCTGGTCAACAACGCAGGCGGCACCGTGCCCGCGCCCCACGCGGAGGCCGTTCCCGAACTGGTGCAACGCATCCAGGGTTCACCACGAGCCGCCGACGACTACGAACGCAGCGTGTTGTTCCACGCATTCGCCATCCAGATGAACCTCATCAGCCCACTCTGGTTCGCCATCCGCGTGTATCGGCAGATGCGGGACCAGGACGGCGCCGGCTGCATCATCAACGTGTCCAGCGGCGCCGGACATCCGGCCGGCTCCCCCACGCTGGTGTCCTACGGTGCGGCCAAGTCCGGCCTGAACCACCTCACCCGCTCGCTGGCCGAGGAGTGGGGACCCAAGGCCCGGGTCAACTGCGTGGCATTGGGACCCACCGTCACGGAGAACTTCCGATCGTTCGTGCTCCCGAAGGATGACCCCACCGGATCGGACTACTTCGCCAAGGTGCCCCTGAAACGCGGCGGGGAACCCGCCGAGGTGGGACGCACCTGCGTCTTCCTGGCCTCCGGCGCCGCGGACTTCATCAACGGCACCACCATCGAGATCGACGGCGGCATGATGCCAGGGGTGCTCTACGCCGCCGGCCTGAAGACCATCACCGATCTTCTGTAAACCCTTGAGGGGCACCATATGACACGCCGCATCATTCAGTTCTCGACGGGAAACGTCGGGGTGCACGCACTGCGGATCATCATCGAACGGCCCGACCTCGAACTCGTCGGCCTGCACGCCGCAAGCCCGGGCAAGATCGGCCGAGACGCCGCCGAACTGTGCGGTCTGGACCAGCGGACCGGGGTGGTCGCCACCAACGACATCGACGCGCTGATCGACCTGCATGCCGATTGCGTCGTGTACACCTCACAGGCCGAGACCCGGCCTCAGGAGGCCATCGGCGAGATCACCCGGTTCCTCTCCGCGGGTGCCAATGTCGTTGGTACGTCGTTCGTTTGGATGGTCGCGCCGAATCAGGCCGACTACTGGTTGCGCGAACCGCTGGAAGCCGCGTGCAGGGCCGGCGACACGACGTTGTACATCAACGGCATCGACCCCGGCTTCTCCGGCGACACCCTGGTGTACACCGCTCTGAGCCTGGCGGCTCGTGCCACCGCCGTCACCGTTCAGGAGATCTTCGACTACGGCTCCTACGACGACGCCGAATTCACCGGCGTGAGTTTCGGTTTCGGTACCACGCCAGACCACACGCCGATCTTGTTCCAGCCCGGGGTGCTGGCGTCGATGTGGGGTGCACAGGTCCGAAGCCTCGCCGAAGATCTCGGGGTCGAACTCGACGAGGTCCGGGAACGGCACGAAACCTGGGTGACGCCCATCCCAATCGACTGCACGATGATGACGGTCCAACCGGGCCGGGTGGCTGCAGTGCGCTTCGGCGTCGAAGGGGTTCGCAACGGCGACGTCGTCATCACGATGGAGCACGTCAACCGGCTCACCGCCGCCGCCGCCCCCGATTGGGCGTATCCACCCGAGGGACACCCGGGCGTGCACTGCGTCATCGTCACCGGGAGCCCCGGCATCGAGATCAACACGCACGTCGGCGGCTCCGGAGTCGACCACAACGAGGGCGGCGTGGTCGCCACGGCGGCGCGCGCCGTCAACGCCATCGAAGCGACGTGCCTGGCCCCCAAGGGTGTCTTGGCGGCCCACGATCTGCGGCCGACAGACCACCTTCGGGGCGTGATGTGGTGATCTAGACGCCATGGCAGCCAACACAACCCCCCGGCGCCCGCCCGGCGGCAGCCAAGAACGCGCCGAGCGCACCCGGACGGCCGTCATCGACGAAACCATCCGGTGCATCCTCGACGAGGGATTCGCGGCGCCCAGTGTCCGGCACATCACCGAGCGCGCCGGCGTGACCTGGGGCGTGGTGCAGTATCACTTCGGCGATCTGTCCGGGCTGCTCATGGCCGTGGTGGACAAGGGATTCGGTGAACTGATCGAGACTCTCGAACGGCTACCGGCCACCATTGCGGCGCTCGCACCACGCGGGCGCACCGAGGCCGTCGTCGACGCGGCTTGGACCGCGTTCTCCAGCCCGACGTCGATGGCAGCGTTCGAGATCCTCGTCTCGACCCGCGCCGTGCGCGATGCCGTCGCCGACACCCACCTCGTGGAGGTGGGAAACAGCCTGACCGCGTTGGGACGTCAACTCGGCGCCGGGCTGGACACCTCCCACGCCACCGAGATCGGCAACCTCATCTGGGCCACCCTGCGCGGCCTCGCGGTCGCCGAACTGATCTCCCCCACACCCCTGGACAGCTCGAACGACCGGCGGGTGCTGGTGGACGTGATCAGCGCCTACATCACGTCGACACGCGAATGAACCTGCCTGCCGCAGCTAGGTTTTCGGGAGGGCGTCGGCAACCGCCGTCAATGCGGCCAAGTGATCGTCGACCGTCTCAAGGCCAGCGCCCATCGTGTTGATCGAAACGTGGGAGGCGCCGGCTTCGGCCCACTTGGCCACCTCGTCGACGACACCATCGGCGCTGCCCTCCCACTTGACCCAGGCTTCCATGCCGAGCGTCTTCGGATCCCGGCCCGCGTCCACGGCCGCTTTATCCACCACTGAACGCGCCGCGTCGAGTGCTGGGCCTGGCGCCACCATCGGGAACCAGCCATCGGCGATCCGCCCAGCACGCTCGTAGCCGCGTGTCGAACCGGCGCCGATCCACACCGGAATCGGACGCTGCACTGGCAGCGGCGCAAGGCCGGCACCGGTGACCTTGTGGAACTTGCCGTCGAACGTCACCGACTGTTCGGTCCACAACCGGCGCATCAACTCGATCTGTTCCTCTGATCGCCTACCGCGATTGCTGAAGTCCTCACCGAGCGCTTCGTATTCGACTGCGTTCCAGCCGATGCCGACGCCGAGTCGAAACCGACCCGAGGACAAGAGATCAACCTCGGCGGCTTGCTTCGCGACCAAGACGGTCTGCCGCTGGGGCACGATGATGACGCCGGTCACGAACTCGAGCGACCTCGTCACACCGGCAAGGAAGCCGAACAACACCATGGGCTCGTGGAACGTGGTCTGGACGTCGTAGGGGCCGTTCCAGCCGGTATGGACCTTGGGGTCGGCGCCGACGACGTGGTCGAACGCCAGCACGTGTCGATATCCCAGCTCCTCGACTTGCGCGGCGTATGCGCGCACCGCACCGACGTCGCCACCCAATTCCGTCTGTGGGAACACCACGCCAACCTGCATCCGCCGACCTCCCATCGCATGTGAAAGTGCACCAACTGCAACCTCGAGCCGCAATGGGGCATTCCGTTCGTAGCCCTGAGCTGGGCTGACTGCGCCCTCACGAGGGTATGCCAGTCGTGACGGGGGTTCGCGGTCCGGTTCAGTAGGAGTCTTCTGGGCGTCCCTCGATGGCGCCTGCGAGTTGGTGGCGTAGCGCGTCGGCCGAGGTGAAGGTGATGGTGGCCATGCCCAGATCGCCTGCTGCGGCGGTGTTCTCGGATCGGTCGTCGATGAAGAGCACTCGTTCGGGTGCGGCGTCCATGACGCCTAGCGCGTCGGTGAATGCGCCCGGCTCTGGTTTGAGTCGCCGCAGCCGGCAGCTGAAGAAACTGTGGTCGAAGCGGCGAACCCAATCGCTGCGTTCGATGGCGCCGGCCAGCGGTTCCGGGGCGTTGCTCAGCAGTGCCAAGCGGGTGCCGGTGCGGCGGGCGGTGTTCAGCGTCGTGCGCAGAGTCGCGCGGTTCAAGCGGGTCCACCCATCGACGTCGACGGCCGTGAGCCGTTCGACCAGGCGACGCTGCAGGGTCAGGTCGCGGTCGATGACCGCCGACCAGTAGCGCAGCGGGATCGGCCCCTGTCGTAATCGGGCCGGCATCGCCAATACCGTTGATGAAGTTCGTCGCGGTCCAGGCCGGCCATCGCGGCAAGTTCGGTGAGCGCTGCTTCGGGTAGTGCCCTGCTGATGACTTCGCCATAGTCGACCAACAGCCAGTCGATCACGGTGTGCCCGCTGCTTGAAGCGGTCGGTCGTTCCGACGTTGAGGGTCTTTCAGGCCGGGTGCGAACCAAGAGCCGATGGCGACGAACGCGGTCAGCACCGGTAGCAGACCCAGGGCGGTGGGGAGCGAGGTCAGCGCGGCGAGGTGTCCGATGATCGGTGGCCCGATGACGAACGCGGCCCAGCCGAACGCCGAGACGGTGGCGACCGCGGTACCGGGGTGCATTCCGGGCAGCCGACCGGCGGCACTGAACACCGCGGGCACGACCGACGCCAGCCCCAAGCCGAGACACCCGAAGCCCAGGATGGCGGCAAGGGGTCGGTCGAGCAGTAGGGCGGCCGTGAAGCCGATGGTGGCGACGAGGGCGAGGACCGGGAGAAGCCGATCGGGGCGAAACCGGGCCAACAGTCGATTGCCCGAGAGCCGCACGACGACCATGGCGAACGCGAATCCGGCGTAGGCGAGCCCGGGGACGGATCCGGTGGCGCCCAGGGATCCCGACAGGTAGACCGAGGCCCAGTTCGCCGCGGCACCCTCACACAGCATGCTGGCGAAGGCGATCGCCGCCAGGGTGAACATCCCGATCGACCACCGCGACCGGCCGCCACCCGATTCCGGTTCGGTGCTTGGGTTTTCGGCCTCTGAAGTCGACGGGGACGGTTCCCTTCGAGAGCCTTCCCGATGGTCGGGAAGCAGCCGCGTACTGAGCAGCCCCGCGCCGAGCAGGGTGACCGATCCCAGGATCAGCAGCTGGGGCGTCAATGCGATCCCGGCGCCGACGGCAAGGGCACCGATCCCGGCGCCGGTGAACGCGCCGATGCTCCAGCCGCCGTGCAAACCCGACATCAGCGGTCGCCGGGTCTTTCGTTCGATGGCGATGGCCTGGGTGTTCATCGCCACGTCCAGTGCGCCCTGGAACGCGCCCCACAGGACCAGCGCGCAGAACAGCGCGGGCAGAGTGCCGGTGAGACCGACGAGCGGGCCCGCTGCGCAGTACCCGCCCAACGCGACCTGGACGATGCGTCGACTCCCGAAGCGTGGCAACAGCATTGCGGCCAGCCACATCGCGGCGACCGATCCGACCGGGGCGCCAAGCAGCGCGAATCCCAAGGTGCCGTCGTTCAGGCCGAGTGCCTGCTTGACGTTCGGGATGTGCGCGGTCCACGACGCGAACAGCAGACCGTGGACCACGAACACGGCAGTGACTGCGATCCGCGGGTTAGACACGATGCACGACCGTCCCCGCCGTCTCGAGGGATGCGACGGCCTCGGCGGGAGCCGTGTCATCGGTGACGACGACGTCCAGGCTCGTTGCGTCGCACACCACGGCCATGGCCGAGTGGGCGAACTTCGATCCGTCGAGCACCAGGACGGTGCGACGAGCGCAGCCAATCAGGGCCTGTTTCACCGCGGCGTCGCCGAGATCGTGGGTGGTCACCTGACCGTCCGGAGAGATCCCGCAACATGCCAGGACGACCGTGTCCAAACGCAATGCCGCGATCGTTGCCAGCGTGGAGGGCCCGACGACGGACAGTTCCCCTGGCCGGACTTCCCCACCGGGCATCAGCATCCGCACCGAGGACGAATCCGCGAATGCCATCGCCGCGTGCAGCGACACCGGCAGCACCGTCAGCCGCCGGCCCCGTAGTGCGCGCGCCGTCTCGAGTACCGTCGTGCCGCCGTCCAGGCCCACCGCCTCGCCGTCGGCGATCAACTCGGCCGCCGCGGCGCCGATCCGTTGTTTGGCCGCCGCGGCGGACATCTCACGCATCGCGAACGGCAACTCCTCGCCACGCATCAGCAGGCTCACCGCGCCACCCCGAACCCGGCGGGCTACGCCCTGCTGCACCAGCGCGTCCAGATCCCGACGGATCGTCATCTCCGCGGTGCCGAACTCGGCGGCCGCCACCGCGACGTCAACCCGTCCCCGCTGTCGGAGCTGCTCGACCAACCACATACCGCGCTCAGATGCGTCCACACCACAAAGCTACATAAGAAATGTGCGTACGAACAGCAGTGCTGCGCGTTTGGCACGCGCTCAAGGAAAGCATCTGCCCGAAATGGTTGCGTGACCGTACTAGTCTGTGGAGGTGTCAACCCCCATTCAGCCGGCCGCTGTCCACGCGGACGAGGTCGCCGCGCTTCAGGACGTCAGCCTCCGACTGACCAGGAAGTTGCGCAAGAGGTCTCAAACCGAGCTCACGATGTCTCAGATCTCGGCGCTGTCCACCATTCAGCGACACGGCCCGCTGCGGGTGGGTGACCTCGCCAGACGCGAGCAGATCAGCAAGTCCTCGGTGACTCGCCTTGTGGCCAGGCTCGAAGAGACGGACTACCTGGAGCGCAGAGCCGATCCGGAGGACGGACGCAGTTTCGTGGTCGTCATCACCGCCCATGGTCACGAGCTATTGGCCGCGTCCCGCCAGCGTGCGAACGAATTCCTCGCACATCAGGTCGGACGGCTCTCCGAGGACGATCGCAAGTCCATCTTCGCCGCGCTGCCATCGCTCGAACGACTGGCCGCACTCTCGTAATCGTCTTGCCCCGCCGAGCGTTTCGCCCGCAGGTAGGCGGCACACGCCAACGCAGCCAAGGCCGTGCCCAGCCCGCCGACCACGCAGGCGACGCGCGGGCTCGCGTGTTCGCAGATCCAGCCGATGAGCGGGCCGCCGATCGGCGTGGTGCCCGCGGTGGCCAGGACGAGCAGGGAGATGGCCCGACCGCGCATCTGCGGGTCCGCGTACAGCTGGAGCAGCGCGGTGGCCGTCGCCCGGAATGTCACGCTGAACGCACCGACGACGAACAGCAGGACATAGGCGACGCCCAGCGTGGGCGTCAGGCCGAGAAGCACCAGGAACGTCGCGAAGACACATCCGTTGAGGATCAACCTGTGTGAGCTCGGCTTGAGGAAGCCGGCCAGGGCCAACCCGCCAAGCACGGCCCCAAGACCCATGCTGGTGAATCCGAACCCCACCATCCGTGCGTCGCCGTTGAACACGTCACGCATGAACGTCGGCAGCAGGACGTTCCAGTTGTAGGCGAGCAGCCCCGCCACCGTCATCAGCGCCAGAGCGGCCGCCAGCTTGGGATGTGCGGCGACGTAACGCAGCGTGTCGGTGAAGTTTCCCGTGGCCTTGAAGGTCGCGACGGGCCCGACGGGTACCCGCGGCTTGATCAGCAACAGGGCCACGATGACCGGCAGGTAGGACAGCGCGTTGATGAAGAAGGCCGCCGAGATGCCGACCGAGGCGATCAGGATCCCGGCGATCGCAGGACCGGCGACCTTGCCACTGTCCTGGATGATGCCGTTGAACATGACGGCATTGGTCAACGTCGCGGGCGTGGCGATGTCGTTGACCACCGTGAGGCGGGCAGGTTTGTCGACCGCGTCGAGCAGACCCTGAATGAGCGCCGCCAGCATCACGATCCAGACCTGCACTAGGTGCAGCTGGACGAGCACCCCCACGGCGAGCGCAGGCAGTGTCGCGCCGATGGCCATCCACAGCAGGATCGTGCGTTTGTCGAAGCGGTCTGCGAGAGCCCCACCGACGGTGGTGAACAGCAGGGTCGGGAGCTGCTGCATGGCAACGGTGACGCCGAGCAACAGCGGCGAGTTGGTCAGCTCGAGCACCAGCCATGCCTGGGCGAGCTTCTGCATCCAGGTACCACTCACCGAGATCGCTTGACCGAACGCGAATCGGCGGTAGTCGCGTACGGCCAGGGCCGAGAACGTGGAGGTCAGGTACCGCGTCACTGCGACCTCAGGTTCAACGGCCCGCCTCCTAGTACGCTTACGCAACTAATATACTACGCATGGCGTACTAATTAGCCGTTGGCCCGGATCCGCTGCCCGTTCGTGAATCTGACGACCGGACTCGCCGTCACCGCGTCGAGGAGTTCACAATCGGGCGGGTGTAGACACCCTTCCCCGTGATGAGTGGCAGATCCAGCGTCGTCCTGATGCCGGCGGGAGCGGCGACCACCGCCGGAATGGCATTCACGATCCGACCCGCCGCGGCCACGATGGCGGCGTGGTTGTGATCGCCCTTGCGGCTGCTGGGGCAGATGTGCACCGCATAGGAGGGCTCCCCGACGATGTCGACGCGATAGGAACCGCCAGGCTGCGCGGGTTGAGGCCAGTCGGGGCGCAAGTCCTCGCGCAAGCGGGTGACGTGTTCGATGACGATCGCGGGGTGCGCCCCGACCATGCCGCGAATCTCGAAACGCAACGCGGCTTGACTCCCTTCGGGGATGTGTCCGGCCGCGATGTCGAACGCCTCGGGCGCGGGCTCCCGTTCGTAGGATTCGGCTATCTCGTCGACTTCGATGCCCAGCCCGGCCGCGAGCTGCCGGATCGATGAACCCCATGCCATGCCCAGCATGCCTGGCTGCAGCTGCAACGGAATCTCGTCCAGCGGCTTGCCGAAACCCATGACGTCGAACATGACGGTGGCGCCGTCATAGCTGGCGTAGTCCGCGATCTCGGTGCAGCGCACCTGTTCGATCTTCTGACAGGTGGAGGCGAAGGCAAACGGGATCAGGTCGTTGACGAACCCGGGATCCACACCCGTGATGAACAGGCTCGCATTCGCCTGGCGCGCCACGTCTTCCAACGGTGCGATGTACTCGTCCGGCAGAACACCCCACGGGTACTGCAGCGGCACCGGCGCAGAACCGACCACGTTGATGCCAGCCGTCAAGATGCGCCTGACGTCCTTCATCGCCCGGCCCATCCGATTGTCAGCCATCGCGCAGTACACGACGCACTCCGGCTTGGTCGCCAGAACGTCGTCCAACTCCTTGGTGGCGATGATCCCGGTGACAGCATCAAGCCCAGCGAGCTCGCCCGCGTCCTTGCCGACTTTGGCCTCCGACGCCACGCAGAGGCCGGTCAGCTCGAACTGGGGATTGTCGATGACTCCGGCCAGTGCCAGCCGGCCGACGTTACCGGTGCCGATCAGGGCGACGCGGATGGCCATGGGCGCTCTCCTTACGAAGGTTCTGTCCATCGGAAATTCAGACTAGACAACTGTCTATCACGCGGGACTCACGACGACTAGGGTCCACCCGCTGGCGGCGGCTCTGCAATCCCGTCAACTCGAGATGAACTCGCCCAACACATATATTCAACTCCACTGTCGGAGCGCCGCACGTTCGTCTATTCTAGACAGGTGTCCAGTCGTACCGACGTTATCAACCTGAACCGGCCGCGCCGAAAGCGGTCGCACGAGGATACGGCGCGCAAGGTTCTCGACGCAGCCATCGAGCTGTTGCAGGAGCAGCCGCGCGTGGAATTGACGATGCGCGCCGTGGCGGCCCGTGCCTCGGTGCCTACGGCGACCGCGTACAACTACTTCTCCTCGAAGAACGCGCTCATTGCTCAGGTGTATCTGGAGTTACTGCGCACGGTGCCGCCGTGTATCGATCCCACCCTGAGCGCGGCGTCGCGAGTGACGGTGGTGCTGCGTCGGGTGGCGACGATCGTCGCCGAGGACTCTGCAATGGCCTCGACGTGCGCCATCGTCATGCTGGGCGACGAGCCCGACCTGAAGCGAACGCGGACCGAGATCGAGTATCAGATCTACCGTCTCGTCAGCTCGGCACTCGGCCCGAAAGCGCGTCCCGGCATTGCATCCACGTTGATGTTGGCCTACTCGGGCGCACTGCTGCATCGCGGAACCGGTGCGAGGTCACGAGCCCAGCTGACCGATCGGCTCGAGAACACCGTTTCCCTCATCGTCGACGAGAACCCCTAGCGCCTGCGGTAGCGAACACGGGCGGGTCGCGCGAGTTGCACCACCATCTTGGAATGGTCGTTGCGGTAGCTGTCGGATGGCTGAGCCATCTCGAAGGCATACTCGCGCAACAAAACCGAGAATATCGCCTTGATCTGCATGGTGGCGAAGGCGGCCCCTACGCAGCGATGCCGACCGGCGCCGAACGGGATCCAGGTCCAGCGGTTGATCAGGTCTTCCTGACGGGGCCTGTCGTAGCGATCGGGCGCGAACTCGTCGGGGTCGGGGAAGTCCTCTGCGATCCGATTGGAGATCGCCGGTGAGGCGGCAACCATGTCGCCCTCACGGATCGGGTAGCCGCAGACCTCGAAGTCGCTCTTGGCGACCCGCATCAGGATGATCAGCGGCGGATGCAGCCGCAGCGTCTCCTTGAGCACGTTCTCCAAGCGCGGGATCTGGCGCAGCGCATGGAAACTCACCGACTGTCCGTCACCGTAGAGTTCCTCGAGCTCCTCGATCACCCCGGCGTACACCTCGGGGTGGCGCAGCAGCTCGATCAGCGTCCACGACGAGGTCCCCGAACTGGTGTGGTGCCCGGCGAACATCATCGAGATGAACATGCCGGTGATCTCGTCGGCCGAGAACCGCGGATTGCCAGCCTCGTCCTTGACCGTGATGAGCACATCGAGCATGTCGCGGTTGCTCTTGTCCGCAGGCGGGCTGGCGATACGGGTCTCCATGATCTCCTCGACCAGCGCCACCAGCCCCTTTCGCGCCTCGTCGCGGCGACGGAAGCTCTCGATCGGAAGATACGGGTCCACATAACAGAGCGGGTCCGTGCCGCGCTCCAGTTCGTGATAGAGCTGGGCGAACCGGGAATCGAGCTGCTCGCGGAACTTCTTGCCGATCAGGCAGGCCGACGACGTGTAGATGGTCAGCTCGGCGAAGAAGTCCAGCAGGTCGATCTCGCCCTCATCGCCCCAACTCGCGGTTATCCGGCGGACTTCGTTCTCGATCGTGGTGGCGTGGCCCTTCATCTGCTCACCGCGCAGGGCGGCGTTGTGCAACATCTCCTTCCGCCGTTCCGGGCTCGCGTCGAAGTTGACTCCCTTGCCGAAGATCGGCGTCATGAACGGGTACGCCTCGGCCTGATCCAGATCCTCGTCCGGCGACCGGAAGAAGAACTCGTTGGCCTCCGTGCCCGACAACAGGACGACCTGCTTGCCGGCCAGTTGGAACATGCCGACGTCGCCGCATTCGTCGCGCACACGTTGCATCAGCGCGATCGGGTCGGTCCGAAACTCCTCGAGGTGTCCGTGCTCCTGTTCACCACCCGACACGCGGGGGACAACGGCAACAGCCATCAGGCAGCCCTTCTTCCTCGAGCTGGTGCGTACACCAAGATCGGTTAAACAACGGCGTTGTTTAACCTACAGCGAGGGCATCCCCTGCGCAACAATGAGGCCGAGGCGCTACCGCGCGGTGGGGCCCGCCAGTCGGCGGGCGGGCCGTGACCGCGCCGGCTTGGCGGTACGCGCCGCGGGCGGGCGGGCGGCAGTCGACGATGTCTCGACGTTGACACCGTCGAGGATCCAGCGAATGGTCATCGGGAAGTTGGCAGCGATCTTGGCGGCGTCCTGCGGCGAATGTTGCGGCTCGCGCAGGGCGCGGACCTCGATGATGGTGTGGTTGATCGTGACCGTGACCAGTGCGCGACAGCACTCCACTGCCAGGGGGCGCGAGATGCCTGCCCGCACCATGCTTTCGAACAACTCGTCGACGTACGACGTCACCGCTTCGCGGTCAGCGATCGTCATGAGCTCGGTCAGGAAGGGGTGGGTCCGCAGTGTGTCGTGCAGGGCAAGACACCACTGCAACGCCGTTGATTGCCAGTCGTCCTGCTCGTGGAAGTCCAACTGCAGCTGAGAGAAGTGTTGTGCCACCAAGCTTCGGATGAGCTTTTCGCGGGTGCCGACCTGTTGGTACAGCGTTCTCGTGGAGATCCCGAGATCTGCGGCGAGCCGTCGCGCGCTCAGCGCATCGGCTCCTTTGGCGTCCAATAGCGCAAGTGCGCGCTCGTAGATCACCTCAACGGGGATCAGCGGCCTCGGCATCACGGCATCCTACAAGCAGGCTGCCGCCCGTTGCACGTGACGGACAGACTTGCTACGTTGTAGAACAACACTGTGGTTATACGAAGGGGTCGGCCGTTGCTTGGCAGTCGGTGCATGCGTTGACGGTCGCCACGACCGCCGAACAGGTGGCTGCCCAAGAGGCGGTGCGGGCGTTCGCGCGCACCGCCAAGGTGATCGAGGACGCCCGCGACGAAACCGGCGAGGCGTGGCGCCGGGTGTGGTCGCCGCTGGCCGATCTGGGCGTGTTCGGGGTCGCCGTCGCCGAGGACGCCGGGGGCGCAGGCGGCACCTTGGAGGATCTTGCGGCCATGCTGGAACAGGTTGGCCAAGAACTCATCCCGGGACCCGTGGTGCCGACGGCAATCGGTGCGCTCCTGTGCAGTGCCGCTGGGGTCCCGCCGCCACTCGTAGACGCCATGGTCACGGGCCGGCAGCCCGTCGCGATCTCGTCGCCCCAGACCGACGCGTTCGCCAGGACCGGCGCCGATGGACGTCTGTACCTCACAGGGACCTACCCCAGCGTCCACGGCGCGTGCACCGAGTCGCTGCTGATTCTGTCGGCGCACCACAATGCCGAAGCCACCTGGGTGCTGGTGGAACCCCACCACAACGGCGTCGACGTGACGGCGCTACCCGGAATCGATTTCGCGTCACCGATCGGGAGGGTCGTGTGCCGCGACGTTCCCGTCGTCGCCGAGATCCGTTGCACGCAAGGCTCGGTCGAAGACCTCCATGTCGCCGGCATGGTCGCCGTGTGCGCGGGCATTGCGCGCAAATGCCTTGACATCGCGACGTCGTATGCCAAGCTGCGTGAGCAGTTCGGCGAGAAGATCGGCCGCTTCCAGGCGATCAAGCACCTCTGCACCGAAATGCTCTGTCGTGCCGAACAAGCCGCTGCGCTCGCGTGGGACGCCGCGTCTGTCGATGCCGATGATCGCCCGCTCGCCACGGCGGCGGCCGCCGCCGTCGCGTTCGATGCCGCGGTGGACAACGCCAAGGACTGCATTCAGATTCTCGGGGCGACCGGCTTCACGTGGGAGCATGATGCGCACCTCTACCTGCGGCGCGCCTTGACTCTGCGCCACCATGCGGGCGGCAGCGGCCGTTGGCGCCTTCGCACGGTCGAGCGGGCCCGCGCCGGTGGCGGTCGTGAGCTGCAGATCGACCTGGGCGAGGCGGAGCGCTACCGGCACCGGGTGCGCGCGGATCTGGCTGCCGTCGCCGCGCTCCCTCAGACGAGCCGACAACGCGCCCTTGCCGATTCGGGCTATCTCGCGCCGCACTTGCCCGTTCCCTACGGACAGGGAGCGTCAACGGCCGAACAGGTGTTAATCAGCCAGGAGATGCAACGCGCCCGCATCGAGCGACCAAACCTCATCATCGGCTGGTGGGCCATTCCGACCATCGTCGAGGCGGGAACACCGCAACAACTGGAACGGTTCATCGTGCCGACGTTGCGTGGCGACCTCACGTGGTGTCAGCTGTTCAGCGAGCCGGGCGCCGGATCAGATCTGGCGTCGCTGAGCACGTTGGCCATTCGGGCGCCCGGCGGGTGGCGTCTGAACGGCCAGAAGGTGTGGCCCACCCAGGCCACCGTCGCCGATTGGGCGATCTGCTTGGCGCGCACCGACCGCGATGCACCCAAACATCGTGGTATCACCTACTTTCTGCTCGACATGTCGACCCCAGGAATCGTGGTACGCCCGCTGCAGGCCATCACGGGTGAGCCGATGCTCAACGAGGTGTTCCTCGACGATGTCTTCGTTCCCGACGACGCCGTTCTGGGCCAGGTCAACGACGGCTGGCGGCTTGCCCGCGGCACGTTGGCCAACGAACGCGTCGAAATGAACACCGGAACGCTTGGCGCTCCGACCCTGAATCTCTTGGCGCTGAGCGAGAAATGCGACGATGCCGCCGTGCTCGACCAAGCCGGCGCACTGACCGCCCAGGCCGTCGCCAACAGTCTGCTGGCTCACCGCAGCCTGCTGAACCGGATGCGCGGCGCACAGCCCGGCGCCGAAGCGTCGCTGCAGAAGATTCTTGGCGTGCGGCAGCGTCAGGGCGTCGCCGAACTGACGTTGCAGCTCAGGGGTTTTCACGGGGTGTGCGCTGGGCCCGAAGCACACGAGTTCTTCCTCACCAGGGCGCTGTCCATCGCTGGAGGCACCGCCCAGGTGCTGATGTCGCTGGTGGCGGAGCGAATGCTCGGACTGCCCCGCTAGTGGTCCGTCTGTGATTTGATCCGGTTGAGGGTGTCGAGGCGGCATTGGCCTTGGTGATGACGTCCTCATTAGCTCGCCGAACGTACGTGGTTGTTCTCGGCCCTACTCGGGCCGATGTGTACAACAACCGTTACGTTCGGCGTTTGACTCGACACAGTCCGCGCTAATCGCAGAGAGACCGCTGAGCACGGGCCCGTCAAGAAGGCGGTGGTTCGGCGGCAAGGAGGTCGACGAGCGCCGCAGCCGAATCGTGGAGGCCAGTCTCCAGGGAGTACGACCTGTCGATCGTCCAGTTCACGATGCCCACCACCAGTGCCCCGACGGTGAGGTCGGCCAGTATCTGGGGATCGTGTCTGGCGTTGACCTCGCCCCTGGCGACGCCGTCCTTGATGAGTTCGAGAAAGGCGTCGTGTAGG
>NZ_JAVRPS010000259.1:0-3024 GCF_032162105.1 Mycobacterium sp. | reverse complement strand
GCGAGTGCCAGCCACCCTGGCGCCAACTCGGCCGTGGTGAACGTGGGCGCGGGCGGGGCACCCGCCGGACGGATCCCGACCTCGAAACGACGGCCGGCCGCGGCGGTCGCCAGCGCTGCGCCCACGTCGACGTGACCGGCGGTCGCGGCGACGTCGGCGCCCGTCACCGTCAGCTCGTAGTGGTCACCGCGGAGCACCAGTTCGTCGCCGAGGTGGTCGAGCACTCCCGGCCACGGCGCCGCCACCGTGGCGTTCTGAGCCAGCCACAGCGAGATGCCGGTGGGTATCACCTCGGGGCTGTCCTGCCTGAGCGCAGGCGCTCTGGTCAGGCGCGGCTCGCCGAACCGGGTGACGACGAGCGACGCGCCGTCGCGCATTGCTGCCCTTGACAATTCGTCCTCGACGCCGGGTGGCAGCCACGCGCCCGGCCGGAAGGCTCCGTCGAACACGTCGGAGGTCGGGGACAGGTTCAGGGTGGTGACCGATGCCGGATCTAGGCCGGCGATCAACGACCCGCCGGCCACCACGGCGGGTGTGGCGGCCAGTCCGAGTTCGGCGCGGATCACGCCCGTCATCACCTCGATCGGTACCGACGTCGCCTGCTCGAACATGCGCCACTCGTCCTCGGACTGGTCGGTGATGTACGCGTTGTCGGGGTCCAGCGCGGCCTGTTGCGCGCCGCTGACGATGAGCACCGCGGCGCGCAGCACCAGCAGCGGCCACAGCACGTCGGCCTCCGCGGCGGTCAACGGCCGGACCGCGTGAAATGCCTTGATGCCCGGCAGGATCGACGTCGGCGTGGTGCCTGCGTGCCCCAGCACGGAGGACAGGGTGATGGCGAGTTCGGCGACCGCCCAGGTGTCCGAGAGGTCACCGAAGTCGATGACGCCGTCCGGTCGCGGGGCGGCACCGTCGATCCGCGTCACGACGACGTTGGCGTCGGTCAGGTCCAGATGCACGGCCTGGCGCGGGAGTTGGTCGGCGAGCGGCGCGATCCGGGCCCACGCGGCGGCCGCGGCCGCCGTCAACCGGTCGCGGTGCGATGGGTCGTCGACGTGCGAGACGAGGGCCTCGACGACGTCATGGCCGACGCGCAGGTCCCACTGCAGTGCACGGTCCAGGCCGCGATGGCGGAAGCCGGCCAGGGCGCGGCTCACCCGGCCCGCCAGGTCGCCCATGCCCGCGACGACCTCGGGCGACAGGTGACCGGCACCGACCAGGGTGCCGCCTGGCAGATACCGCAGCAACCGGACGTGAGCGGTGCCGTCCAGCAGACCCGTTACCGCCGTGCACTTCTCGCCCGCCAGGTTGGGCAGCGGCACCGCGACCCGCAGCGTTGGCTCCTCGTCGGCGATCAACTCTGCGGCCGTGTCCTGGGCCGCCAACTCGGCCGCCGTGAACGCCGGGTTGGCGATCTTCAGCACGCCGAGCGGTCGGTCGTCGGCGTCGAACACCAGGAAGTTCTTGTCTTGTTGACTGCCAAGCGATTCCGCCCGGGCGGTGAGGCCGTAGTGCGTCGACAACAGGTCTTCGGCCTGTGTTTCGCTGACCTGGGGTGCTGGTAGCTCGGGCTGCTCCAGAAAGTTGAACCCGACTGTCACGGGTTGACGAACCGGACGACGACCTCGCTGAACGCGTCGTTGTCGTCACCGGCCGCCGTGTGCCCGGCCTCGGACAATTCGACGAACTCCGCGCTGGGCACCTTGGCGAGGAAGTCCTCCACGCCCTCGGGGGTTACCACGTCGGACAGCTTGCCGCGGATCAGCAGGATCGGGATCTCGAGGTTGATCGCCGCCTGCTCCAGCATGTCCATCCGTGCGAACGGATCGTCGGCGGGCTTGGTCAGGAACGCCGGATCCCAGTGCCAGTACCAGCGGCCGTCGCGCAGCCGCAGGTTCTTCTTCAGGCCCTCCGGGCTCCGCGGCCTCGGCCGGTGGGGCAGGTAGGCCGCAACCGCATCCGCGGCGTCGTCGAGCGACTCGAAGCCGTCTACGCCGCTGAACATGAAGTCGCGGATCCGGGCGCTGCCGTCCTTCTCGAACCTCGGTACGACGTCGACGAGGACGAGCTTGGTGACCAGTTCGGGACCTGCTTCGTGCGCGGCCGCGATGCCCGTCAGCCCGCCCATGCTCGCGCCGATCAGCACCACCGGTCGGCCGATCTGGTACAGCACCTGCAGCGTATCGGCGCACAGGGCTTCCACGGTGTAGTTGGCGGTGGGAGACCGGTCGCTGTCGCCGTGCCCGCGGCTATCCATGGCGATGACGTGGAAGCCTGCGTCGGCAAGGATCTGACCGGTGTTCTTCCACGAATGCCGGTTCTGACCGCCGCCGTGCAGCATGAGGACGGTCGGGCGGTCTTCGGCCGACGCTGCGCCCCGGTTCCACTCGTCGGCGATCAGGTTGAGGTCGTCGACGCCGCGGAACGTCACGGTCTGCGGCGCGCTGCTCGCAATGGTCACGGGGCATCCTCTCCACCGGCTATCCACCGGCCCTGAGCTCACGTTACCCAGGCGGTTTGCGGCGATGAAGGCGGGTCCGGCCGCGCCACGATGAGTTCGGCCGCCGAGCGGAGTCTGATGGGCATGCCTACCATCACGCCTTCACTCTGGTTCAAGGACGACCTCGAAGAGGCCGCCGCGTTCTACACGTCGATATTCCCCAACTCGACGGTCGAGGGATTCCAGCGCTACACCGAGGCCGGTCCAGGAACTCCTGGCGAAGTCGTCCACGGAACGTTCGTGCTCGATGGACAGCGGTTCATCGGCATAAACGTATAGATTGGGTACATAAGCGCCGAATTACGCTGTGGCGCTTTACAACCGGGCCAGCAAACCCCGTCGCAGACGTTTGACCAGGCGATACTCTGAAAATACCCCTGGATCGGCTACCTATTATATGCCAGGCGGGTGGCATAACCGCAGGTCAGGCTACTAAACGGGGTGGGTAGCTGGTAAGCTTGCGGTACCGGTGTACCAACGCCGGGGGCGGCCAACCCGATCGGAAGCCGTTCGGCCGGGGAGCG
>NZ_JAVRPS010000258.1:0-5527 GCF_032162105.1 Mycobacterium sp. | reverse complement strand
GTCGACCATCGACTGTCCTGCAGGCGACCGCGGCGACAGGGCTCGGCGGGACGACGGTACTCATCGGCGCAGGCAAGCCCGGCGACACCGTCACCTTTGATCTGTTCGCGCTCCATCGCGAGAAGCGCCTCCTCGGTTGCGGATACGGCTCCGCGCAGGTGCGGCGGGACATCCCGAGGCTCGTCGCGCTGGCCGAATCCAAGCAGCTCGATCTTGCCACGATGGTCTCCAAGTCCTTGACGATCGCCGACGTCAACACCGCGTTCGACCTGATGACCAGCGGCGAGGTGATCCGGTCAGTTCTCCGTACGTCAGGGCCTTCTGCAAACGGCAACAACTAGTAGGGATGAGAGTCGAGCAACGTGGCACTTCAAGTCATCACCGAAACTCGCACGAACGCTGAGAGATTCGCCAACGACCAACACGAGAACTTCATCAACGGAGAGTGGGTTGCCGCGGCGGGCGGCGCGACGCTACCAGTGGTCGATCCCGGTCGGGGCGTCGAGCTCGGCGCAGTGGCCGCCAGTGACGTCGCCGACGTGGACCACGCCGTGTCCGTAGCCAGGGCCAGCTTCGACAGTGGCGTCTGGTCGCATGTGGCGCCCGCGGATCGCTCGCAGATACTGTGGGCGATCGCTGACGGCATCGCCGCTCGCGCAGAGGAATTCGCCGAAGTCGAGGCGTTGGACAATGGTATGCCGGTGACCGCTGCGGTGATGCACGTCGGCAACGCCGTGCAGTGTTTCCGCTACTTCGCCGGTCTGGCCGACAAGATCTTCGGACACACCAGCCAAATTCAGGCCCAAGGGCAGGAGTTCCTGGGCTATACGGTCAAGGAACCGATCGGGGTCGCCGCCCTGATCGTCCCCTGGAACGCGCCCCTGCGGCAGACGGTGTACAAGGTGGCGCCGGCGCTTGCGGCTGGATGCTCGGTGATCCTCAAACCCGCCGAAGAGACGTCGCTCTCGGCACTCAAGCTCGCCGAGGTGATCGCGGCGGCCGGCGTGCCGGCGGGCGTGTTCAACGTGGTGACCGGCGAAGGGGTTCCGGTCGGCTCGGCGCTGTGCGCGCACCGCGATGTCGACAAGGTGTCCTTCACCGGATCAACGGAAGTGGGCCGCCTCATCGTTGCGGCCTCGGCGGGCAACATGAAGAAGCTCACCCTCGAGCTGGGCGGAAAGTCGCCGCTGATCGTGTTCGGTGACGCCGACCTGCCGCGTGCCATTCCGTCGGCGGCGATGTCGATCTTCGGAAACTCCGGGCAGGTGTGCAGCGCCGCGTCTCGACTGTTGGTGCACCGGTCGGTCCACGACCGCGTCGTCGAGGGAATCGCGGCGTTCGGCTCCCGGCTCCGGCTTGGATATCGCACCGACGACGTCGATCTCGGGCCGCTGATCTCTCGAGCCCAGCTCGACAAGGTCAGCTCCTACGTGGACGGCGCCCGCGTCGATGGGGCAGCCGTGGTAGCCGGCGATCAACCGATCCCGTCGGAGGGCTTCTTCTATCGCCCGACCGTTCTCGCCGGCGTCCACTCCGAGATGGCGGTCAACCGCGAAGAGATCTTCGGACCCGTCCTGAGCGTGCTTCCCTTCGACGAACCCGAGGAGGCGATCGCCATGGCCAACGACACCACCTACGGGCTGGCCGCCAGCGTGTTCACGCGGGACGTTGGACTGGCACATTGGGTCGCGGGGCGATTGCGGGCCGGCCGAGTCGGCATCAACGTCCATGCGATCACCGACTTTTCGATGCCAGGAGGTGGCTACAAACAGTCCGGCTGGGGACGAGAGAACGGACCGTCTGCGGTCGACCCCTATCTGGAAGTCAAGGCGGTCTTCACCTCGTTGGCGCACTGAGCGCTGATGTCGCTGCGCCGTCGCCCCCGACGGCAGCGCGTGCTATCCGACGCTACGGGCGGATGCCGGAGGATTCGGCTCGCCTTGCAGCCGGGCCAGCGAACACCGAAGGTGTCGTGCCATCGCCTCGCCGGCGGCATCCTGGTCTCGGGCGGCGATGCTGGACAGTATCGACCGGTGTTCGTCGAGCGCCTCTCGTGCGCGTTCCGGTGAGCTGCCCGAACGCAGCCGCGCAATGCGTAGCTGAACGTGAAGGTCGGTGCCGGTGCGCTGCAGGTAGGAGTTGTGGGCCAGTTCCAGGATTCGCAGATGAAAATCCGAGTCAGCGGGGTAGGCCGTTGTTGGATTGAGTCGCAGGAATGTGTCGACCTCCTCGACTTGTGTACTGAGTTCGGCGATTTGGGCGTCGGTTGCCCATCGAGCTGCTCGCCGCGCTGCCAGGCCCTCGATGACCGTTCGCGCCTCGTACATGTCTTGAATGTCCTCGACGGCGATCTCGCGGACGAACGCTCCGCGGTTGCGTCGGAATTCGATCAGACCTTCGGCGCCCACGCGCTGAATTGCCTCGCGCAGTGGCCCGCGGCTGATCCCGAGGGTCGCCGCGAGCTCGGCTTCGTTGATTCGCACGCCGCCGGGCATCGAGCCACTGACGATCATCGTGCGCAATGCGTGGACCGCTTGATCACGCAGGGAGAAACGGGACAGCTTGGGCGCTCCGCCTCGCCCAGCAGCTGCGGACGAACCGTTTTCCGCCATGGTGTCCCTTTCGATGGCGAACAAGTCTGCTGTTATTTGTCAACAGTTGAAAGTAGTCTATCAAGTCCGCGCCGACCGGCCATCGAACGAGATGGCGGTGACGGACGAGGCCTCATCGCGTACCGCCAGGCGCCGTCGAGGCCGGGCTCCACCCGGCGCCGCCCTTACGGGCCATTGACCACATCTGCACCCCGCGCTCCAGTTCGATCGCGGCCGCCCACGACACCGCATTCGGGCCCAGCTCCAAGACCGCACTGCGCTTGATCCGACGCGCGAGTGCGGGATCGGCTGCTGCACCACAGACCAGCGCAAGGGCCTCGTCGCCGAGGTCTGGCTGCGCCAACGCCTTCCACGCGGCGCCCAGTCGCACCGCCTGGGTGCCGGTGACCGCGTGTCCGAGGACCCCGAGCACCATCGCTTGCTGGCGATTGAACACCCGGCCCAACAACGCGAAGTGCCCGCCTCCGGGATGGATGTGGCGGTTGACGAAACCAGACTCCAACGTGGCGTCGGGAGTCACCAACATCACGTCAGCGGCCAATGCAAGGTTGAGGCCGGCGCCCACCGCGCCGCCGACCACCACCGATACCGTGGGCACGGGTAGCGATCCAAAATCCACGAACGCGTCGTACACCCTCGACACACTCGCCACCGCCTCCGGCGAGGCGGGCGCAGCCGACGCGGCGGCGAGATCTCGAGTGTCGGCGCCACTACAGAAGTAGTCACCAGCAGCATCGATGATCGCCGCACCGATCGACTCATCGCCGTCGACGCGAGCACAGAACGCGGCGATCTGGTCGGCCATCGACGCGGTGATGGCATTCTTGCGGGCAGGATTGTCGAGCGTGAGCCGGCCAACGCCGTTGGAGAAATCGGTGATGACCTGCCCCGGGGGACTGCTCGAGAGCGCGGTCATCGCGGTGTGGACGCGCCGGTCAACGTTGACGTGGTGTCTGTAACCACCGACCAAATCTCACCCGAGGACTCAGCGACGTGGTCGGCGAGTCTCTGTTGCCAGACCAGTTCGTTGCCGAACTCTTCGCGCCAGGACCACAGGCGCCGTGTGCACGCTCCCAGAGCATGTTCGCGGCTGAACCCGATCGCGCCGTGAAGCTGATGGCTGACCGCGGCGATGCGGCGGGCCAACGACGACGCTTCGGCCTTCGCCGCTGCGATCGTGACATCGGCGTTCGAGGGACGGTCGCGCATCGCGATCGCGGCAGTGTCTGCGGCCATCTGCACCGTGGTGACATCAGCGGCCAGGCCCGCCAGCATCTGCTGGACGGCTTGAAATTTGATCAAGGGTCGTCCAAATTGCACCCGCTCCGCGACGTGACGAGCCGTGAGCAATAGCGCGTGCCCCGCCGCCCCGGCCATCTGGTTGGTACGGCACACCGCACCGAATTGGGTGGCGCGCAGAGCGTCCCAACCATCCGGAAGGCACGCAACGGCCGAGGGTCGAACGCCGTTGAGCACCAGGTCGTCTCGGGGCTCGCCCGCGACGTTGCTGCCAAACTCAAGGGTTACCCCGGCGCAATGCGTGTCGAGGATCGCGACCGCCGGCTGGCCGTCGGCATGGACGAGGAGAACCACCCAGGTCGCGTGGCGCAGCCACGGGACCCGCGGGACCCGCCCGAACAAGACGCGCTCGGCTCCGGAATCGACCCTCACCCCGAGAGCGGTCGAGGCAGTGACCACCGAGCCGGGCCACTGCAGGCCCGCCGCGCTGAGCAGTGGACCCGCCAGCAGCAGAGCTTCCCCGAGCGGGACGTTGGCCAGTGCGGCGGCCCCGAGCGCAGCGGCCGCATCGCAGATGTCTCCGCCGCTCCCACCAAGGTCGGTGGGCACGGTCAGGGTGGTAAAGCCCAGTTCGTCGAGCGCGCGCCATACCGCCTGGTCGATGGCACCGTCCGGAGCGTCATCGACACCCACTCGCAGGACGACGTCCTGGACGGCGGAGCGGACCGCATCCAAATGGCCCGTCACGTCTGCATGGCCTTCGCCACCACGGACCGCAGCACCTCGTTGGTTCCGCCGCGCAACGTGAATGCAGGGGTATGCAGGACAGCGTGAGCCAACAACTGGCTGAACTGGTCGCCGGTGACGTCGGGCTCGATGTGCGCGAAGGCGCGGACGGTCTCGACGACTTCGCTTTCGAAGACGGTGCCCAAATCCTTGACCATCGCCGCCGCGACGGAGGGGTCCTCCCCGCGGGACAATTGCAGGGCGATGCCCAGTGACATCTGCCGCAACATCGCCATCCGGGCTACCAGGCGACCCAACGCCAAGCGCGACGCCGGATCGGTCCACGTGTCGGTCCGCGACGCCCACGCCCGAAGCAGGGGCAAGGTGCTGAGGATCCGCTCCGGACCCGACCGCTCGTTCGCCAGTTCGCCAACGACTTGTCGCCAGCCCTGCCCACGTTCCCCGAGCAGCGCTGTGGCCGGAAGAACCGCGGCATCGAGGACGACCTCGTTGAAGTGGTGACCGCCATCGATCGTGATGATCGGTAACACCTGAACCTGGGGATGGGGAAGGTCCACGACGAACTGCGACAGCCCCCCGTGGCGGTCCTCGGTGTCGTCGGTGCGGGCCAACACGACGAGATTCGTCGCGACGTGGGCGCTACTGGTCCACAGCTTGGTTCCGGTGAGAACCCATCCGTCCGTGACCTCACTGGCCCGGGTCCGTACGGAGGCCAGGTCTGATCCGGAGTCGGGTTCACTCATTCCGATCCCGAAGAATCGCCAGCCTTCGACGATCCCGGGAAGGTACTCGCGGCGTTGCTGCTCGGTGCCGTTGCGAAGGATCCCCGGCACCATCTGACGATCCGCAACCCAGTGCGCTGCCACCGGCGCACCCGCGGCCAGGAGTTCCTCGGTGACCACGAAACGCTCCAAGTCTGAACACCCGGG
>NZ_JAVRPS010000257.1:0-4510 GCF_032162105.1 Mycobacterium sp. | reverse complement strand
CGTGCGACGCTACCGCATCTCCCCCAGCACGATCGGTTCAACTCGCCACATTCGGTAGCGGCGGACGCCGACGGCAACCTCTATGTCTCCGAATGGTTGCTCGGTGGGCGATACACCAAGCTCACCGTGCGACGCTGACCGATAAGGCTGGCGCTCAAATCCGTTCGACCACCAGTGCGGAACCCATACCACCGCCTGCACACATCGCCACCACCCCGATGCGCGCATCGCGGCGTGCGAGTTCATGAATGATCGACACAACCATTCGTGCGCCGGTCGCGGCGATCGGGTGGCCGAGGCTGATTCCACTGCCATTGACGTTCACGATTGACTCGTCCAAACCGAGATCGCGTGTACACGCCACGGCCATCGTGGCGAAGGCTTCGTTGATCTCGAAGAGGTCGACGTCGTCGACTTCGAGACCACTGCGCTTGAGCGCCTGCGGGATTGCCGTCACCGGGGCCATCCCGGTGTGCTCCACATCCACGCCGACGGACGCCCAGCCCCGGATCCGTGCCAGCGGTGTCAGGCCGTGACTGGCTGCGTAGTCGGAGCTGCCGATGACGAGCGCGGCGGCGGCGTCGTTGATGCCCGCGGAGTTGCCCGCGGTGACGACGGCGTCCGGGATCTCTGGGTGCAGCACCTTCAGCCCGGCGAGCACCTCGGGCGTGGTGTCCCGCGGGTGCTCGTCAGTGCCGAACATGACGGCCATCCCGCATTGATCGACGGGGACCCCGACGATCTCGTCGTCGAAGTACCCCTTGGCGATCGCGTTGAGTGCCCGCTGCTGCGAGCGCGCGGACCAGGCGTCGGCCTGCTCCCGGGTGACGTGGTGCAGCCGGGCGGTGTTCTCCCCGATGGTCACCGACATGTCGAAGGCCGGCACCCCGGGGGCGTCGGGATGGCTCTGCGGCGACCAGCGGGTGGGCTCCTGTGCACCGGGGGTCACCTTGGAGAGCCGAGGCATGGTGCTGGCGCTCTCCGTTCCACCGGCGACGATCACGTCTGCCATGCCTGCCATGATGGTGGCGGCCGCCAACTGCACGGCGGTGGCGCCCGAGGCGCAGTGCCGGTTGATCGCTACCCCCGGCACCCCTGTCATGCCGAGACGCACCGCGATGTTGCGTGCGATCACGCCGCCGCCCTGCAGTGACTCCGCGAGAAACAGGTCGTCGAGATCGGCGACCGGGATCTGGGACCGGTCCACTGCCGTGCTGACGGCAACCTCGGCGAGTTGGTAGGCATCTACTGACGTGAGAGATCCCTTGCGGGCGCGGCCAATCGGCGTTCTGGCGGCTGAAAGGATGAACGCGTCAGGCATCGTCGTCGGCTCCGTCGAGTTGAGTGGGTTGGCGCAGTGGATGATTGGTCACGGAGTCGGTGCCCGCTCCGTGGCGAGTAGGTCCGCGAGCACCTCACGCCGCAGAATCTTTCCGGTGGCGGTTTGGGGTAGCGCATCGCGGACGACGATCAGTGCCGGCGTCTTGGAGCCACGCAACCGGGTCCGTGCCCATTGGCGCAGCTCCTCGGTGGAGACGGTGCGGCCGGCACGAAGGACCACGGCGGCGGCGATGTCTTGGCCCCAGTGCTCGTCGGGTACACCCACCACCGCAGCGTTCGCGACCGCGGGGTGCTCCAGAAGCACGTCCTCGATCTCGGCGGGCGCGATGTTCTCGCCGCCACGGATGATGGTGTCGTCGGTACGCCCTTCGACGAACAGGTAGCCGTCCTCGTCGACCCACCCGCGATCCCGGGTGGCGAACCATCCGTCGTCGTCGAGCACGCTTCCCGCGCCGCGATACTCACCGGAGACCTGCTCGCCGCGGACATGGATGTCGCCGGCGGTGCCGGCAGGCAGCGGGCCGCCAGGTCCGCGGATCTCGACCTCGATGCCGGGAAGGAGTCGACCGGCCGAGCCCAGCCTGGCGCGGGCAACCGAATCGCCCTGCAGCGCGGCGCGGTGATCATCTGGGCCGAGGACGGCGATTGTGGAGCTGGTCTCCGTCAAGCCGTAGGCGTTGACGAAGTCGACGTTCGGGAAGAGGCGAATCGCACGCTCGAGCACCGGGATTGGCATCTTGGCGCCGCCGTAGGCCAGTGACTTCAAGGTGGGTACGTCCGCACTGGCCGTCTGACCCAGGGGTTCGACGACCGCGGCCAGCATCGTAGGAACGAGGAGGGCATGAGTGATCTGTTCGGAGCGAACGCAATCCAGCCATCTCTGTGCTGTGAAGGTCTCCAGATAGACCACCCGCCGCCCGGCGCAGACGTTGCTGAGCAGATTGGACACACCGGCGATGTGGTACGGCGGCACGCTGACGACGACGGCCTCGCGTTCGTCGGCCGCGCCGAAGTCGACGCTGCCCAGCAGATAGGACGTCAGGTGGCGGTGGCGCAGTATGGCGGCCTTGGGTTCGGAGGTGGTTCCACTGGTGTACAGCAGAACGGCGACCGCCTCGGGATCATCGGACCACGGCGAGACGTCGCCAGTCGGCTCGGCACACGCCGCCCGCCACTGCGCCACGGTGACGGAGTGCGCCGTCGTCGGAGGGTGCAGATCGGAGATGACCAGCGCGTTCGGATGTTGCGCGAGCAGCCTTCCCATCGCATCACGGCTGAGGCGGTAGTTCAGCGGAACCAACGGTACGCCCGCCCACGCGGCGGCGAACAGTGCCACCGCGAAGTCGTCGGCGTTTACACCCACATAGACGAGTTCCTCGGCGTCGTAGGACGCCAGCAGGCCGGCCCCGCAGCGTGCCCGGTCGAGAAGCTCGGCGTAGGTCAATCCCGCTGGAGCAGGTCCGGCCGCACGCAGGCGCCCGACGCCCACGCGGTCGGGCATACCAGTCGCCGCCATGTCCAGCAGTGTCAGAACATTCACCGGAGCATGCCTCAGTCCGATGCGGGTAGCGCTGTGGGCGCCTTGATGGTGAGTTGCCGTCCGTCTGCGGTGAGCACACCCGGTCCTGGCTTGGTGCACAACACTTCTAGCCCGGTGTCGGTGTCAACGTAGCGTTTACCGAGCACGGTGTCGTCGTCGGTGCTCGTCGTGGCCGCGGCAGCCGTCGCCGGACTCGCGGTCATCGGCTGACCACCGCAAGACAGTTCGACCGGTGTCGCAGGAGGCCGCACCACGATGATCTCGGTGTCACCCACATTGCTACGCAGTCGCTTTCCCGGGGCGAGGTCGGTCATTGATCACCTTTCGTGACGCCAAGGGGGGCGCGGCGGCTGGGGGGTTCAGGCCCAGAAGTCGTACAGGGTGCGGGCATTGAGCTCGACCATCTTGCGCGCCTCGTCATCGGGCACGTCGATGAGGTGCTCGGCGAGCAGCTTGCGGGTGTGCGGCCAGTTGGAGTCGGAGTGCGGATAGTCGCTTTCGAACATGATGTTGTCGACGCCGATGCGGTGGCGCTGCTCAATGCCGGACTGGTCGGAGATGAAGCAACCGTAGATGTGTTCCCGGAACAGCTCCGAGGGAAGTTTGTCGGCGTTGATGTCGCACCAGTACTTATGCCGGCCCCAGGAGTAGTCGATGCGTTCGAGGAGGTAAGGCATCCAGCCGATGCCGCCCTCGGAGAGGGCGACCTTGAGGTTGGGGAACTTGTAGAACACGTCGGACATCAGCAGGTCGACGGTGGTGATCATCGAGTTCAGCCCGAACAGCGCGATGCTGATGAACATATCGCCGTCCGGCGCGAGCCCTTGCGGCATGCCGCCGGAGCCGAAGTGCATCGATAGCGGAAGGCCGGCCTCCTCGCAGATGCGGAAGATCGGATCCCAGTGGTCGGTGTGATACGACGGCAGGCCGAGCTTGTGAGGCGCCTCGATGAAGGAGATCGACTTCGCGCCCCTGGCGACCGTCCGCTCGATCTCGGCCACCGACGCCTCGACGTCCCAGAATGGGACCATCATCAACGGGATCTGGCGCTCGGGGGCGTAGGCGCACCACTCATCGAGGATGAAGTCGTTGTAGGCGCTGATGCATATCTTGGCGAACTCTTTGTCCGTGGCCGCATGGAAGGTGCTCCCGGCGAAGCCACCAAAGTTGGGGAAGCACAGCTGGGCCCACGTGCCCTCGATGTCCATGTCCTTGATCCGGTCCTCGATGTCGTGGCAGCCCGGCAGCATGTCGTCATAGCTGCGGGGGTCCATCCCGAAGTCGCGCGGATGCTTGCCCGCGACGGCATTGAGCGCGAAGTTGCCGGACTGCTTGCCCTCGTAGAGCCACGTGTCGTTGCCGTCCGGCAGCTTCACGATGCGCGGGGCAACGTCGGCGTACTTGGCCGGCAGCCGGTCTAGCCACACGCGGGGGTGCTCGATGACGTGGTCGTCGACCGAGATGATCTTGGCGTCGTCGGGCAGCATGCGGATTTCCCTCCTGGAACGGCTGGTACACGAGCTCCCACACCAGATGTTGCGAGTGGGCCTCCCTCACAGTAGAACGATGAGTGCGATTTCTGCAATGTAGGTGTGCTAATCAGAGCAGTTTTTAGCCCCGACTCAGTCC
>NZ_JAVRPS010000256.1:0-14690 GCF_032162105.1 Mycobacterium sp. | reverse complement strand
CAGCCAGATGGGCATCCCGTTCTGCATTGACACCCGCCGCGCCGTATCGGCGCCGCGTGCTTCCAGTTCCACCGCGAACCGTTCGAGCACGTCAGCGCGCTCCTTCGGATGCCACGTGGACCAACCGTCGGGCGTGTCGAACGTCGTTCTGGCCGCTGCGACAGCGGTGTCGATGTCGGCCTCGGTGCCCCGTGGCACTGAACCGATTCGCTCTTCGGTGGTCGGCGAATAGACCCCGATGGTGTCGTGACCCGCCGGTGCCGTCCAGGTACCGTCGATGTAGAGCTGTGGGTAATCGATGGTCGTCATTGGTTCCTCTTCAGCGTCAGGAAAAGGTGAGCTTTGCGGGCAGGTGCTTCAGGCCACCGACGAAATTGGTCTGCGTGTACTGCCCTGGTCCGAGAAGCTCGATCGACTCCAGGCGGGGCAGCAGTTCCTCGAGCATCACCTTCAGTTCGAGCTTGGACAGGTGCTGCCCGATGCACATGTGCGGGCCGTGGCCGAATGCGATCTGCTTGTTGGGTTTACGGTCGATGTCGAACTCATAGGGCCGGTCGAAGACGTCCTCGTCACGGTTGCCCGATTGGAACAGCAGCATCAGGCGGTCGCCCTTCTTGATGGTCTGCCCCCGCATCGTGTAGTCCTGCTCCGCGCGGCGCGTGAAGTGTTTGACCGGTGCGACCATTCGCAACGATTCCAAGACAAGGTTGGGAATCAACTTCGGATCGGCTTTCACGCGCGCCAGCACGTCGGGGTGTTGGGACAGCAGCTGAAGCGTGCCGGCCAGGGTTGCCGAGGTGGTGTCGTGCCCGGCGGTGGCGATGGCCATGTAGTAGCCGTAGGAGTAGGACTTCGGCAGGAACTCACCGTCGGGTCCCTTGGCGGTGGCCACGATGGTGGCGAGGTCGTCGCGAGGGTTGGCGCGGCGGTCTTCGGCCAGCATGTCGAAGTATGCGCAGAAGTCTTGGAAGGTGGCCGCGAACTGCTGGGCCATCGCCTCGGGGCTTACCGCCTCGACGTCCTCGCGCTGATGTTCGGGATCGGCGGTGCCGAAGAACTCCTGGGTGAGCTTCATCATCTTCGGCTCGTCCTCCGGCGGCACCCCGAACAGCGTCATCATCACGTGCAGCGGGAAGCCGAGGGCCCAGTCGTCGAGGAGGTCGATCTCGCCGCGTTCTGCGGAGACCTTCTGGAGCTTCTCGACGGACGCCTTGGCGAGCTCGCCGATCTGCTCTGTCCACTTCTGGAGCTGGGTGGGCCGGAACCAGTCGTTGGTGATGAACTTGATCTGGGTGTGCTCCGGCGGATCCATATACGGCAGAGCGTCCATGATGCGGAGATGACCGCCGATAAGGCTCTTCATGAACTCGTCGCCGGCCTGGTTCTGCAGGATCGGGTTGTTCGCTCCGGGGTGGTCTGGACCGCCGCCTGCGCTGAAGATCTCCGGCTGACTCTCGACCTCCTGCAAGTCGGCATGCTTGCTAATCAGCCAGAGGGGGTCGTAGCCCTCCACCACGGCCTTGGCCAGCGGCATGTTGTTGCGCACCCACTTGTAGGCGTCGTGCAGCGCGGCGAGGTCGCCGTGCCCCTCGGGGAGCACGATCTGACGAGCGATCTCGTCGGGAAGAACTGCTGGTTCGGTGTGCTGAACGGTCGTCACGGACGTCCTCTATTCTGCGGTATTGAGTGCCCTGCACCCCTCGGCCACCGGTCTTTGTGGGCGATCGCGATTGGTGATTCAAGTCTCACTGCGAGCGCGTTCCGCCGCGTCACCATGACGGGGGGTCATGACTCCCGCTTTGGGGGTAAATGGCTCGCAAAGGCCAGTTCGGGCCGGTCATCCCGATGGCGCCGACAGGGTGTCAAGCACCACCTGCGACGACCTCGCCCGTGCCGATTTCAGTCGGTGCCGGCGAGGGCGGTCACTTCCTCGAAGCCTTCACGGAGGCAGGTCGAGAATGCCGCGGGGTCGGTGATGGCGTCCGGGTCGAAGTTGACGGCGATACAACAGGTTCCGTCGTAGGACAACATCGCCACCATGGCCGGGATACCGGGTCGCGGGCCCATCGGGTAGATGCGCGTCACGCGCGCACCTGCCAGGTACAGCGGACGGCCGATCGCGCCGAGGTTGGAAGCCTGCAGGTCAGATAGCCCGGTCATCTCACCGGCGATGCGGGTAAGCACAATCGATGGGAGGCGGCTCAGTACCGGTGCGAGAAGGTCGAGGAATCCAAGCGCGGGCTCCATGCGCGCATCGGCGATGAAGCGGTGGATGGCGGCGATGCGCGTCTTGGGATCCGGTTCACCGACCGGCGCCACGAACCGTGCACCGGCGAACTTGTTGGCGCCCATCGGGTCAGAGTCGGTGCGAAGGCTGACCGGTATCGCGACTGGCATGGAATCCACAGTGAGGGAAAGTGTTTCGTGGTAACGCCGCACCCCACCGAGCACACCCGCGAGGAATGCGTCGTTGACCGAGCCTCCGGCGGCCTTTCCCGCGGCCTTCAGGTTGTCGAACGAAACGTCGAAGGTGTCCAGCCGATAACCGGATCCGCCCCCGGTCAGCGCGGGGGAGTGAGGTGCATCCGGCGGCATCAGCACCCGCCGTAGCGACATCGCGAATCTAACGGCGTCGGTCGTTGCTCCGACGGGGTCGCCGGCTAAGCGGCCGGCGGCGGAGAGCGCTTCGCGTACCGCACCCGCGGGCGCGCTGACGACCCTGGCGGCGAGCCGGTTTACCAGCAGACCCTCGGGCGACTCGCGGCGCCGAGGCTTGGGCACCGGCGCATCGTTGGCCGGTCCGGGTTCCCGGGCGCTCCCGTGCGCCAGGTCCAGCAGTTGCAGCAGACCAATCCCGTCGCTCAGACTGTGATGCGGCTTGAAGAGGTAGGCGGCCTGGCCGCCGGTGACGCCGAGTACTAGCAGGGCCTCCCACGGGGGACGCTCGGGATCCAGCGGGCGGGCGGCGAACTGGGCCGCCAGGGCGTGCAGCTCGGCCATCGACCCGTCGCCGGGCACGCGCACCCGTTGCAGGTGATATTCCAGTTCGAAATTCGGATCCGGAGACCATGCAGGCGGAACGAGGGGCAGCGGTGGCGCGACGACGCGTTCCCGCAGCCGCGGTACCCTCTGGGTGAACCGATCGTGGGCCGCCACCAGCCGATCCCAGTCTGGTTCGGTGTCGAGCAACTCGATCATTACCCCTGTCGAACGGGTGCGGTGGTCGCCCTCGGAGCGCCACATCAACGCCTCCCACGCGCTGAGGTCCTGTCCACCGCCCCATGAGGCAAGCGCGTCGTCGGTGCTAGGCATTGTGATCAGCGCTTTCGGTCGACACGTCCGCGCCATCGACGGCGTCGGTTACCTGAAGGATCAGTTTCGCCACCCCGGCGGGGTCGTCGGACATCGGGACATGCCCCACGCCCCGAAGGCGGATCAACTCGGCCCCGGGCAGCCGTTCGAGCATTGCCGAACCGAAGCCGTCGAACGGAATCACCCGGTCACGGTCACCCCAGACCAACCGGACGGGGTAGTCCCGTGCGATCGGCAGGGGTTCGACCTGGCGAAGTGGGAGGTCCCGCAGCAGTTGCGCGACGACGGGAGCCAGCGCGCCGGCCCGGATGTAGGCGGCCAACTCCTGCGGTGGGACGCGATTGGGGTGGGCGACCTGGCTGGCCAACAGAAACCAGCGCAGTAGGGCGTTGGCGGCGATGGCATCGGCGTGGGATGCGTAGCGGCCGAACCCGTCGACCGAGAGTCGTATCGCGGCTGCCCGCGCCTCGATGCTGCGCTGTGAGCGCCAGGCCCCCGCTGGGCTGAACAACACCAGCGAGCGCGCCCGGCCGCGCCGCGCGAGCTCGATCCCAATCCAACCTCCGAGCGAGTTGCCTGCGATGTGAACCTTCTGCAAGCCCAGCTTGTCGAGCTCGCCTTCTAGTGCGTCGGCAAGGGCCTGAACCGACGGCGCGATCTGCGTATCCAGTGGCGGCCCGCCTCCGTGACCCGCCAAGGTGGGCACGATGACGTCATGGTGCGGCTCGAGAAACGGAAGGACGGGCGACCAGGCCCGCCAGATGGCGCTGACCCCATGCACCAGCAGCAGCGGCGTTCCCCTACCGGCGCGGTGGAGTGGCGTCAGTTCCAGCTGAGCCAGTGCGGGGCGCGGCCCGTCCGCGACGCGCCGCGCGATGGGCACCGCCGCGGCCACGGCGCCGCCGGCCAGCAGTGCCGCGGCCACCGCGGCGGTCCTTCGGCGCGGGCTATTCGTCATTGAATGTCGTCCGAGGTCGCGTCAGGGTGTCAGCACGGCCTTGAGGACCTCGCCGCGGTGCTGGGCGGCCACCGCCTCGTTGATCTGGGCCAGCGGCATCGTCGTGATCAGTTTGTCGAACGGGAACTTCCCCTGACCATGCAGATCGAGCAGATAGGGGATGAAGGTCTTCGGGTCGGCGTCGCCCTCGACGATGCCGCGGATGGTCAGCCCGAGCAGGGTCGGCTGGAACAGCCCAACCGAGAAGACGGCCTGGGGATCGGCAGGCACGCCGATCAACCCGAGTGTGCCCTGCAACCCAAGCGAGGCAAGTAGCTGTTCCACGACGGGAGCCACCGCGGTGGTGTCGATGGCGTAATCGGCGCCCCCCGGTGCGATCTCCCGGATCTGTTCGGCCAGCGGACCGGCCTGCGGGTCGATGGCGTGGGTGGCGCCGAGCTCGGTGGCCAGCACCCGTCTGCTCTCGTGGAGGTCGACCGCGATGATCGTCGCAGCCTCCCGCACCACGGCGGCCATTACTGCGGAGAGACCCACCGCTCCGGCGCCGGTCACGACCAGGGTCGATCCGGGCTGGACGTCGAGTGAGTTCAAAACCGCGCCCGCCCCGGTTTGGATGCCGCACCCTAGCGGCCCCACTAGCTCGACCGGAGTGCCCGGCGGCAGCTTGACCACGTTGCGTTCGTGAGCCAATGCGTGCGTCGCCAACGAGGACTGGCCGAAGAAGTTGCTCCCCAATTTGGTGCCGGCAGAGGCCAACCCGGAGGATCCATCGGGGCGCACCCCACCGAAGTTGTATTCGAGGAAGCCGTGACAGTAGGCCGGTTCGCCCTTGGCGCACTGCGGGCACGCGGCGCAGCTGTTGAAGCTGATCGCGACGTGATCACCCTCGGCGACCGTCGTCACGTCGGCACCCACTGACACCACGGTTCCGCTGCCCTCGTGGCCGAGGACGCCGGGAAGCGGGAACGGCAGGTGTCCTTGCTGGACTGCGATGTCGGTATGGCAGATACCGGCGCCGGCGATCTGCACCAGCACTTCGTCGGGCGCCGGGTCTTGAATGTCGACCTCGATGAGCGTGAATGGTGCGCCCACCTCCTGCACCACCGCGGCTGAGATTCGCATCTGCTGCCCCTTTGCATTCCGTGGTTTCGGCCCGCGGTGCTTCCCTGGCGGACCCGACAACCCTGCGTCGGGGTCGCCAGCGCCGACCCCTGTGTTGCGAGTGTGAAGGACCGACCCGCACCCCCGCGTCACCACATCGGGCGGTTGTTACTCCCGCAGCGGAGGTATCTCTCCCCGGACACACTTGGCCAAGCCAGGATGACTCTTCATAGTGGGATGGCCGGAGCTCTCGGTGACAGCTCGCCGCGAGCTCGGACAAGCAAAGCGCGAAGGCCCTGGAGCCGGCCGAGCCCCTCGGGATCGTGGACTAGCGGCGGGCCCGACGACACGTGTCTGGGTGGAGGCGGGATATGAGATGACCGGTACCACATCGCCGATCGCTGTCGACGACATCATCGAGGACATCAAGGCGGGACCGAGCGGTCCCAAGGTCGCGGCGTTCTTCGACTTCGACGGAACCCTGATCCAGGGATATTCAGCCAGCGCTCTGATCGCGCACCGTGCTCGAAACTTCGAACTGGGACCCGACGAGTTCGTCCGCACTATGCGCACTGCGCTCGGTGGTCCCCTCGACGAAGCCGCGTTCAAAGATCTGATGCTGCAGGGAATCCGGGGCTGGGTGGGCCGCACCGACGACGAGTTGCTGGAACTCGGAGAACTATTGTTCACTCAGGAAATCGCCGGTGCACTCTTCCACGGAACGTGGCGGCTGGTGCGCGCTCACCAAAACAAGGGCCACACCGTAGTCATCGCGACATCGGCGACACGGATGCAGGTCCAGCCCATGGCGAGCGAGTTGGGTATCGAGCACGTCCTGTGCACGGAGCTCGAGACCGAGCAGGGTGCGCTCACCGGTCAGATAGCAGGACGCCCGCCGTGGGGCGAAGGCAAGCGAGCAGCGGTCACACAATTCGCCAAACGCGAAAGAATCCCCCTGAAGAATTGCCACGCGTACGCCAACGGCAACGAGGATGTGCCCTTCCTCGACGCGGTCGGCCACCCCCACCCGATCAACCCGGGGTCGGACCTGGCCCGCCACGCGAGTGAGCGCGGATGGCGCGTCGTGCGGTTCAAGACCAAGCGAAGCCAATACCATCCGATGGCGCTGGTCCGGACGACGGGCGTGTTCGGCGGCTTCGCCGCGGCGGCGGGCGCGGGCACGGTCGTTGGGGTGTTGACCAACGATAGTCGGGGTGGCGTCGACCTGGCCACGTCCCTGTTCGGCCGCCTCGCAGGCCAACTCGGCAACATCCAGTTCGACGTCATCGGCGAGCAACACACGACGCACCGTCCCGCGGTGTTCTTCATCAATCATCAGAGCACGCTGATCGACGCGCTCGTCACCTCACGGGTCGTGCAACGGGGCTTCACGGTGGTGGCCAAGGCCGAGGTGAAGCAAATGCCCGTGCTTGGACAGTTGCTCACCCTGGCCGACGTCGCCTTCCTGGATCGGACCAACACGTCCAAGGCCATCTCGGCGATGCAGCCCGCGGTGGACAAGCTGCGCGCGGGCATTTCGATTGTCATCTCGCCCGAAGGCACCCGATCGCTGAGCCCGAAGGTTGGGCCGTTCAAGAAGGGCGGCTTTCACCTAGCCCGCGACGCGGGGGTTCCGATCGTTCCGATCGTCATCCGCAATGCCGGCGAAATCATGTGGCGCAACGCGAAGGTCTCCCAGGAAGGCACGCTCGAAGTCGTTGTCCACGAACCGGTTCCGACCTCCTACTGGACCAAGGCCGATCTCGATAAGTGGGTGCCGCGAATGCGCCAGCTATACGTCGAGACCCTCGACGATTGGCCTGGCATCGATGCAGGCAAGAAGTGGTCGGCCGCGATCGCCAAGGCATCCGGGACGGCGGCGCAAACATGATTTCGGTAGCGGCGCTGTTCACGCGGTCGGGCGACCGACCTGAGTTCGCTGAGCTCCTCGCCTCCGACGAATTTCTCAGCGCTACAGCCCAATTGGCGTCCCAATTGGGTCGTGATATCGCCGATGTGCAGGCCGAGGCCGCGGTCTACGTGCGCGAGATGGCGGCATCTCACGTTCCTCCAGTGGTGCGCGCCTGGCACGCAATGTCCGCGTGGATGGTCCGCGGATTCCAGGTCGTCATCGACGATGACGACCTGGCCAAGCTGCGGGCACTGGACCGCGACAATGCCCTGATCTTCTTGATCTCGCACCGCTCCTACCTGGATCAGTTCTCCTTTCCGCCACGCCTTACGCAGGGCGGCATTGCGCCGACGTTCGGGCTGGCCGGCGCCAACCTCAACTTCTTTCCACTGGGCACATTGGCCCGACGCAACGGGTTCATCCCCGTTCGGCGCGCGACGGGGGACATACCGGTGTACCGGGTGGCCCTGCGCGCGGTCGTCGGCCGGATGGTTTCCCGCGGCAGTAACCTGGTGTGGTCGATCGAGGGCGGCCGGACGCGTACCGGCAAACTGCGGCCACCCCGATACGGGCTGCTGAAGTATGTGACCGACGCGGTCGATTCCGTGCAGTCGGAGCGGACCCTCGCCATCCCGGTTTCGATCCTCTTCGACCAGTTGCCGCTGCACGAAGTCAAACTGATGGTCGAGGAGTCGCGTGGACTTCCCAAGACGCCCGAGAACGCGCGCTGGCTCTTCAGTTACGCACGGGGCCTGCGGCATCGCCTGGGACGCATCTACATCAACTTCGGGGCGCCGGTGCCGCTGTACGAGCGAATGACCGCGCTGCGCGCTGAGGGCTTGACCGACCGGCAGGTGGTCGAGCGTGTCGCACTGGACATCTGCCACCGCCTCAACCAGGCCACGCCGGTGTCTGCGACGGCCGCCGTGAGCGTCGCGATGCTCGGCGCCGACCGAGCCCTGACGCTAGACGAAGTGTGCGCCACCCTCGCGCCCGTCGCGCGGTACCTTGCCGCCAGGGGCTGGCCCGTTGCAGGGGGTGCCGACCTCACCGACCGTGCCACGGTTTCGCAGACGTTGCACGACTTGGTCGGGTCCGGTGTGTTGACGAGCTATGCCGAGGGGCCGGAGACGGTGTGGGGGATTGGCGACGACCAGCATCTGATCGTTGCGGTGTACCGCAACAGTGCGATCCACGTTTTGTTCATGCGGGCGATCGCCGAACTTGCCCTGCTGGCGATCGTGCAGACGCCGGGAGCAACCAAGCGCACTGGGTGGGAGAAGGCACTCGCCGTCCGAGAACTGTTGAAGTTCGACTTCTTCTTCGCCGGCCGCGACGAGTTCGCCGACGAGTTGTGGCACGAGTTTGCGATCATGAACGGACGCAGTATCGACCGGAGCGCACCGCTCGATACCGAGGAGGCTGCGCGGAGTCTCACTGAGAGTGATCTGCTGGTGGCGCATTTGGTGCTCCGGCCGTTCGTCGACGCGTACCGAGTGGTCGCCGAGGAACTAGTCAACCTCGGCCCCCGCCGAGACGTCGACGAACAGCAGTTGCTCACGAGGTGCCTCCGCCTGGGCCGCCAATGGTCGCTCCAGCACCGCATCACGGAGGAGTCGGTATCGGGTGAAATGTTCAGCACCGCTGTGAAATTGGCGCGCCACCGGGGTCTGCTCGACCCCGAGGGCGACGCAGCCGACATTGCGGATCGTCGGTCGGCCCTCGTCGCTGAGCTCGACGACCTCCAGCGGTCGATCGATGAACTGGCGCGGATTCGTCGGGAGTTCGTGCCTGCGTGAGGCGGCCGGCAATCGCTACTTTGCCCCAGCCGACTCGTTTGGTAATATGGTTAGACCATAACTTGCAGGCGGACAGTGACTGCGGCTTTCAACGAAGAGAGGCAACCGATGACCGAGTTCACCGACATCACCTACGAGGTCGACAACGGCCTGGCGTGGATCACCATCAACCGACCCGATCGGTACAACGCGTTTCGCGCGCGAACGCTCGACGAATTGATCCGGGCTTTCAAGCTGGCGTGGGGGAGCCCAGAGGTCGGCGTCATCTGCTTGACCGGCGCCGGTGAGAAGGCGTTCTGTACCGGGGGCGATCAGAAGCAGCGCGCCGAGACCGGTGACTATGGACCATCGGAAACCGGCCTGTTCGAGGTGGACACGTTGCATCGGGTGATCCGCGACGTGCCCAAGCCGGTGATCGCCGCGGTGAACGGCTTCGCGATCGGCGGAGGCCATGTCTTGCACGTGATCTGCGACCTGACGATCGCGGCTGACACCGCCGTATTCGGACAAAACGGTCCTCGGGTCGGATCGTTCGACGCCGGGTTTGGCACCGGGTTCCTGGCGCGCGTGGTCGGCGAGAAGCGGGCCCGTGAGATCTGGTTCCTGTGCCGCCGGTACTCGGCGCAGCAGGCGGCCGAGTGGGGTCTGGTCAACAAGGTGGTGCCGGCCGCCGAGCTCAAATCCGAGGTGCGGGCATGGGCCGATGAAATCCTGATGCTTTCGCCAACGGCTTTGAAGATTCTCAAGCAGTCGTTCAACTCCGATACCGAGCAGTTCGCGGCGATGGGCCAGATGGCGTACTCGAGCCTGAAGCTCTTCGGCGACACTCCCGAAGCGCAGGAGGGTGTCAGCGCGTTCAACGAAAAGCGCGTCCCCGAATTCGCGGCCTACCGGGGCAACTGAGCGCGATGGCGGCGATGTTCAACGGGGAACAGCGCGGATCGGTGACCGACGAGGGGAGGCCATCGCTCGCGCCAATGCTCATCTGGCTAATCAACATTTACGCCGGATTATCCACGGCGGTAGCGGGTTTCGTACTGAACAACACGGAACTGGTGGTCATCGGCTTGTTACTCGTCATGTCCGGTTCCGCCCTGGCCAACCTCATCGCCAAGGTAATTGAGTCGCTCCCAGTCGGTGTGGCTCGACTTCTATGAGAGAGGTGCGCGGTGCGCGTCATCGCATCCATCGCTGAGGCCGTTGACGCCGTCGGTCAGGAACTCGGTGTATCCGGATGGACCGCTGTCGATCAGGACCGTATTGACGCCTTCGCCGACACGACGGGGGACCGTCAGTGGATCCACGTCGACGTCGAGCGGGCGGGAGCCGAAAGCCCTTACGGCACGACCATTGCCCACGGCTTCCTGACGCTTTCGCTTATTCCCGCGTTGTGCAAGGACAACTACCGCGTCGATAATGCCAAGATGGGCATCAACTACGGGCTAAACAAGGTCCGGTTCCTCGCGCCGGTGCCGGCGGGAAGCCGGGTCCGGGTGCGATCGGATCTCCTGGACGCCAGGAGGGTCAACGACACCACGGTCGACCTCACCGTGCGACAGACGGTTGAACTCGACGGCTCGGATAAGCCCGCCGCGATCGCCGAGGTCATTGCACGAATGGTGTTCTGACGCGTCGCGCCGGCGAGTCCGCAGGTCAGACGTCGATCGTCGGTGCCGACGCAGACGACACGACACGGCTGGTCGCCGTCTGACGCGACGGGCAATATTCTGACCGGTACATTGGGTCTTACCTTTAGACCGATTGCATTCCGGAGGTGCGGCAATGGGACAACCCGAGTCGACGAAGGCTCCGACACGGTCGACTGTCTTGCTGACCCCGGTGGAAGTACCGAAGGCGTCGGACGTGTTGGCTCGGGAACTGCGCGAGCGGATTCTATCGGGAGAGCTGATAGAGGGCACGGCGCTGCCCGCGGAGCGCGAGCTGGTCAAGCAGACGCAGATGAGCCGGGCCACGGTGCGGGAGGCATTGCGCATCTTGGAGGTTCAGAACTTGGTTCGAGTCCGGGCGGGCCGGGCCGGCGGGGCCTTTGTTCAGCGTCCGACGACGAAGTCGATGGCCAGCACGGTGAGCATGCTGATCCGCGGTCAGAGGATCAGGCTGGCTGATCTGATGGAGACCCGCGAGGCTCTCGAGCCGTTCTGTGCCGAACTCGCGGCGCGTAACCGCACCGACGATGACTTGGCGGTGCTCGACAAGGCCAACGAGGACATCGCCGACCCCGACGCAGACCTGCCGGCCTTCCTGCAGGCCAATCTCGACTGGCACGTCGGTGTGGCGATGGCCGGAGACAATCAGTTGTTGATCGGATTCATGACGGCGTTGTCGCAGGCCATCTACGCCGGAACCGAGAATGCGGCGTTCGTCGACGACGAGGTGAGGGCAGTGACCCGACGCGCACACAAGTCGATCACCAGCGCGATCCGCAGTCGTGACTCCGAGGCAGCCGGGCGTCGGATGCGCCGCCATGTGCACAGCTACGCGCAGGCCGCGCTGGCGGTGGATGAGCGCGACGCGATCTCCGTCGACGACTGAGGCGGCCTACGCGTCGACCGGCGTCGCGGGTTGACGTGCGACGAGTTGGCGGATCTCGGTGACCGCATCGGGATTTTCGGCACCGGAGAGATCTCCTGGATCGATTGCCAGAGCAGCCGCCCGGATCGCGCGGCGCATGATCTTGGCCGAACGTGTCTTCGGTAGCGCGCTCACGCGCCAGACCCGCGACGGCGTGAAGGGCTTGCCCAGTTCGCGCCCGACCAAGCGGGCCAGCTCAGCACCGACCTCATCGGCGGTCTGGGAATCGATTGCGGCGCCATCCTCTGACTGCAACACCCAAAATGCCCACACCGCTTCACCTTTGACCGAGTCGGGGACGCCGACGGCGGCCGCCTCGGCGACCCGTGGATGGGTGATCATCACCGATTCCACCTCGGCAGGCGCCAGCCGCTTACCGGCCACGTTCATGACGTCGTCGGAGCGCCCGAGGATGAACCACTGGCCGTCATCGTCGACTGTTGCGAAGTCGCCGTGCGTCCAGATCCCCGGGAACCGTGACCAGTACGCCTGACGGTAGCGTTCGTCGTCTCGCCAGATCCCGCGCGTCATCGACGGCCACGGCTGGCGGCACACGAGTTCGCCGACCCGGCTACGCACGGATCGGCCGTTGTCGTCGACCACGTCGACGTCCATTCCGAGTGATGGGCCGCCCAGTGAGCAACTGCGGATGGATTCGACGGGGTAGGGAGCGAGGAACGATCCACCGACCTCGGTGCCGCCAGAGAAGTTGATCACCGGGACGCGTCCGCCGAACGTGTCGCGGGCCAGCCACTCGTAGGACTCGGGATCCCACGGTTCGCCGGTCGAGCCCAACACGTGCACCGTTGACAGGTCGGGCATCTGGGCAAGGTCAGCCGAGCGCAACGTGCGGACCAGGGTGGGGGACACCCCCAGCATCGTGACCCGGTGGCGTTCGACGAGCCGCCACAGCCGGGTGGAATCGGGTCTGTCCGGTGAACCCTCGTACAACATCAGTGTCGCACCGTTGGCGTGGGTGCCGAACACCGACAGCGGGCCCATGATCCAGCCCATGTCGGTGATCCAGCAGAACACCCCGCCGGGTTTGACATCGAACGAGTAGGCGACCTCGCTGGCAGTTTTCACCAGGAAACCGGCGTGTGTGTGGACGGCGCCCTTGGGCTTGCCGGTCGTGCCCGACGTGTAGGCCAGCAGTAGTGGGGCCATGGCGCCGAGGTCGACCGGCACCAACGGGGCGTCGCGGTAGGTCAGTTGTGACCACAAAACCATGCGCGCGCCAACGTATTTGGGGGGTGCCTCTGCTCCGTTGGGCACCACGATCACATGCTGAACGGTCGGGCAGTCTGCCAGTGCTTCATTGACTTGGGGTAGAAGCGGCAGCGCGCGCCCGCGCCGCGTGGTTGTGTCGGCAACGATGACCGCCTTGGCCTCGGCGTCTTCGAGTCGCGACGCGATCGCCGTCGCCGCGAAACCGGAGAACAGCGGCACCAGCACCGCGCCGAGGGACGCCACCGCGTAACAGGCAATGACCGCTTCTGGGATCATGGGCAGGTAGATCGCGACGGCATCGCCAGGACCGATTCCCAGATCGCGCAATCCATTTGCGGCGCGTCCCACCTCGTCGGCCAGCTGAGCAAACGTGAGTTCGCGTATCTGACCGGCCTCGTCTTCGTGCACGACGGCGATGCGATCAGGAGTGTCGTCGCGCCAACGCAGCAGACAGGAGTCGACGATATTCAATGTCCCGTCGACGAACCAGTCGGGATACTCAATTCCGTTGCGGAGATCCAACACTCGACTGTATGGGGTGCGGAACCGCAGGTCCAGATCGGTGGCGACGGCATCCCAGTACCAGGCTGTGTCCGCAACAGAGCGAGACCGCAGCTCGTCGATGCCGGCCAGTCCGTGCCTGCGTGCCAGCCGCGTCACGTTGGCACCGTCGATGTAGGCGGTGGTCGGATTCCACTGGTAGCTCGTCACGTTGACCTCGGGATGTCAGCTCTTCGGCATGCCGAGGATGCGCTCGGCGACGATATTGCGCTGGATGAACGTCGATCCGCCTGCGATGGCGGTGCCGCGGGCCTGATAGGCCAGCCGCAGCCACCGTTGGCCTTCGGTTGGCGACGAGTCGGATGAACTCTTTTCGGAGAGCGCGAACTGCCCGCCCATCTCGTCCAGTTCCAGCCCGAAGTCGGCGATGTCCTCCACCAGCGGGCAGAAGAACAGCTTGCCGATCGAGGTCACAGGGCCCGGCGATCCGTCCCTGGCAGCGCCGGTGACCACCCGCTGTCCGATCAGGTAGTGCACCAGCGCGCGCCCGTAGAGGTCGGCGATCCGTTGCCGCACCAGCGGGTCGGCGCCCAGCGGGGTGCCGTGTTCTGTGGTGCGGCTCGCGATCTCAGCGATCAGGTCGTCGACGGCGCCGGTGGTGTTCACCCGTCCGGTGGCGATCGCTACCCGCTCGAACGCCAGGGTGCCCATCGCGACCTGCCAGCCGCCGTCGACCTCGCCAAGTACACCGTCGTCGGGGATGAACACGTCATCGAGGAAGACCTCGTTGAATTCGGCCTCGCCCAACATGTGTGCCAGCGGACGGACTTCGACGCCGGGGGTGTCCATGGGCAGTAGGAAATAGGTGATCCCGCGGTGCCGCTGTCCGCCGCCGGTGCGGGCCAGCAGAATTGCATGCGCTGCCAGCTGGGCGCGACTAGTCCAGATCTTCTGGCCCTGGATGCGCCAGCCGCCGTCGACCTTCGTGGCGCTGGTGCGCAACGAGGCCAGGTCGGAGCCTGCCTCCGGTTCGGAGAACAGCTGACACCACAGCTCCTCGCCGATCAGGATCGGCCTCAGGTAGCGCTGCTGTTGGTCGGGGGTGCCGAACTGGATGATCGTCGGTCCGGCGAAGTCCTCGCCGATGATGTTGAGCCGTTCAGGAGCACCGGCCCGATCGACTTCCTCGTTGAAGATCGCACGCAGTTTGGCGTCGGCGCCCCCGCCGCCGTACTCCTTGGGCCAGGACAGACCGGCATAGCCGGCGTCGAACAGCAGCTGCTGC